>CANJRV010000010.1 GCA_947476825.1 Bacteroidota bacterium | reverse complement strand
TACAATTTTCATTTAACCTATATAAAATACTTTTTCATGTCACCTACATCACTTGTTTTAGATTTTGGGAATACCCAATTAAAAGCCGCACTCTTCGCGGATAAAAAGATAGTTGAAAAATTTGTCTTTCATGTAGAAGATGCGCTTACCACGATTGAAAAAATATTAATTTTACATGGCCCGAAAAAATCAATTCTCTCCTCCGTGATTCATCATCCGATTGAAATTGAAACTTTGTTGCAAGAAAAAACAAAATGTACGATACTCGATCACCACACTCGTTTGCCATTTTTAAATGCTTATGGGTCTCCAGAAACTTTGGGTAATGATAGGCTTGCTTGCGTTGCTGCTCTTAGCCAATTATTTCCTGGTGAAAACAGTTTAGCTATCTCCGTTGGTACTTGTGTTACCTATAATTTTTTAGCTAAAAATAATGCGTTTAGAGGTGGTGCCATTACGCCAGGTATCCACATGCGATTGCTTTCTATGCATGAGCATACAGATAAACTTCCATTGGTTACTCGAGAAGGCCACTTGGCATTATTGGGATATGACACAGAGTCTTCCATGAGAAGTGGTGCTATCAATGGTATCACAGCTGAGATTGATGGCATGATAGAACAATTCGAATCCCAGTACGGAAAAATTAACTGTGTTTTAACTGGAGGTGATGCTACTTTTTTTGAAAACCGTCTTAAAAACAAGATATTTGCCGACACTCACTTTCTGTTTAAAGGATTATATGCAATATTGGAAAAAAACAATTAAATTAACCACACTTTTTGTCCTTGCCTTTTCGGTACATCAAAAAATAGTAGCCCAAGAAAATTCGCCTTACTCTCGTTACGGCTTAGGCAATTTAAAACAAATTGAAAATATTGCTAACCGTGGAATGGGTGGTATTGCTATTGCAGATGACAATCCCTTAATTGCTAATCCTGTTAATCCAGCTACTTATACTGGTTTAAAACTAACGGCATATCAAATTGGTATTGAAGCTAGTTTGTTGAAAATAAAAAGTAACAATAGTTCCAATAGAACTGGTTCAACTACACTCGCGTATATGAATATTGGAATACCTGTTTCTAAAAAAATGGGAATCAGTTTTGGATTATTACCTCAAACTCGCTCTAAATATAGCTTTGCAAAAACAGACTCTATTGATGGTATATCTAAAGTAAACTATAATTATTATGGTGGCGGTGGATTACAAAAAATATATGTTGGCGCTGCTTATAAACTTGGAGAAGTATCAGTAGGATTTAATACAGGCTATAACTTTGGTAACTTAGTCAATTCCTCTGAATCTTCATTTACCGATTCACTGAAAATACTTTCTAATAATATAACCGGTAGAACCACCATGGGTGGCGCGTTTTGGCAGGTAGGTGCTTTATGGCATAAAAAAATATCGACGAATTATTCCTTGAAAATTGGTGTTACTTATTCTGGTGCACAATCTATCAATGCAAAAAAAGAAGCCTATTGGGAATCCTTTTTAGGCGACATCTCAAGCCCAGATTATGTGCGTAGAATTGATAGTGTTAAAAACTTGACCGGGAAAATTAAAATCCCATCCAATTGGGGAGTTGGTGTAATACTTGGCTATGGCGATCAATGGCAAATTGGAATGGATTTAACTGCATCAGACTGGAGCAAATATTCCGCTTATGGTAATTCGGATTCTTTGTCGAATATGTATATGATAAAATTAGGTGGAGCCTTTACACCTGATGTTAATTCTGTGTCAGATTATTGGAAAAAAATGACTTTCAGAGCTGGATTGTATACTGGTCAAGATATTTTTAAATTCAATAATACGAATCTCAAAAAATCAGGCGCGACTTTAGGAATTGGCTATCCAATTCGTAGAACAAATTCTAGTATTGGTCAAATAAACGCGGCATTTGAAATTGGCAAAAGAGGCACTACAGACAATGGTTTAGTAAGTGAAAATTATACGCGCTTTTCTTTCGGATTTACATTCAACGACAAATGGTTTATCAAACGCCGTTATGATTAATACGCCAATATGTAGGTTCTATTTTTTTTGCATCGGCCTCTTTTTTTTATGTTTTGTTGGATGTAAAAATGACCTAAAGAAAATTCACAGTACTATAGATAGAAATATGTTGAATACAGAACGTGCTGAAGAGGTTACGATTCTGTATAGCAAAGATGGACATACAACAGCAAAATTGTATACCAAAAAATTTATCCATATCGAAAATACGGACCCTACTTATATCGAAATGAAGGAAGGAATTAAGGTAGAATTTTTTGATGATAGTCTATTCGTGAAGAGCACCCTTACCGCAAAATATGGTAAGTACTTTGAAAATTCTGGTAATGTCTTAGTGAGAGATAGCGTGGTTGTGAGCAATAATAAAAAAGAAACGCTCCATACAGAAGAATTAGTTTGGAGCGAAAAATTGAAAAAAATGTATACCGATAAATTCGTAAAAATAACTACCCCTACACAAGTGATTTTTGGGGATGGTTTAGAATCGGATCAAACCTTTTCAGTGTATAAAATTACCAATGTGAAAGGCATGATTGGTATCAGCAATAAAGCTTTACCGATTCAATAAAAAGGAATTACGCTTTCCAGCTTAGAATTGTTTCGACAACTTTTTTTGCCCAAATAGTATATTCAGTAGCTGAATAATGCAGCAGGTCTTCTGCTAAGAAATTTTTATCCGTTGCATGTTCGCGTGAAGAATTTGTCACATCAATATAATTGCATCCCAAGTCAAAAGTTATGGATCGATTGATGGCGTTGAATGCATCTATTTGTGCAGAAGTCAATTGCGAATCACGCGAGGTATTGAAAGGTGTAAGTCCCCAATCTGGAATAGACAATACGATTACATGTTTCGGATTTCCATTCGCAAATAATATGGCTTGACATAGTAAAGTATAAAATTGCCAACGATACTCTTCTAGGCTTCTTTCGCGATATTGATTATTCACACCTATCAATAAAGTAACGATATCATAATCAAATGCAGGTCTATCCTTTTCTATGGCTATGGCCAATTCATCGGTAGTCCATCCTGTTACTGCAATCAATTTATCTAAGCGACAATCCTTTCCTTTTTCCTGCAATAAGCTTACCACTTGATTCGGAAAATTTTGATTTGAAGGTACAAGCTCACCTATAGTGTAACTATCTCCTAAGGCTAAATATTTCATGTTTATAGCGGTTTGAATGTAGTAAGTATAGAATCAAAAACAGCTTGGTGTGCAGACATTTGTTGTTGGTCGCTGGTACAAATAAAATTATATCCGTGTAAACCCTTCAAGCAAGTATAACCTTGCACAGTGTAATGGCTACTATCAGGTCTGGTAAAATTAAATTGAAAAACATGAAAATTATTCTCGCCAATCTTCTTCTTCGAAATACTTGAAATGTCAATGCTTGGATTTGTAATTTTCAATTGCGTAACTGCTGCTTTTGCATAGGTAGAATCAGCGATAGCTAATGGTAAACTTTCGTACCAAATGGAAATATTTTCTTCAAATTTATCAGTTCCATTTTCTAAATTCTCAAAGAAAGTAACCGCATTCGGTTCATTTTTATTTTGACTAGCTTTCCATGACATTGGGGCTTCTATTTGAAAATGCAGAGAATCCAATGTGTAAATTTTCATTGTTTTTTTTCTAGCATTTTCGGCATCGTTACAAGCATACAACATGCTAACACTAGCAAGGGCTAAACAGATTTTCTTCATCGGGTAAAAATAGTATTTCTATTCTTATTCCACCTCGAAAAACTTAACATTAAAAAAATAATCTGTGTTTTATCTTCGCTCGATAAATATGAATTCCAAAAAGCAACCACCCAAAATTGTTCGTGATATAAGTTGGCTTGCCTTTAATGCTCGAGTATTGCAAGAGGCGAATGATCCAACAGTTCCCCTTTCAGAAAGATTACGATTTTTAGGTATTTTTTCCAATAATTTAGATGAATTCTTTCGAGTTCGAGTTGGCGCCCTTAATCGGATGTTGCAATTCGGCAATAAAGCAAAAATGTATTTGGAATCTAAGCCTTCCAATATTCTGAAAGAAATCCAATTTAATTTATTAGCACAACAAAAGGAGTTTGATCGGATTTACGCAACCATTTTAGTTGAGCTCAAAAAAAAGAAGATTACCATCGTAACAGAAAAACAAATTACGAAACTTCAGAAAGAATTTGTACAGCAATATTTCAATGAAAAAGTAAGGACGAATTTACATCCCTTAATGATTGAAAGTATTCCAGAACTACCATTGTTACAAGACAAGTCCATTTATCTTGCTTGTACCTTATCGCATAGTCAAAATTCTTTCATGAATAGTTATTCATTAATTGAGGTGCCTACACAAACGTTACCAAGATTTTTAATATTACCAAGTGCCAAAAATGAAAGGTGTATTATCCTATTAGAGGATGTCATTCGCTTTTGCTTGCCTAGTTTGTTTACACAATTTGGGTTTGATTTATTTGAAGGGTATATTATTAAAGTGACTAGAGATGCAGAATTAGACATGGATAATGATATTCAATCTGATTTAATTTCCAGCATAGAAAAAGGTTTAAAAAATAGAAAAAAAGGAAAAGCAGTTCGTTTGGTGTATGATAAGGCTATTCAAAAAAACTTATTAGATTATTTGATTAAATTACTCAACCTCACCAAAAAAGACCATTTAATTTCTGGCAATCGCATCCATAATTTTAAAGACTTCATGGATTTTCCGATGGAGGTTTTCGACAAAAGAATAACAAGAAAAAAACCATTTGTACATCCATTATTCACGCAACCAGTTCGCATCTTAGATGTATTGAATCAACGAGATGTGATGTTACATTTTCCGTATCATAGTTTCGATTCCATTATTGATTTATTACGAGAAGCAGCGATAGACCCGTTTGTAGAGAGTATTAAAATTACTTGTTACCGCTTAGCCAAAGATTCCAAAATTGTAAATGCATTGATTAATGCCGTAAGAAATGGGAAAAAAGTGACGGTGGTAATGGAATTAAGGGCTCGTTTTGATGAAGAAGCAAACATGAAATGGAAACGTCTTTTAGAAGAAGAAGGTGTACAAGTTTTAGTAGGATTGCCCCATCAAAAAGTTCACGCTAAATTGTGTTTGATTGCGAAACGTATAGCCAAGACATTGCGTTATTATGGTTTTGTAAGCACTGGAAATTTAAATGAAACCACCGCCAATTTTTATAGCGATCATTGTTTATTGACTGCAGATAAACGAATAGTTTCGGATATTAATCGAATGTTCAAATATTTGGAAAACCCACAGATGCTTCATTTTTTGCAGCAATGTAAAACGTTGATCGTTTCTCCAACAAATACAAGGAAATTTTTCATTTCTAAAATTGTGAATGAAATACAACATAGTAAAAATGGGGCTTCATTAATTATTAAATTGAATAGCCTTTCTGATGATAAACTAATCCATGAATTGTATCAAGCTGCCAATCATAAAGTCAATATTCAATTAATAATTCGAGGTATTTGTTGTGTATTGACCGAAAATGCAAAGTGGAAAACGCCAATGAAAGCCATTAGTATTGTGGATGAATATTTAGAGCATGCGCGACTTTTTTATTTTTACAACAAAGGTCAAGAAGATGTTTATTTATCGAGTGCCGATTGGATGATTCGAAATTTAGATTATCGAATAGAAGCTACCACACCGATTT
The DNA here is from genome assembly GCA_947476825.1 of Bacteroidota bacterium. GTDB lineage: Bacteria > Bacteroidota > Bacteroidia > Chitinophagales > Chitinophagaceae > OLB11. Next base: position 42,370 of record CANJRV010000010.1, on the reverse strand, counting down.
TTGACAAAACTTGCAAGGAAGAACTAATCCAAATTTTAAACATTCAATTATCTGAAAATGTTAAAGCACGTCAATTAGACAACGAACAAAAGAATGAATATGTCATTAAAAAACCAGCAGAAAATTCTATTCGTTCTCAGGTTGAAATATATAATTTTTTGAAGGCTAAAAACTACTGATTATCTTGCATCATATTTCTTTACCATGCGATTAGCTGCCATTGATATTGGATCCAATGCCGTACGATTATTAATTAATGATATTACTACCTATACAGATGGTAGTTTGGACTTTACAAAAGTAAATCTTGTAAGAGTCCCAATACGTTTAGGCTTTGATGTTTTTGAAACTGGAATTATTTCAGCTAAAAAGGAAGCGCAACTAATTGAGACAATGAAGGCTTTTAATCATTTGTTGAATGTTTACGGTGTGCATCGTTTAAAGGTTTGCGCAACTTCCGCTATGCGTGATGCAAGGAATTCGACCAATATAGTGGAAGCTGTATTTAGTCAAACAGGTATCAACATAGAAGTCATATCCGGTAGTACCGAAGCAGAAATACTATACGATACCCACCAAGCTGAAACGATGGACACAAAAAATGCTTATTTATATATTGATGTTGGTGGTGGTAGTACGGAACTTACTTTCTATAGTAAAAAAAGCAATATCGTCAAACGATCATTCAATATAGGCACCATACGGATTTTAAAAGAACAAATTGACGAGGAAGTTTGGGATGAAATTAAATACTTTTTAAAATCTAACATCAAACAATTTTCTCCTCTTGTTGCAATTGGAACAGGTGGTAATATCAATAAAATATTTTCCATTTCTAAAAAGAAAGCGGGTAAGCCATTACTTTTGGAAGCATTACGTGAATACTATAAAGAAATGAGCCCCTTAAGTGTTGTCGAACGAATTCATAAATATGGTTTTCGCGAAGATAGAGCGGATGTAATAGTGCCTGCCTTATTGATTTATACGAATATCATGCGTTGGGGAAATATGGAGGAAATTATGGTTCCGCAAATTGGTTTAGCTGATGGATTGATCAAACAATTACATAAGGAGTTAAGCTTTACCAGTATGATGGGTATTAAACATTATTGATTTAAATTCCAAAATTGCAAATCCCAAATTCCAAATGGAATAGGCAAAATTTCTAAGAAATTACCCCTAACAACCAAATCCTTTATGTCTTTTCAAATCTTCAAATTAACTAATTTTCAAATTTTCTAACTACTAACTACTCAATACTAACTTCTAAAAAGGCTTAACAATTTTGTCATCTTAAATTCATATTGAATTCATAAAGCAAAACTAATTTTGTAGTACAAATAATTAAGATGCTTTACGTACATTCATTTAGTCCTGTAGAATTAGATTTATACAATAAGTTAGCACAAGATACATCTGTTTCGCAAATATCTACTGAGAGATTGCAGGATATAGAGTATGTAGAAAAAGCACTTCAATCCAATTCAAATGAAACGCTTCTTTACAGTTTTCAAAAATTAGAACACTATTCCCATATTAGCTCATTTCAACAAGAAATTGCAGCGGTAAAAAAATTACTGAATGTCGTGCAAGAATCGAATATTAAACAACTAGTTTTAATTAGCTATCCAGGTGTTTATATTAATTCGGATAATCTTTTTTTACAACATAAAGCAATGGTTGAGCAAATGTTTTTGCAGGCTGGTATTCCTTGTACTATTTTGAATGTGCAAGGCATTAATAATCCAAGCTTACAAATACATAATCTGCAAAATTTGTTTTATAACGAATCTGAAAACCAATATTTAATTCCGAAAAAATCATCCATTCCAATTTATTCCATCACTACTGCTGCATTAGCCAAAATTATTTTATGTTCTATTCAATATCAAGCAATTAATCATTATGATGCTTTCGATACGCTTAGTGATTTAGCACAATTCATCAAATACAATTCATCTGATAAACGCATTGTTCGTTTATACCCTGTTTATCTGCAATGTAAAAGTTTCTTAGGATTGTATCCATCTATTAATATTTTAGATTTATTTTTAAGACCAACAGTTCCTATGCATAATTACCGCACACAAAAAGAACTAAATATAGATGTGAATCATATAGAAATTTTGGACGACAATGAAAAAAGGAAGTCTATAAATACAGGATTAATGGAACATTCAATGCCTATCCATATTTCTCCAATTTTTTCTTAAACGAAAGAAAAATCAGACCTTTACATACATTGTCTCTGCTGCTTGAATAGCCAAATCTTTATAATTTTTTAGGCTAAAAAACGGACAGAGATTTGAATTAAATGATTCGGCATTCACTTTAATTTTTGGTTTCATATTCTTGCTGTAAATTGCGCCGACTTTATACTTTATATGAAAATTCAATTTATCCCTTTCTTCGTATTTCTATTTTTTATTTCCATTTCTGGCTTTTCTCAAAATGATAAAATCACCATTAGTGGTCATATTCGAGATGCGAATAGTGGCGAAAATTTACCTTCTGCAACCATTGGTATTGTTGAATTAAAGCGAGGCGTGAATGCAAACAGCTATGGTTTTTATTCTTTGACCATGCCAAAAGGAAAGTATACTTTGAAAATTTCTTATTTGGGTTATGAAATGCAGTTGATCACAGTAGATTTATCGGAAGATAAAAAATTAGATGTCGACCTACTGCTTAAAAGTATTTTGTCGAAAGAGATTGTCATTAAGGATAGAAGAAAAGACGAAAACGTAAAAAGTACGGAAATGGGGGTTCATCAATTATCGATGGAAAATATCAAAAAACTTCCTGTGTTGATGGGTGAAGTAGATGTACTCAAAACCTTACAATTGTTACCAGGTGTGAGTTCAGCTGGTGAAGGACAAAGCGGATTTTATGTACGTGGTGGTGGACCAGATCAGAATTTAATTTTATTGGATGATGCTGTGGTATATAATACCGGTCATTTATTTGGTTTCTTTTCTGTTTTTAATGGAGATGCAATCAAAAACGTTACTTTAATAAAAGGTGGTGCTCCTGCTAATTATGGTGGTAGATTATCCTCTGTTGTAGATGTTAGTATGAAAGAAGGCAACAATAAAAAATATCAATTGGATGGTGGTATCGGTTTAATTGCTTCAAGGCTTTCCATTCAAGGACCTATCGTGAAAGACAAAGCTTCATTCATGATCAGTGCCCGTCGTACCTATATCGATGCATTGGCAAAGGCCTTTGATAGTAAAGGGAAATTGAATGGCTCGGGTTATTATTTCTATGATGTGAATGCCAAGATGAATTATATTATTCGTAGCAAAGACAGACTTTATTTAAGTACTTATTTTGGCAAAGATGTATTCTCTTATAGAAACAAGGAAAGGACATTTAGTGTAAATGTACCTTGGGGAAATAGAACAGCAACACTTCGTTGGAATCATGAGTTTACGAATAAACTTTTTATGAACACGACCTTGCTGTACAATGATTATAATTTTACCTTCAATGCGAATCAGAATGATTTCAAAGTAAAATTCTATTCTGGGATAAAAGACTGGAGTGGAAAATTTGACATGGATTATTTTAGTAAATTCAATCATAACTTTAAAGTTGGTGGCATTTATACTTATCACACTTTTACACCAAGCACAGTCTCTGGCGAAACCGCTGGTGTTGAATTTAGTCCAGATCAATCCTTCAAAAAATACGCGCATGAACTCGGTGTTTATTTATCAGATGAATTTGATTTAGGGAGCCGAATTAAAATAAATGCGGGTATACGTTATTCTCGATTTTTACAAACTGGACCTTATTCGAGATATACTTTTGACAGCAATAATAATAAAGCGGACAGTACCGTCTATGGCTCTGGTGCAATTGCTGCATCTTATGGAGGTTGGGAACCAAGATTTAATATTCGATATACCATCAATGACTTGTCTTCTATCAAGGGCAGTATTTCTAAAACGTATCAATATTTACATCTAGTGACAAATAACGGCTCTACGCTACCTACAGATATTTGGAGTCCAAGTACTTATTTTGTAAAGCCGCAAATGGCATGGCAATGCAGTTTGGGCTATTTTAAAAATTTCTTAAGCAATAAAGTAGAAACTTCCGTCGAAGTATACTACAAGAATATGCAAAATTTAGTTGAATATAGAGAAGGATATACGCCTTCGTCTTTGCGAGATGTTGATTATGATTTTGTATTTGGAAGAGGTTATGCTTATGGCGCAGAATTTTTTATCAATAAAACAAAAGGCAAATGGACAGGTTGGTTAGGCTATACTTTATCATGGACTTATCGTGATTTTAAGCAACTAAATTTAGGCAATCGATACTTATCTAAATACGATCAACGCCATAATATATCTCTAACTTCTACGTATGAAGTCAATAAAAAATGGACCTTGTCGGGCGTGTGGGTATTTGGTTCTGGCAATAGAGTCACCTTACCTTCTAGCTTATATATTATCAATGGTGAGCTGTATCAAGACATAGATGAAATCAATAATTATTCACTACCACCCTATCATCGTCTTGACTTAGGCGCAACTTATACACCAAAACCAAATAGTACCAAAAGACGAAAAGGAAGTTGGGTATTTTCCATTTACAATGTGTACAATAGAAAAAATCCTTACTTAGTGTATATTGATTTACAAGGTGGTGTTTCTTCCACCAACGGCGTGAAATTAAAAGTAAAACAAGTCTCTATATTTCCAATATTGCCAAGTGTAACTTATAATTTCAAATTTTAATTATTAATATTGATTTTCAGTATGCATAAGGCATTCGTTCATTCTGCAAAAACAAACAAATGAAGGTAACAGAACATATTCAACAAGCAAAAGGCAAGACTCTTTTTTCATTTGAAGTACTTCCACCAGTAAAAGGGAAAAGTATAGAATCATTATTTGGTGTATTAGACCCATTAATGGAATTTAATCCTTCTTTTATTAATGTAACGTATCACCGTTCTGAACAAATATTTAAACGTAAAGCGAATGGTACTTTTGATCGTATAGATATTCGCAAACGACCAGGTACCGTGGGCATTTGTGCGGCTATTATGAATCACTATAAAGTGGATGCAGTGCCTCATTTGATTTGCGGTGGTTTCTCTATGGATGAAACAGAAAATGCATTGATTGATTTAAATTTTTTAGGAATAGATAATGTATTAGCACTTCGTGGCGACCCACCAAAAAATGAAAAATATTTTCAGCCCGATCCTCATGGTCATCATTATGCTATTGATTTAGTCAAGCAAATTGAAAAATTAAATAGAGGGCAATATGTAGAAGAAGAAATTGCGGATGGTGTCAAAACAGACTTTTGTATTGGTGTGGCTGGTTATCCAGAAAAGCATTATGAAAGCCCCAATCCGGATTTGGATATGATGTATTTAAAAAATAAGATTGAAGCTGGAGCAGATTATATCACAACACAAATGTTTTTCGACAATTCAAAATATCATGCATTCGTCAAAAAATGTAGAGAAGAAAATGTGGACGTGCCAATCATACCAGGATTGAAACCTATCACTTCTAAAAAACAATTATCAGGTATTCCATCTTTGTTTCATGTAGATATTCCGAATGATTTAGCAATTGAAATGATGAAATGTAATAACGATAAAGATAGTGAAAAAGTAGGTGAGGAATGGCTATATCAACAAACGAAAGATTTAATCGATTCGGGTGCGCCAGTTGTTCACTTTTACACTTTGGGCAAGCCACATATCATTTATAATGTGATGAAAAGAATTTTGTAGTTGCAATACTATTGACCGCTATTATTCTCTTTCTACATCGAATGAATTAAATAATAATTGTAAATATTCATTTTCTTCATTGGTAATTACCTTATCCGCTTTAGCGAGATACAACGCAAATTTGAGCAAACTATTTCTTTCTTCTTCAGTTGCATCATCATGAAAATCATCAATACATTTTTGAAAATGTGGCATCCATTCGTCGTGCCTTAAATTGCTAATATGCGCAATTTCATTATCTAAATTAATTCTAAATGGAAATTCTTGAAACAAAAATTCTCGGATTATTTTTTCTTCCTCAATATGGAATCTAAAATCAACTGCAGAAAGTATCATGAGAATATGATAGCCAGCCATTGTTTTATTTTTTCTGTGATTCGGCATGATGCTTTATAAATTTGAGGCTAAAATTAATTTTAAGTCTGTAAATTTTATGTCAAATTTTTGAGACAAAATTCTACTGGTCAATTTCCCTTTGAAAGCATAAGTTGCTTCTACTAATCCTGGTTTATGTTGGATAAAATTACCTGAACCACCCACAGATTCTGAGCATGAAAGAATCAAAGGCATCAAAATATTACTAATGGCTGTAGACGCGGTATGCGAAACACCAGAAGCCATATTGGGTACACAATAATGAATCACATCATGTTTCAAAAAAACGGGATCTTCATGTGAAGTGATAGAAGATGTTTCAAAGCAACCACCATTATCTATGCTAATATCTATGATGACAGCACCAGATTTCATTTTCTCAACCATGCTTTCTGTAACAACCATTGGAACTACCCCTTTATTTGGTTTTAGTGCACCAATGGCAACATCAGCATCAGCTAGTGCTTTAACTAATTGGATAGGATCTAATACTGACGTAAAAACACCTTGACCTAAACTTCTTTGTAAACGAATTAAACGGTAAATATTATTATCAAATATTTTGACTTGCGCACCACAGCCCAAAGCAGTTCGTGCTGCATATTCACCTACCATTCCTGCGCCAATAATCACCACATTGGCGGGAGGCACACCAGCGATACCACCCATCAATATTCCTTTCCCTTGATGGTTATTACTTAAATATTTAGATGCAATTTGCATGGCGTAAATTCCTGCAATTTGGCTCATGGAGCGTATGATTGGATAATTGCCCGCTTCATCTTTGATATTACCTAAAGCAATTCCGATTATTTGCTTTTCTAAGTAAGTCAATAAATGCTCTTTGCTCAATGAAGGTAAATGGATAGGAGAAAATATTATTTGATCTTTCTGTAATAATTCCAATTCTTCTGTTGAAATAGGGGCAGTTTTTAAAATTAAATCTGCCTTAAAAACTTCCAACTTACTATGTACAATTTGAGCGCCAGCTTCGGAATATTCTGTATCCAGAAAAGAAGAAGCAATACCTGCATTAGATTCCACCACTACCCGATTGCCATTACTCACCAATACAGCTACAGCTTGCGGCGTCAATGAAATTCTATTTTCTTGAAATGAATTCTCTTTTGGGATGCCAATAAATACCGATTTCTTTTGTAAGGAATAGGCTAAGGTTTCCTCCAATGGATTGTATGAATACGATACATTGATATTTGGTTTATGTTTGGAATCCATAACTTATAGTTTAGGGTGTGAAAATATAAAAATTATATTTCTATTGAAAGCATATCGTACGCTAAATTAATTCCTTCAGGTAATTCTTCTTCTACATGTTCATGAAACCCAAGTTGGTGGCTAATATGCGTAAAATAAGTTTGTTGGGGTTTTATTTTTTGTGAAACAGTAATTGCTTCTTCCAAAGTAAAATGAGAAATGTGCGTCTCTTTTCTTAGTGCGTTCAGCACCAAACAGGTAGACCCTTCTATTTTTTTTATTTCTGTATCGTCAATAAAATTAGCATCTGTGATATAGGTAAAATCATTGATTCTAAACCCTATAACTGGCATTTTATAATGCATTACTTCAATTGGACTTAATACAATATCTCCGATCTGAAAGATTTCATTTTTAGAAATAGTGTGCATATTTATTTCAGGAATACCAGGATAATTATTGCCTGAAAAAATGTAAGGAAATTCACTTTTTATGATGGTCTGGGTAAAAGTGCTGGCATAAATATCTACTGGTTTTTGTTGTAAATAATTGAACGCCCTGATGTCGTCCATTCCTGCTAAATGGTCTTTATGCGAATGGGTAAACACTAAACCATCCAGCTTTCTAACATCTGCTCTTAGTAATTGTTGTCTAAAATCTGGGCCACTATCTATGACTACTGTTGTAGTATCTGATTCAATCAATATGGAAGTTCGTAAACGTTTATCCTTGGCATCAGTCGATAGACAAATCGCACATTGACATCCAATAATTGGAACACCTTGCGAAGTACCCGTGCCTAAAAAAGTAACTTTCATGAGTGACAAATATACTCTTATTTATTTAGCGATTAGAAGAGAATAAAGTAATTTGGATGTGTGGCTAAAAATTAATGTACACTTCTTTGATCTAGGCTTTGGGATGTGCTTTTCGATGAACCTCTTTTAATTTCTCAATGGTATTATGGGTATAAATTTGTGTTGCAGCTAAACTTGCATGGCCTAATAATTCTTTCACTGCATTTAAATCCGCACCTTGATTCAACAGATGGGTGGCAAAGGTATGTCGCAATACGTGCGGACTCTTTTTCTCATTCGTGCTAACCAAACCAATATACTTCGTAACTACACGATGTATAAACTTTGGATAAAGAGGTGCGCCAGACTGCAAGATTAATAATACATTATGCTCGTCTTGAAGATGTTCACTTCTATCTTTAATATATTCTTTAATTTGTAAAACCAATTCCTGTGCAATTGGAATAATTCTTTCTTTATTCCCTTTGCCAACTACTTTCACTGTACTATTGGCGAAATCTATTTTTGAAACCTCCAACCCAAGAAGTTCAGCTCTTCGCATGCCTGTTTGGTAAAGTAATTCTAGGATTAATCGTTCTGTCTTTCCAGTAAAATCATCCGTAAAATCTACATGTCGAACGAGAGTATCCATTTGGGTTTCGCTGACAAATACAGGCAGCCTTTTCGGATTCTTGGGGGAAGTTATTTTTGACATTGGGGAAGAAGAGACATATTGTTTCTTCAATGCAAAACGGTAGAAGGATTTAAGTGTAGAAATTTTACGATTAATCGATTTCGGCTGAATATCTTTTTGTCTAATATCAGCAAGCCAACTTCGAATTTGGCTATGCGTTAGTTTATCTAATTCATCCGTGTTGTATTCGGATTTAATAAACAAAAAAAACTGTTCAAGATCACTTTCGTAAGCTTGAACAGTATGTTTAGAATATCGTTTTTCGTTTTGAATATAACCTATAAATTCTGAAATATATTTCATCTTCAGCTAAATAGGTAAATATACAACCTATCTTGCTGGCTCAATAATCCCAGCTTGGATTTGTTGCTTATAAACTGCTTTTAATACTTGCATTCTGTTTCTAACAGATTTTTTAGTATAAGATTGGCGATCTCTTAGTTGTATTAAGATATGTGCCTTTTCAAATTTCTTTTTATACTTTTTTAAGGCTTTGTCTATGCTTTCGCAATCTTTTGAATCAATGATTAACATATATAGTTTTACAGTTTTGGGACGCAAATGTATACGTTTATGTCTAAGAACCAAAATTAATTTTAAAAAATATTCAAGTCTTTTCTTAACAGCTTTTTCGTTTCTTATTTTCTGTATAAAAATTTGCCGAAAAATCGAGGATAGTTGCAGTTCAAACGGTACTCATTATTGTAAATAGAAAATGGGTTGCGGTGATATGAGGCATTAGAATAAAACCCATTTTTTACAAACTAAATGTATATTTACTTTTTAAAATAAAATTCATGAAAAAACTTTTTACGATTTCATTACTTGTATTGCCATTTTTAATGCAAGCCCAAATTACACTTACACGTGCTGACTTTCCAAGACCAACTTCTTCAAGCCCTTTGCCAGACAGTGTTTTGTATACCAATGTGGTTGCTGGTGCTTCAACCAATGCACAAAATACGAATGGTGCTAATCAATCATGGAGTGAAACCGCATTAACTGGAACAACTGCTTTTCAAAGCTTTGTGCCGATGAGTTCAACACCACTTATTTTTCAATTGGCATTTCTTTCTTGTGATTATGCACAACCTTTATTAAATGGAGGTAATATTGTAGGTGGCGCACTTACGGATGCATTTGAATATTATAATTATGCTGCTTCCGATTCTCGATTAGAAATAAAAGGGTTTGGCGGTAATATAACCATACCACCAAGTACAACCGGGGTTCCATTACCAGCTGTATATTCTTCACCAGATGTTATTTATCGTTTTCCAATTGCTTTTGGCAATACGGATAGTTCAAATTCCGCTTTTGATATTTCATTGCCATTGCCTGCACCCATTGGAACCGTCCAAGTAAAAAGAAATCAAAAGAGAGTAAACATAGTTGATGCTTGGGGAACTATGGATACACCTGCTGGTTCATTTAGTGTGCTTCGTGTGGTTTCAAATATTACCCGCATGGATTCATTGATCACTTCCCTTTTTCCAATTGGTTTCCCTTCTAATCCAATAGAATATAAATGGCTTGGTAGTACTAAAAAAGTACCTGTATTGCAAGTCAACGGAAATGATGTAGCTGGAAATTTCACGCCAACAAGTACAACTTTTTGGGGACAAGGTACAGTGGGTATCAATGCTGATCCAACGCATCATTCATCCATGGTCATTTATCCAAATCCAACAAAAAATAATTGTTCTATACAATTCGAATTACAAACTTCTTCCGATGTGTCTATTTTTATTACAGATATGTTAGGCAAACAAATTGGAGAATTTCATTTTGCAAATATGAAAGCTGGCCAACATAATGAAATGCTTCCTATCAGCGCATTAGCATCCGGTAATTATGCAGTAACCTGCAAAATTGGAAATGCTGTGTTGACACAGAAACTTGTTATAAATAATTAATGCTGAATTGTAATTCGGAAATGGTTAATGCGGAATGAGGAATGAAACTTTCATTTACTATTAAGCATTAACCATTTAGCATTAAATCTACAGGCTCCAATACTTCATTCCTTGTAATTTATTTCGGTAAGTTCCTTTCAAATCCACAATCAAGGTATCTGGATTAGAAATTTTTTGAAAAAAGTCTAAACCCAAATTGCTGTACTCGTGGTGATTTACCGCTAAGATGATGGCACTATAATTAGTTCCTAACTCCGTTACTAAAGAATATCCATACTCATGCTCTAATTCTGTATTGTCTGCTAGTGGGTCTACCACTTCTACTTGCACACTATAGCCTTTTAATTCATGAATTAAATCTGCCACTTTTGAATTTCGAATATCAGAAACATTTTCTTTAAAAGTAGTTCCCATAACTAATACCTTAGATTTTGAAATATCATTTCCGGACTTAATAATAGCTTGTATGGTTTTCTTTGCTACATAACCAGCCATTTCATCATTGATAATTCTACCAGATAAAATTACTCTGGATTTATAACCGAGCTGTTCTGATTTATACGTCAAATAATATGGGTCAACGCCAATGCAATGGCCACCGACTAAACCTGGAAAAAATTTCAAAAAATTCCATTTGGTACCTGCTGCTTCTAAAACTTCATAGGTATTAATACCAAGTTTATTAAAAATAATAGACAACTCATTCATCAAGGCAATATTCAAATCGCGTTGTGTGTTTTCAATAATTTTTGCCGCTTCTGCAACTTTAATACTCGAAGCACGATGAACACCAGCTTTCACAACTAATTCATATGTCTTTGCAATGTCATCCAAAGATTCAGCGTCGCAACCTGAAACCACTTTAATTACATTTTGCAAAGTATGTTCCTTATCTCCTGGATTGATTCTCTCTGGCGAATAACCAATTTTAAAATCAGTTATAGCTTTTAATCCAGAAATTTTTTCGATTACTGGCAAGCAATCTTCTTCTGTACAACCTGGGTAAACCGTTGATTCAAAAACTACATAATCCCCTTTTTTTATTACCTTTCCTATGGTTTCTGAAGCTTTCAAAACAGGCTTCAAATCTGGTACATTATGCTTATCTACGGGTGTAGGAACAGCAACCACATAAAAATGAGCTTCCTTTAATTTTTCCAATGAATCCGTAAATTCAATATCACAACCATCAAATGCCTCGGGCTCTAATTCATTACTCGGATCTATTCTATTCTTCATCATTTCCAAGCGTTTTGCATGAATATCAAAGCCAATAACAGAGAGTGTTTTAGAGAATTCTAAGGCAATAGGTAACCCGACATAACCAAGTCCAATAACGGCTAATTTATTTTCTTTATTCAAAAGTTGATTATACATACGGATTCTAATTTTTGGAGCCGCAAATGTATTCAATTAAGATAAATTATTAGCCTTATTGTCTGAAAATTCTCGACGTGAATAGATAAAATAGAATATAGTGTAACAGGTGATAAAGACCAACGTTATCAAAATTAATGCTGTAGTATTATTGTAAAAATAAATAGCAAGTGTATTGAATAGGATGACGATAGGGAAAATATAAATGGTTGTCAAGGGATTGTTTTGTTTGGCAATACTGCGGTAAATCAGTTGATGAAAATGTTTGGAATCCGGATGAAATGGGGATTGGCGATGCACTAAGGTTCTGCGTGTAAAGGAGAATATGACTTCCCAAACTGGATAGATTAAACTAACCAATGCAAACCACGGGGAAATATCTAAGATATCATCACGGGTCATACTTCTTTTGACTATCATGATAGACATGACCGCCAATAAAAATCCTAAACTGTATGCACCTCCATCGCCTAAAAATATTTTTCCGGAAGGGAAATTAAAAAGTAAAAAACCCAATAAGGAAGCCATACATACCAAGGAAATATAAGCCATTCCAGAATCTCCAACCTTAAGACTGACTATAAAATAAGTCGCAAAAATGAGGAAGCAAACGCCTGAGGACAAGCCATTAAAACCATCAATCAAGTTAGTACCATTAATCAATCCTAAAATGGCAACCATCGTTATCAAAACGCCAACTACATAAGGAACATGAAAAATTCCAAAATCTAATACAACGGCATCAATCAAATAGATTGCCATGAAGCCAGATACGCTCATGATGAGTAAGCGACGTAAAGGAGAAATTTTGGCAAATAAATCTTCTAAAAATCCAGAAAGAAAAGCAGGAATGATACAAAGTATAATGTATAAGCCTAGTTCTAAATCTCTTGCCATGAATAGGATCGAAACAAAAATACCCAAGCCGCCGATACGTGGTGTTGGTTCGCTGTGTAATTTTTGCGGGAGATCTAAAGTATGGTCGTCGATGAAAATTCCTTTTTTATGCGACAAGTCAATCACTAAGTATTGCGTAACTAGGGAAGCTAGAAAAGCGCCAAACACATATATCAAAAGGGTATAATCCATATATAGTTGAGCAAATATAAGGCTAATATTGTTAAATCATGAAGTCTATCTAAGTTCTGTGTAAATTATACAATGCAACAAAGGGATTACACTCTCCTATTCCAAATAGTATTGGCTAAATTTCTTAAAATAATACAAAACAACTTCGTCTTTTAAATTTTTCAAAACTATGTTTGCACAATTTTTAAAACGAATATGAACTTACACGAATATCAAGCCAAAGAATTATTGAAGAGATACAATGTACCTGTACAAAATGGAATTGTATGCACCACAGTGGAAGAAGTTGCGGCTGCATATACTGCAACTAGTGAAAAAACAAATTCTAAATTTGTTGTCATTAAAGCACAAATCCATGCAGGTGGTAGAGGAAAAGGAACTTATATTGAAGTGCCAGAACAACATGGTGTTCAAGTAGTGAAAAGCTTGGAACTAGCGACTACAGTAGCTGTTAACATGTTGGGCAATACCTTGGTGACTATTCAAACTGGCAATCAAGGTAAAAAAGTGAATCGGCTTTTTGTAGCTGAAGATGCCTATTATGATGGACCAAATCCAACGAAAGAATTTTATCTTTCTATTTTATTGGATCGAACTACTAAAAAATATGTCTTCATGTATAGTACGGAAGGCGGTATGAATATTGAAGATGTAGCACACAATACACCTGAAAAGATTTTCAAAGAATGGATCAATCCAGGTAGCATGTTGCAACCCTTTCAAGCACGAAAAATTGCTTTTAATTTAGGACTTCAAGGAGAAGCATTTAAAAATTGTATTCAATTTGTAACGAATTTATATAAAGCTTTTGTTGGCTTAGATTGCGATATGTTGGAAATCAATCCATTATTCAAATCCAGCGATGATAAAATACTTGCGGTGGATTGCAAAATGAATTTGGAAGACAATGCACTTATTCGCCATAAAGATTTAGTAGACCTTAGAGATAAATCAGAAGAAGATCCTACAGAAGTGGAAGCTAGTGATAGCAATCTAAATTATGTAAAATTAGATGGCAATGTTGGTTGTATGGTAAATGGTGCAGGCTTAGCAATGGCTACTATGGACATGATTAAATTAAGTGGTGGTGAACCAGCTAATTTCTTGGATGTAGGCGGTGGAGCAAATGCAACAACTGTTGAAGCTGGGTTCCGAATTATTTTAAAAGACCCAAATGTAAAAGCCATTTTAATTAATATTTTCGGCGGTATTGTTCGTTGCGATCGTGTAGCACAAGGTGTTGTAGATGCATATCATGCAATTGGCGAAATTCGTGTACCGGTTATTGTACGCTTACAAGGAACCAATGCCGAAGCTGCTAAAAAATTAATTGAAGAATCAGGCTTAAAAGTACAAAGTGCTATTCTCTTGAGTGAGGCTGCGGAGTTGGTTAATAAGGCAGTTGCGTAGGTGATTTGGATGGATGTGTTTGTGCTTATTTTTTGTAAATAAGTATGTTTTCTGAGCAAAAATCAGATTATTATTAAATTTTTATTTCAAAATTTTTCATTAAGTTTGATAAAATATTTTTATGACTATCACTGAAATAAAAAAAAGTATCATTGATAAAGTGAATGAAGTGAATGACGATAGGATACTAGAAGAAGCATATAGGATTCTTCAAATGACTAGTGTAGAAACAAAAGGGTATGTTTTTAGTAAATTGCAAAGAGCCTCCTTAGACGCAATTGATTTGGAAATGGATAAGGGAGATTTTGTGACACATGAGCAATCAGAAATAGATTTAGATGAATGGTTAAAGTAGTTTGGTCAAAAACCGCCATCAAAAATAGAAATGAAATTTTCAAATATTGGAATTCGAATAATCAGTCAACGGCCTATAGCTTAAAACTTCGTAGACTTATTGGTGAAGCAATAAATACGATTACAGTTTTCCCACAAATAGGTAAACCTACAGATAGATTAGATACGCGAGTAGAAATTATTTTGCACTACTTTTTGATTTATTGCATTGATGGCAATAGAATTAGAATACTTGATTTTTGGGATAGCAGACAAGACCCATTGAAATTGGAAATAATTATTGAATAAGGATTTACTATTAACAGAACAGTCGATGTGACTTATTAGATAATCGAATCAATGGAAGATAGAAAATTTCAGGAGAAGTAAGTACCCACAAAACTCTGTACGCTATATAATGAATAATTTATACTCGAAACTTTCGATTTTCAATTATAGTTTATTAAACGACACCGTTTCTTTTAGCCCACTCCCTAATTCTATAGTTACATAATAAGTTCCTGTTACCCAAATACTACAATCCAAACTTACGGTTTCTGCATTTCCTTTTTGACTCATTATATTTTTGCCTTCTGCAGTATAAATTTGTAGTGAGTATTTTTCTGATTTATATTTTTCATTCAGTTTTATATGCACTGCCTTATCAGAAGGATTGGGATAAAGAGTAAAGATATCGGCATTATTTTCTTTATTGATTTCATTTATACCAAGTGGTGCATCTCCCAAATTTAGTATGAATCCAAATTCAATTGTAGTATCGCAACTAAATGTGTAGGAGAATGAAAATCCACCAATAGCTAATGAATTATTGTAGATAAAAAAATCCCTAGGATAATCATCATTAATGCCTGTAATGGTATACGCCCCTATTAATTTAGTCTGGCTTGTGTCTATCATCCCAATCCAACCATTATCATAAGGTCCATCATTATCAGGTGCCATATCACCACCTCCACCTTGAGAATTCCCAACTACCCAAATATTTCCTTCATACAATATAGCATCTGTAATAAATAAATCACCTTGCGGCGAGTATATTTCGCCATACACTTTAGATCCTAAAATCGTACCCACGGTATCTATTTTCAAAACCCAACAATCCCGATTATAGTCAAATGAATCATTTGGAAAATTGCTCCAAGTGCTTGTATGGTAAGTAATATCACCCTCGCCTGAACGGCTAGGACCTACAAAAAAAATAGTCTTAGAAACTGTATCTACACATATTTTGCCTGACCCATCACCGCCTTTTCCGCCATACCTTTTTTTCCAAATCTCATTACCACTGCTATCAATATACATTGCCAATAAATCTACTCCACCCTTTGCTTGTGCACCTGCCATTTCAGCGTTTGTAGCTTCTGTAGTTATACCTACGATTAATCTATTTGGGCTTACTTCTTCTATTGCTGTAGCACCTTCATCACTATTTCCTGTAAAGGCTTTTACCCAAATTAAATTAAATGCCGTATCTAATTTAGCTATCCAAGCATCTGAATCGAATGTCCCAAAATTAACATGGGTAAAATCATAATCATTCGCCAGTGTTTCTCCACACATATAAATCTTACCATCACTACTGACCATCACATTCCACAAACCACTACCATTACTTCCGCCAAAGGTTCTGCCTTTAATAATTGTTCCCATTGTATCAACTTCTAATAACCATATTTCATAAAACATATACGTATGCGCATAAGAAACATCTCCATCTTTACTATTTGTAGTACCACAAATTAGCAAATGACCATTCGGTAATTCATAAATGAATTCCGCATCATCTTTTTTGCTTCCTCCATATTTCTTTGTCCATACGGTATCCAGTTGATTATTTAATTTGTATAATTTAGTATCTACATCTGAAGACGGCGGCGGGTAGTCGAAAGGCATTAGACCAAATACACTGCCACCGCTATGCTGCAAGGCTTTAGTAATAAAATTTTTAGAACCTAAACATTTTTTTTCTTTGAAGTAAATGCTTCGTGTAATATTGGGTTGAGCATGCAATGCAACAGAAATCATGAGCAATAGTAGAGTAGAAAAAAACTTGTACATGCTTTGTATTTTTTATAAATGTACAAAATTTATAACGCGAAATTTAAATCTTTGTTCATTTGGGTACATTACAAATTTTGACTACAACTAGTACTTCATTCTCCCCCCTAAAAATTTACCCCAACATGCAATTGAATCACTTTATTTTTCCAATCTGAATTAAAAGCTAAATTATTCATGTCCGAAAGTCCAGATAAAAAACGAGCTCCAGCATTTAATTTTATAGAAGACGTTAGTTCTCCAAACTGATACCAAAATCCACCAACGAAATTATAATGATTAGCAGCTAATATTTGTTGCCCACTTTTTAAAATGTGATTTTTATCGGTCATACCAACGGTTGCATCGAATTGCGGACCGAACTGTATCCAAAATTTGGAAGTCAATTTAAGGTTCAAAAATAAGGGAATAGAAATAACTGAAAATCTAAAACTCCCCGCTTTCAAACTATCTTTTGCCTGATCATAAAATTGATGATACAAGCCATAAAAGCTGGAGTCTGTGGTGATATTATTTTGTGTCCATACCGTTTCTATTTGTACACCTAATCTATTTTTATTGATAAAAAGAAAAAGACCAGCATGCGGATCTGTAGCATAATTATTTTTAATGCCGACTCCAACCAATTTATTGACATTCAAACCAGCCTTAAAACCGATACCTATATCTGGTCCTAATTTAGTAGCATAAGTTCCAATGGACAAGAAAATAAGGCTAATCAGTAGAAGACTATTTTTCATGGAGTAAATATAAAACAAACTTTAGAACTTGGCGATTCTGTCGTTTAATTATATTTGTGCAGTGTCTAAAAAATTAATCATTATTGGTGGTGGTGCAGCTGGCTTTTTTTGTGCAATTGAAGCTGCACATAACAACCCAAGTTTATCCATTACCATAATAGAAAAACAAGCGAATGTTTTACAGAAGGTAAAAGTAAGTGGTGGTGGACGTTGCAACGTTACGCATGCTTGTTTTTCGAATGCCGAATTGGTAAAAAAATATCCTCGAGGTGCAAGCTTTTTAAAGAAAGCATTCGCTCATTTTACCACCACAAATACGATAGAATGGTTTCGCGACAAAGGCATTATATTGAAGACAGAAGCGGATGGGCGCATGTTTCCAAGCACCGATACTTCACAAACGATCATCGATTGTTTGCTCAAAGAAGTAAGTAAATATGGGATTCATTTGCAACTAAAAACCAGTGTGGAGTCCATACAAAAAACGAAGCAAGGATTTAGAATTGAACTAAAAAATAAGGAAGTTATGGAAGCTGATTTTGTTGTGGTTGCTACAGGTGGTTTCCCAAAAATAGAACAATATCATTGGCTTACAGATCTTGGTCATTCTATTGAAAATCCAGTTCCCTCTTTATTTACTTTTAATTGCCCAAATAAAAATTTACATGAGCTCATGGGATTAAGTATTCCAAATGCGAGTGTAAAAATAATTGGGAGTAAGTTGCAAGAACAAGGATCCGTTTTAATTACGCATTGGGGATTAAGCGGACCAGCCATCTTACGATTGTCAGCATGGGGCGCTCGCGAATTGGCACAAAAAGAATATCATTTTCAGATTGCCATCAATTGGATTAATATGCCAGAAAGTGAATTAAGATTAACTTGGAATTCTATTCGAAATTTGCAATCTTCTAATGTTTTGGGAAACAAAAATCCATTTGGTTTACCGAATAGACTTTGGGATTATATTCTTACTTGCTGCACCATTGATCCAAAAACTAAATGGGGTGAATTACAAATGAAGGAACAAAATAAACTGATGCATCATTTGACTGCACATGAACTTGAAGTAAAAGGTAAGACTACTTTCAAAGAAGAATTCGTAACATGCGGAGGCATCAAACTCAATGAAATAGATGCTTCTACGATGGAAAGCAAACTGGTACCGAATTTATTTTTTGCTGGAGAAATTATGGATGTAGATGGAATCACTGGTGGATTTAATTTTCAACATGCATGGACAAGTGGCTATCTTGCAGCGAATGGGATTTCAAAAAAAATAAACTAGGATGACTTTTAAACAACAAGTATATCAACAATTTCTGCAATTGCTCAATGAGAGAATTGATGCCTTTCAATTTACATTGGATGAATTGAGTATTAGTGTAATGAATGAAAATAAAAGTACAGCCGGCGACAAACATGAAACGGCGCTGTCGATGTTGCAATTAGAACAAAGCCGAATAGCACAACACTTGTATGATGCTGTAGATCATAAAACGATTTTTTTGCAAATTGATATCGCTACAAACCATACAGTAGTAAGCAGCGGCAGCTTGGTCAAAACCAGTAAAGGTGTTTTTTTTATAGGGGTTGCCTTACCCAAAATAACGATAGATAATCAAAATATTATTGCTATTTCGCCACAATCGCCATTGGGTGAAAAATTGATGGGAAAAGCAATTGGCGAAACGATAGAAGTAAATGGTATTCAGCATTTGATTGAAGAGTTTCACTAGATAATTTTATTTCATCCCTTCCAATCTTTTTTTATATTTGAAAAATGGTTTACGCAATTATTGTAGCAGCTGGTTCTGGCACTCGAATGCAAAATAGTATACCCAAACAATTTTTAGAATTAGCTGGAAAACCCATTCTCTATTATGCGATAGAGAAAATACAATTTGTATTTCCAGAAATAAAAATCGTTGTCGTCTTATCGGCATCACATGAAGATTATGCGGAAAAATTAAAAACGTATTTCAACAATACTATTCAAATTGCTAGTGGTGGTTCGAGTCGATTTGAGTCAGTAAAAAATGGCTTGGCTCTTTTACCTAATGATGGCATTGTGTTGATTCATGATGCAGTACGTCCATTTGTGAGCGACAGATTATTGCATCGTTGTTATGAAAATGCGCTTCAATTTGGCAATGCAATTCCTTGTATTGATGTGCAAGACAGTATCCGAAGAATTGATGATAATGGCGAAAGTCAAATCATTCCTCGAAGCGAATTAAAGGCGATTCAAACACCACAAACATTTAACTTAGCCAAACTTCAAATGGCTTATCAGCAAGCATTTGATGAAGGTTTTACAGATGATGCAAGTGTATATGAAGCACATGGAAATATTATCCATTTAGTGGAAGGAGAAGTTGCAAATTTCAAGATAACGACACCGTTGGATTTGATGGTAGCAGAGAAGTTAGTAGAGAGTCGAAAGTAAAAAGTAGTAAGTATTTAGATTTTGGAATTTGAAGATTTGGATTACCCCTTTGGAATTTGGAATTTTTATTTTTGGAATTTCGCCTTCTACAAATTGAAAATGAATGGTTATATTTGGTTTTAGACAGATTATATCACATAAATTTTATGACAATGAAAATCAGTAAAATACTTTTGCGTTTGATAATTATTTTGGAGTTTCAGATTTCAAATACCAGATATTTTCAAATTGATCTGAATTGAATAAATAGGTTTCCAAGTGAATTTATTTTATCGCCTTTTTTAACTACTAAATACTAACTACTCAATACTTTTGACTTCCTACTCACTACTAATTCCCGCAAATTGAAGATTCTTCGTCATGCTACCATACCAAATGGAATCAATCGTTGCAACGCCGAAGGGAACATCAACAACATATTTTGTAGCACGAGTGGATAATATACCCAACACATTTTCGCCCAC
Source organism: Bacteroidota bacterium (assembly GCA_947476825.1). Classification (GTDB taxonomy): domain Bacteria; phylum Bacteroidota; class Bacteroidia; order Chitinophagales; family Chitinophagaceae; genus OLB11. Next base: position 21,665 of record CANJRV010000010.1, on the reverse strand, counting down.
AAAATTTGTATAGTTCGGTTTGATTTGATCATAGGTAATTCCGCCTTGTGCACTATTTACATCAATATATGTTTTAAGAACGGTACCACCTGCCAATATCAAAACATCAGGTGTATCTATGTATCTTACAATATTAGCTGCTGCTGGCCCCAATTCACTATTCAAGGTTCTGAAAAAAGTTTCATTGCTCATTTTTCCTGATGTGCTTCCGCCAGAAGAAAGTACATTTTTTACCACAGGCAAATCAATATATTTATGTACGATATTATTGGTTTGCGTGTTTTTTTCCTGATACCAAAAACGAATATTCACATCAAAGAATGCCGCATTTGGTGGACTAGACCATTCAAATGTGTAAGTGCCATTTGGTGAATCAAAATTCAATCTATCAAAATTTGGTATTGGAACTGGCGTCACAGAATTAAATACATTAGATGCATCATTGATAATACCTGTCTCCGCATATACTTGATTTCCTGTACTCAGATTTTTAACCACTACACGATAAGTTCTTGCTGGGTTTAAACTTTGTTTGAATTTGTAGGCGTAATTTGGTGTATCCGCAAATGTCCCAGGTTGCTTTGGAAAGCCTTCTAGATTGGCATCTACACGAGGAAGAAAAAATGCATTCACAACAGAACCATTATTTATTTCTTCAATTTTAACTTCCAAATTATTATAATAAATAGAATCTGAATTGGACGCCAATAAAAGATTGTCTGCGGTTTCATCAAAAAAACCTTTGGTCACTTTTATATAATTTGCAGTATCCGATTTAGAAAGCAAACCATAAACAACAGTTACATCTTTATAATCTGCTCCTACTTTAAATTTATTTGAACAAGAAGAGAAAACAACAACGATACTCAGGAAAAACAAGGCGCATTTTTTCATAGGAAGCAAATCTAATCGTTTTTTTGAATAAATCGAAAATGAAGAAATAGATTGCTACTTTTGCCCCAAAATAAAAAAATTGAATGTCCATTATTATACAAATTAAGCAAGCTGTCGTTCAGACCATACAGAGTATTTACGGTATTTCCATTCCTATAGATCAAATTTCCATCAATGAAACTAAAGCAGAATTTGTTGGCGATTATACCTTAGTCACTTTTTCATTGACAAAGGTTTTAGGCAAAAAACCAGATGAGCTTGCAAACGAAATTGGTCAACATCTGGTCGATTCAAATTCTCTTTTTGTTTCTTACAATGTGGTCAAAGGATTTTTAAATGTAGAGATTAGTAACACTTTCTATCTTGATTTTTTACAACAACAATTTCAAAATACCACATTCGGAAATAGCGAAGCCAATGGTAAAAAAGTGATGGTGGAATATTCATCGCCAAATACCAATAAGCCACTTCATTTTGGACATTTAAGAAATATTTTTCTTGGCTATTCTGTCGCTGAAATTTTACGGGCAACGGGACATGAAGTCATCAAAGCGAATTTGATCAACGATCGTGGTATCCATATTTGTAAAAGTATGATAGCCTGGAAATTGTTTGCCAACAACGCAACACCTACTTCATCAGGCATAAAAGGTGATCATTTGGTTGGCGATTATTATGTAAAATTCAATGATGTGTACAAGGAGGAAATAGCCGCTTTAATCCAAGAAGGTAAAACAAAAGAAGAAGCGGAAAAGCAAGCCCCTATTATGTTGCAAGCACAAGAGATGTTACGCAAATGGGAAGCTGGCGACACAGAAACTTTACAGATTTGGAAGGAAATGAATAGTTGGGTGTATGCTGGTTTTGATATAACCTATAAATTGTTGGGCATTGATTTCGATAAAACATATTATGAAAGTGAAACCTATCTTTTAGGAAAAGCAATAGTAGAAAAAGGACTTGCTGATGGTGTGATGTATCAAAAGGAAGACAAGTCGATTTGGATTGATTTAAGTTCGAACGGCTTAGATCAAAAATTATTATTGCGTGGTGATGGCACTTCCGTTTACATGACGCAAGACATTGGTACTGCTGTGCTCAAATACCAAGATTATACGATGGATAATTCTGTTTATGTCATTGGCGATGAACAAAATTATCACATGCAAGTGCTACAATTGATACTAGAAAAATTAGGCGAGCCTGTCGCAAAAGGACTTTTTCATTTGTCGTATGGCATGGTAGAATTGCCAACAGGTAAAATGAAAAGTCGTGAAGGAAATGTGGTGGATGCAGATGATATGGCGAATGAAATGATTCTTATTGCTGCGGAGAAAACAACAGAACATGGCAAGGTTACAGACTTCTCTCAGGATGAATTAAATGCTTTGTATTCTACTTTGGGACTAGGTGCTTTGAAATTTTATTTGTTGCGTGTAGATCCCAAAAAGAAAATGATTTTTAATCCAGAAGAGAGTATTGATTTTCATGGATTTACTGGGCCATTTGTACAATATACTCATGCTCGTATTTGTTCTATTTTACGCAAGGCAAACAAAGAAATTAATCAAGTAGAACATAGTATAGGATTGAGTTTACACGAAAAAACTTTACTCAAACAATTGGAACAATATCCAAGTATTTTATTGCAATCTGCCAAAGAATTTAATCCAGCTGTCATCAGTATTTATCTGTTTAATTTGGCTAAAGAATACAATAGTTTCTTAGTGGATCATAGTATTTTAAAAGCGGAAAATGAAGACATACAATCCTGTAGAATTGCATTGAGTACGATGGTGAAAAATGTATTGGCTCATGGTTTACGATTGCTTGGTATTCAAGCGCCAAATAAAATGTAGTAGTAAATGAAACTATTTTTTTCTCTTCTCTTATGCATCATCACTTTGCAAGTACATGCGCAAGACAAAATTCATTTGTTAGATCATAGTTTGATAGAAGCAAAAGTATTAGAGGTTACAAAGCAAACTATTACATTTAAAAAGTATACCAATTTGGATGGACCAAAATATGAATATGGTGTTCGAGAAGTATGGTTTATTCAATATGAAAATGGAAGTGTAGATAGCTTCAATACCAGTGGATTGCCCCATACCGAAAAGCACAATTCTTTAAAATCCTTGCATCATATCATTACTATACTTCCAGCCAATGTTTTAGGTGGACCAGATTTTGGTAAGAGTCTATATTACGCTGGTATAAGTTATGAGCAGTTGCTATTCAAAAATTATATAGGCATTCGCGCCATTGGAAAAACAAGTACCAATGAAGGTATTTATACAGCAGGCTTACAAGTAAAATATTATCCTACAACTGCGCAAGGTTTTATAAAATATCATGTTGGCATCGGTACTGAATATTTGGCATTTGAATATAAGCAAGCTGTAATTGCTATTTATCCACCTGTTCCTTCCGTAAAACTGCCTTCGCATTATTATTCCATTTATTGTACAAATGGCATTGCTATCAATGTCACCAATCATTTTCAAATTTCTGCGGAGGCTTTGTTAGGCACTTATTTTTCTACCGAGTATGATCATTCTATCATAGCAGGTGCTGGTATAGGATTTGGGATTCGGTTTTAAGGATCTCTATTGAATAAATCCATGCTTACTATAAAAAATTGCTGAAATTATTTGGGCGGCAGGCACGTTCTGACGATAAATGTCAGAATCCGGTCTTTACGTTCCAATCTTTTTGCTTGCTTCGCCGCAAAAAGGATTTCCAATGCAATCGTTGCCGCAATGCATCCACAAAAGAATATTCAGATTACGCAATAAACATATAAGTTTTTAGAATCCTATAGATTTTTACTAATTACAAGTCCCTAAAAATAATCCATACACATTCATTTTTATTCACGAAATTTGCCCGCAACTAAAAAACAATCATGTCGGTACGAGTAGAAAACTTGACTAAAATATATAATGAACAAACTGCAGTGGATGCTATTTCATTTAGCATACAAAAAGGAGAAATAGTTGGCTTTCTAGGACCAAATGGTGCTGGAAAATCCACTACCATGAAAATCATTACAGCTTATTTGCCAGCTACATCAGGCAATGTGTATGTATGCGAACAAAATGTAAGTGAACATATTTTAGAAACCCAAAAAAGAATTGGCTATTTGCCCGAATCCAATCCGCAATACCAAGATATGTATGTGCGAGAATATCTTGAATTTTTGGTAGACGTTCATCAATTAGGTGCTGCTGGCAAAAAACGAATAGATGAAATCATTGCACAAACTGGTTTGGGTAGAGAGGAAAAGAAAAAAATTGGCTCTCTCTCAAAGGGTTATAAACAAAGGGTTGGCATTGCACAAGCGATGATACACAATCCAGAGGTTTTGATTTTAGATGAGCCTACATCCGGATTAGATCCCAATCAAGTTGTGGAAATTCGAGATTTAATCAAAAATTTTGGCAAAGAAAAAACGGTGATACTTAGTACGCATATCATGCAAGAAGTAGAAGCCATGTGTGATCGTGTCATCATTATTAATAAAGGAAAAATAGTTACAGATAGTACTTTGAAAGCACTACAAGCAAGTCATGAAGGACGCAGTCTGGAAGATATTTTTAGAGGACTAACAGCATAAACCTATAAGGTTTTAGAAACCTTATAGGTTTTCTCATAACGAATTATAATTTTCAACAACAAAAATAAAAAATGGAATTACAAGAACTGATACAAGCTGTTTGGCAAAACAGAGAATTACTACAAGAAGAATCCTATACAAACGCTATTCGTGAAGTGATAGAAGAAGTGGATAAAGGGCGGTTGCGTGTAGCCGAACCTAAAGACAATGGATGGGTAGTGAATGAATGGGTGAAGCAAGCGATATTAATGTATTTCGGTATACAAAAAATGGAGACCTATACCCTAGCCCCATTCGAATTTTATGATAAAATGAAACTTAAATCTGATTATGCATCGCAAGGTGTTAGAGCAGTGCCACATGCAGTGGCACGATATGGTGCATTTCTCGCACGCAATGTGGTGCTGATGCCTAGCTATGTCAATATTGGTGCGTATGTAGATGAGGGAACAATGGTTGATACTTGGGCAACTGTAGGTAGTTGTGCACAAATAGGCAAGAACGTACACCTCAGTGGTGGCGTGGGTATTGGCGGTGTGTTGGAGCCTTTACAAGCAAGTCCAGTTATCATTGAAGATGGTTGTTTTATTGGTTCCAGATGTATTGTTGTGGAAGGCGTGCATGTAGAAAAAGAAGCAGTATTGGGTGCTAATGTTGTACTAACACAAAGCACAAAAATTATTGATGTAAGTGGTGAAACGCCTATCGAATACAAAGGTCGTGTGCCGGCTCGAAGTGTAGTTATTCCGGGTAGTTATACGAAGAAATTTCCAGCAGGTGATTACCAAGTTGGTTGTGCGCTAATTATAGGTCAACGTAAAGCAAGTACGGATTTGAAGACTAGCTTGAATGATGCGCTGAGAGATTTTAATGTGAGTGGGTAGAGATAGATTTACAGCGTTACTTATTCTTTGACCATCGAATTTCAAATATGCTGTAGCATTAATTTTTTTTGACAAAAAAATACGCTACAGCATAATGCTAGATAGCATTACTCAAAATCTGCATACAGCAAATATTTCTTTCTGATTTTTTTAAACTTCGCAATATCTGCCTTCCAAGAATTTCGAATTTCATCTTCAGATTTGCCAGCAATGATTTGTTGTTTTAATGTTGGTGTACCAGCTAATTTGATAAAAAAATCATTGAAAAAATGAGCAGTGTCTGCACTCATGGCATAAGCACTTTTCAAATAGGATAAGCGCATTTGTTTTTTCAATAATTGCAAAATAGTCTTTGCAGGAAAATGTAAATTAACACCGTAACAAGCTTTATTTTCAAGCACCGGTGTCTTGGCACTGCTTGTACTTACTGGCATGAAGGAAAAAGATTTGGTTTTAAAATCTGGATGTCCCCACATTTCAAAAGGGAACTCAGTACCTCTTCCTACACTCACCACCGTACCTTCAAACAAACACAAGGAAGGATACAATAAAATAGCAGAAGCAGATTTCAAATTCGGCGAAGGCGCAATAGGACATTCATACATTACAGCATGATCATAATTTTTACATGGGATCACTGTTAAATTACATTTTAAATTATTATTCAACCATCTTTCTCCATTCAACATCATGGCGTACTCTCCTACTGTCATGCCGTGAACAATAGGAATAGCCTGCATCCCAACAAAAGATTTATTTGTTGCTTCTAATACAGGACCATCAATATAAAATCCATTCGGGTTTGGTCTATCCAATATCACCATCGGAATTTTATTTTCGGCACAAGCCTCCATCATATATTGTAATGAAGAAATATAGGTATAAAATCGTGCACCCACATCTTGAATATCAAATATTACGATATCAATATTTTGCATGCTTTCTGCTGTTGGCTTTTTGGTGGCGCCATACATAGAACTAATGGTCAAACCCGTTTTGACATCCACACTATTCTTCACATCTTCACCTGCATTTTCTGTTCCTCTAAAACCATGCTCAGGCGCAAAAATCTTTACGATATTAATTCCTCTGTGCAATAAGGAATCTACTAAATGCGTTTGGCGAATGACGGAAGTTTGATTGACCAATACAGCCACTCTTTTATTTTTAATTAAATTATAATATTCATCCACTTGCTCTGCAGCTGTGATGACCTTGGTGGAAAATGTTTGTGCCCCAAGTGTTTGTGTAAATAAAATACAAAGGAATAGAATCGTATTTTTCATTTCGTAAATGTAAAAACTATGCTCGATAATTTATATTCTTTTAATGGGATTGTTCTGTCAAATATTCAAGTAGAATAAATGCTTTAAAAAAGATGAATAATCCTTAAATTTTAAATGGATTGAATGGAAAAAATGTTTTGTAAAAATAATTAAACCTACTTAGTAGTTTAAATAAATACAGTGCAAATTTTTTATCTAATTACTCTTTTAAAAACCGAGCAAAATATGCTTTGCCATTTGCCTCTACATGAATAGTATACATACCTTTTGAAAGAGTATGTATATCTATTTTTTTCTCATTTGCTGTTTCTTTTTTTACTTCGTGTCCTAGCTGGTTGTACATAATAACAGCCTCTATTTCTTTAACGCCTTGTATGGTAAGAACTGTACAAGCAGGGTTTGGATATACCACTAATGCTGGATTATTCTTTTCTATTTCAGTATTAGATGCCGGCCAGCAACCATTACCACTCAGATTATAATTGGGCATACAGGGCGGAGAGGAAAACCAAGCATATACAGCTTTTGAGCGCAAACATTTTCTGCAAAAATTACAACCACTCCCTTTAATATCTGGGTTATCTATAGTACTCATTTGCTTACTAGTTCCATGATAAGTTCCAATATAAATTTTACCATCTGGTCCCAAATAAGCGTTTGTATAACCAGCAAACCAATTATATGCTGTATCCATACCGCTTACTTGATACCATGCAGTGGATATATTATTGTCTAATAAATCTAATTGCAAAATACCCGAATATTTTATTAAGTATAAGAACCTACCATTGGGTGAATAACATAAGCCTAATGCAGAACTATCTAATTGTAACTGCCCGATAGGGTATCCTGTTGGAGTTGTAGGAACCATCGTTTTTTTATAATTAGACAATAATCCAGTACATCTATCAAAATCAGCTGTATAAATATAGGACAGTGGTAAATTATTGAATCCGTTATTTACAGTTGACATTTGTGTTCCTTGCTGATTTATTTGCATTTGCCCCCCACCCCCATCTAGACCTCCATCTCCAATAAAGGGAAACCGCTGTATTCCCATGTTAATTACAGTATCTTGCTTCAAAAGAACAGTATTTACATTTACACTATCCTCTGCCATTTTCAGCACCCACCAATCTTTACCATTGCCATGCCTACAAGCCATCATTTGCGAATTACTTAAATTTCCATTCTCAATTATAGGTTTCATCTTTTGTACTACCTTACCCATCCCAGCATTTGCTTTCATATCTATTTTGTCATACAAAAGGAGGTCAAAATACCCGCCACCGTTTTGCATAATAGAAACCATGTGGCTATCACTACAAGCTTGCGTTACTAAATAAAAAACATTACTATCCATTGGTAAAATAATAGAAGCTTGTGATAAATCATCAACTCCATTGAAGTAATTGTAAAATTCCTTTGGTACTAGTGTATCCCCTCCATCAATATAAATTCCTGTGCTATCATATATATTCATCCCATCACTACAAAGCAATAATCTTCCATTTGTATCACATATATTAGAATGACCTAAATGCCAATAACTTGGTAAGCCGGAAGTATCATGTGCGACTGGATTAGAATCAAAATTAATTTGATAACCAAAGGTACCTACTATCCAAGTATTGCCCAACTTACTTTGGCTTTTTGCATACAGGCTAAGCATACATAATATAAGAATAAATACTCTTTGCACGATGATTTTCATAGCTATTCTTTTATCCATTTACCTGATTTAACAGGGATATTATTTTTATAATATCTAAACAAATATACGCCATTAAGCAAAGTATTTATACTGAATGTAACTCTGTTTATAGAATTAGATAATTGAATTTGCATACATTCTCTACCCAATACATCATACATCAATATTTTTCCTTCCTCCCCTTCATTCAATGAATAGTCTATAGTCAACTGATTGCTTGCTGGATTTGGATAAAGTGTAAACCCGTCATTGGCAATAGTCTCTAAAATTTTGGGATCTATTTGCATAATATTCTCTTGGTTACCATTTTTATACACGCCTATATTATGGCAAATATTCCAATCGTCAAAGTCAACGCCTCCATTTATTTCTTCATATATTGTTCGGGCTTTATACACTGCTGTGCCATTTACAAATGGGCAACTCATAGCCAATGCCTCAACATTACTTTGCTCTGCAGCACTCAAAGCATCTATACCTCCCACTATCCATTTTAGGTAATATTCATTCACTACTTTCTCGTTTAATTCTACATTATTATTGCCTTCAATTGTACTGTTGAGAATGTTTATTTCATTCAATCTTTGCATAAAGATAGTGCTATCTATATTGGCTGTACTATCACTAAGGCTACCCATCAAAGAATCAATTTTTCTAATTTCATCTGTACGAGTTGTTAATCTTATATTGCCATAGAATGTAGCCAAATCAGCATTTGTAAGCAATACTGATTCATCTCCAGCAATAGCTTCATACAATCTTCTATCATCAAACCAATGAGCAACATCTCCAAATTCTGGATAGTTGATACTATCTCCTATAATATCCAATGCTTCGTCCATATCTATAGGACCATTGCTACCAGGTATTGCCATCATAGCATATTGACTTGAGCAAGGATATAATCCAGCATTTGTAGTAATGATTCCGTATTCTTTGCCAGGGAAATTTGAACCAGAAAAGTTTTGTAACAAAGTGTTTGAATAATATTTTAAACCAACAAGGCTATTTCCTAAAGCAAATCTATATATCCCGAAATTATACGGTGCAGAAGCTAAAGCGGCATTCAAAAATGTATTATTATTATCCAAGATTGTTGAACCAATAACCTGTCCAAATCTTCCAGTTGTTCCCAAGTCCGCAAATCTTATCGCATTACCATGCGATTCAAATGAGTTGCCTTTTACATCATCAGGATTTGTATTACAATCACTTACAACATGCATACCTATTAGAGTTTGTTTCAAATGATTGCAAATGAATTGACAATATTGGCTATTTGATATTCGCATTCCATCAATTTTATTTGGATTTGAATTAGAAAGCAATGTTAGGTTTCCTTGAATATAGTTACCGCTTATTCTAGTGCCATTAGCATTATTCATGTAAATACCGGAGGCTAAATAATTATTTTGCGTCGGATTTTGTACATCTAAATGGACTATGTTTCTATCAATAAAAGTTGAAGCACTTGTATTTTCTAAACTAATTCCTATTCCAGAAGATGCATTTACAAATGCGCTATTTTGCCAAAACCTCAATGAGCCAGCATTGTTATTGGAAAAGTATTTTACTTTATAACCAGATGGGAACATTTGATAAAGCCAAGCATTTTGGATTCCTGAAGTACTTGTACTAACTGAATTATTATAGACAGAACTATTCCCAATATTATCTTTAAATTCCATCCCAATAAATGCATTTGTAATTGCATTGTTGTGAATATCATATTTTTGATTCCATGAATTATTAAACATAAAACCTAGTACGGTATTTTTAACTTGACAGTTTACTATTTGTGCGCAAGTTCTTTCTAATTGTACTGCTTTATCGCAGTCTTCTACAAATGATGAAATGCCATCTGCATCGTATAAAATATTTGCAGTATGTGTTGGCAAAGAAACCGTTGGCTGTGGATTAAGTGCATGCGAATAAATTGCTGCACCTCTGTGTTGCCAATTTACCCAATTGGTTATTATAGAAGATCCCCATGGAGCTAAGTTATTCACTTTTATATTTTTAAATTCATTATTAAATAAATCATAAGTTTCGGTTGTTGTAATACTTCCAGGCTGAATAAATATTCCATTGTAAAGATTTTCAAAATGATTATTGTCTCCAGTAGCAAAGCTGTGGATACCAACTTGAGCTTGTCTACAAGTGTATATGGAAATCCCGTGCTCGCCTTTATATAAAAGCGATGGATAAAATAATTGAGTACCATCAGAGTTGAAATTATTTCCTTTTATCAAACATCCACCTGTGCTGTTATAAGTGGAAGGAGCATTTCTTAGTAATAACCCATTCATATTATTTACAAAATTTGAATATTCACAATCAATCTGCGCACCTGCAACCATTTCTACGCCATTGCTCATATCCTTTATGAGGGAGTTATATATTCTCACGTGTTCGCTTGGAACATTCGCAAAAATGCCCTTCCACATCAAATAACAAAATGCCTTCATGGTACTCGACTCTATGTCCAATGTTACATCTGGGTTCAATTTTATTTCAGTTTGATACGTCAATAAAATATGTGGGCAATTTAAAAATTTGATTGGTACATCTATAATAATGTTTCCATCCATAATAATATTATCATTGGTGGTAATGATACTGCCCATATTAAAATGCTGAATTATTTGCGATGCTGTATTACCGTGATAAACCTGATTAGGTGGATACAATGAAGTAAATAAATGCGAATTAGTCGCAAAGGCTAATCCTTGATCACAGCAAAATGGATTGTAAACATAATTAGTATTTGCTGTGCCAATGCAACCAAACAAATCAGTTGCAAAAACATTTACGTACCCAGAAGCAATTGGTGGAACCTGATATGGAACAACATATGGATTGCCAGCAAAACCTCCAGAGCCATTTGAACCCCATGAGTATGTTGCAGGTCCCGTATTGGAAGTAGCAGTATATTGTGGATTACAATTTGCATTATTAGAAGTGATGGTCACAACCGGTAATGGGTGTACTACAACAGTTACAGTATTTGTTGCAGTACAATTATTTGCAGCGGTAACCGTAACTTGATAAGTAGTTGTTCCTAGTGGTGGTGTAACACCTATGACGGTTGATCCGCTTCCAATGAAGTTATTACCGGGTACAGTAACCCATTGATAAGTACCCGGACTTCCAGTAGCTATTAAATTAATTTTATCGCCTATACATATTTCATTATTAGGGTCGCTAGTTGTGGCATGAACATGAGCTTCATTTATTACAGACACACCTGTTGATGTACATCCATTTGCATCCATGACTTGTATTGTGTATGTGCCTGCACCTTGCCATATTGTATTAGGTCCAGGTGACAGTGAAGTAGGAGGCGGTGTTGAAGGCTGCAAAGTAAAATCGAAAGGGCCAGTTCCACCAGATGATGAATAAGTAATTGGTCCAGTTGTACTAGGGGTATTCGTATTAATACATTGTACAGCAGGCGTTACAGTTAAATTAGGTGATGAAAAAACATGGAGAACTGTAGTTGCAGTGCATCCAAATCCATCTGTCGCTGTGATCGTATATGATCCTACACCAGCCGTAAATACCCCACTTATAATAGGCACAACAGGAGAAATAGTAGTAGTAAATGGAGGGAGATTCAATGGAGCAACATCATAAGGTGTAATCGTAAATGTGCCTTGGGTACTAGGATAAGGTAAACATGGATTACCATTAATTATGGGTTGTGCAAGATCTACATAAGCTGGTGAACAACTATTCACTTTGCCAAAATGTTGATTGTCATATAAAGCCGCAGGGCTACTTGTTAGAAAGCCACTTAAATGAAGATTCATTGTTGTAGGTACGTTCCATGATGTATTCGGCCAATTCCCAGATTTTTCCCACTTATTTGCGACTGTAATTCTCAAAATTCCAATTCCATCTGTTGCAGATATTGGTGGTGAAGTCCAAGAGTGGGATACTAGTTGTTCCCAACATACGGAATGAGTAGTAATTAGGGGAATACTCCCTGCTGGTAGAATTAATTCAATTTCTCTGACTTCATCATCTCCATTACATTGATCAATGTGTAAAGTAATTGAAGTTGTAGTATTCGAATTAGTACAAATCCTAAACTTTCTTTCAAATATAAAAGGTGATGAATAAGATGTACATGAACCTGATTGATAATTTCCATCTGCAACACTAAAATTTCCACCAATTCCTATAGCACAAGTATTTATGGAATTGAATTGTTGAGCACCTGAACCCCATGATGTTGCACATTTTGGATATGGACCATTTGCTGAAGGTCCACTAACAACTTGCCAATATTGATCTGGTTGCCAGTCTGGATAAAATAAATTATTTGCATAATCGTACCCAGTGCCAATACTTAAAATAGAAACGGGGCAAGGGTTTAAACATTGTGCTTTTCCTTTTTCCCAGTTCAATACTAAGAAGAGTACTATTAAACTAAAAAATACTGAATTGTTTTGTTTGCAGAAATCGGATGTGTTTTTCATAATTAAAGTGTTTTAGATTTATACAAACCTAATGCCCCTAATAACGCGTTGTATTTTTTTATTGGTTATAAATTATAACTTGCAATAGTCAAATATTTTTTATATTCGACTATTAATTGACACATTTTTGGAATCAATAGTTCTCAAGTGTGTGAAGTTAAACATACCCATTTTTATGAAAAAAAAAGTTATTCAACACAACAACCTTAGACTTCTTCGTATAATTTGTGGCGATTTTCCACAAAAATATATTGCCGATAAAATTGGTGTTAGTCAAGTCGCCTATTCTAAAATGGAAAGTGGTGAAATAACACCCTCTGCAAAAACTATCGAATTACTTTCCCTATTATATGAAACTAATGTAGAAGAGGTATTGTACATTCTTCCCAAAGAAATAAAAAAAAGATTATTGCCAACTACAAAGTCAAGTTCTTTAATTCCAATGTTAATGCCCATTGTAATACCTGCAAATCAAATCAAACGTATCATAAAAATAAATGCTTATAAACTTAAAAAAGGTTTTGAATATTCTAATATTAAGGAATAATTCAGTACCCATTTTTAATAAAATTGCAAAGTATAAATCCAGTCGATATTAATTGTACTATTGCCCAATAAGTGAAACAATAATCTTAATTTTAGCACGTTATATTTTTCCTTTGAATTGCAAGTATTTCCTTTTTCTCTTTTTATACATGTGCTTACATACCAAGCTACATGCGCAATTCAATGAACTCAGTTCACTTCGCAATAAGAAGATTGCCATTGTTGCTGATACCATTCGTATTGATACGCTCAGTATTATTCCAGGTTCGTTTTATGTAAAAGGACAGGATAGTTCTCAGTATTTTATCGATGTTGTGAAAAGTAAATTGGTATGGAGAGTAAAGCCAGAGACAGACAGTATACAAATTAGCTACCGAGTTTTTCCATTACTATTTGGGCAAAAATATTTTCATAAGGATGTTCGATTGGTAGATAAAAATTTGTCCGTCACGCCATTTTATTACGATGCGGTTGAAGCGAATAGCAAACAACCATTCATTGATTTTGGGAGTATGGATTATTCAGGAAGTTTTGGTCGCGCATTATCTTTTGGGAATAGCCAAGATGTAGTTTTAAATTCTCAATTTAATTTACAATTAGATGGCGACTTAGGCGATAGCATTCACGTGATTGGCGTGGTTACAGACAATACCATTCCATTTCAACCCGAAGGGAATACCCAACAAATTCAAGAATTCGATAAGGTATTTATTCAATTGCAAAGAAAGCAAACTTCGTTAATCATGGGCGATTATGATATCAAAAAGCCAGCTGGTTATTTTATGAATTTTTACAAACGAGTGCAAGGTGTATATTTTTCTAGCCAAATACATGCACCTAATAAAAGTGTGAATAGTATTGCCCTTGGTGCTTCATTGGCAAAGGGAAAATTTGCTCGTAACACACTTACTGCTTTAGAAGGAAATCAAGGGCCCTATAAATTGACAGGCTCTAATGGCGAACAATTTTTTGTTGTATTGGCTGGAACAGAAAAAGTATTTATTGATGGCCAAGCCATGAAACGCGGTGAAGACTTGGATTATATTATTGATTACAATACAGCAGAAATAACTTTCACGCCGCGACGTATGATTACCAAGGATTTGCGGATAGTAGTTGAGTTTGAATTTTCAGATAAGAATTATGTCAACTCTCTATTTTATTTTCATGATGATTGGCAGGTAAATAAAAAATGGCAATGGAGATTTAATGTATACGCCAATCAAGATGCAAAGAACCAATCCATCCAACAGAATTTAGATTCATCACAAAAACATTTTTTAGCCCAACTTGGCGATAGCATACAACTCGCTTATTATCCAAACATTCGTATGGAAGATACTTTTAGCAATCAAAAAATATTGTATAAAAAAATAGATACTACAGTCAATGGCATTTTGTACCAGAATGTTTTTGTTTTCTCTACTAATGCCGACAGTGCAAAATATAGTTTGGGTTTTTCTGTACTAGGAACTAACAAAGGCAATTACAGGCAATCCATTAATAGCGCCAATGGACGAGTTTATCAATGGGTTCCGCCAATTGGTAATATCCCACAAGGTGACTATGAACCCATAAGTATTTTAGTTACACCCAAGAAGCAACAATTAATCACAGTAGGCACAACGTATCAAATTGACTCTAGCAAATCATTCATAATAGAGACGGCGATAAGCAATAATGATCCCAATACATTTTCGGCAAAAGACAATGAAACGCATCAAGGCATTGCCACAAAATTAGTGTATACCGAAAACCGCTGCTTAAATAAGAAAAGGGAAATTAATTTGGCAAGTCATGTTGATTATGAATTTGTGCAGGATAGATTTGTACCGATAGAAAGATTTAGGAATATAGAATTTGCAAGAGATTGGAATAGTACCACTACAGAAAAAAAAGAAAACGAAAACTTGGGCAGTATTTCCTTCACTTTGCAAAAAGCAAATATTGGGCAAATTCATTATTCCTTTGGCTCCTATATTAGAGGGACTAGCTTTAAAGGAACACAACAAATTATAACCTTAAGCGCAAGACAAAATGGGTTTCAATTCCATATGAAAGGAGATGTGATGAAACAAAATTCTACAACCTTGAATAGCAATTACTATCGCCCGCAAATGGATATAGAAAAGCAATTCAAAAAGTTGGATTTATTGACCATAGGTACAAAATTTATTTTCGAACAAAACGAATTGAAAAGCGCGAATACAGATACCTTATTAAAATCTGCTTTCTCCTTTGATGCAACTAGTTTGTATGTCAAAAACAATGCAGCATCCAAAACCAATTTCAGTGCAGATTATACAGTCCGTCATGATAGAGCAGCGCAACAAAATAAATTTACGCCTAGTACTCTTGGCCGTACGTTCTCATTAAATGTGAATAGCTTATCATTAAAAAACCAAGAGATACATCTGACTAGTGCTTATCGTATTTTAAGCATTAATGATACACTACTCACTACACAAAAGCCCGATGAAAGTTTGTTGGGTAGACTAGAATATAATTTCTCTGCGGCACAAGGTTTATTCTCTGGAAATGCTTTGTACGAGATAGGTTCAGGGCAAGAAGCTAAACGAGAATTTGCGTATATTTTAGTTCCAGCAGGTCAAGGTCAATATGTTTGGCGCGATTATAATCGGGATAATTTTCCGCAGCTCAATGAATTTGAATTGGCTATTTTTCCAGACGAAAAATTATATATCAAAATCTATACACCAACCAATAAATATGTGAAAGCAAAATACGCACAATACAATCAATCCGTTTCTGTCAATCCGAAAGCATTGATTACAAGTCCGAATGTCAAAGGTTTGAAAAAGATAGTCGCATCCCTTTTTGTGCAATCCAGTATACAATTGAATAATCGCTTTTTAGGTAAAGAAGGTCTTAGTCAGTACAACCCATTTTTGCAAAAGTTTGAAGATAGTTTGTTGATCAACAATACCTCTACTGTCAACAACAGTATTTCGATTAATCGCTTCAGTAATCTTTGGGGCTTCGATTATATACAAACTATTTCGGGTGGAAAAGTATTATTGAATTATGGAATAGATTCTCGAAAAAATAAATCGCATCAATTCAGGCTACGGTATAATGTCCTTCAACAATTAACCTTGCAAATGGTGGAGGAATTCGGCAACAAACAATTTAGTTCTAATTTTTTAGAAAACAAAAGTTATCAAATTAATTACCATACAGTGGAGCCATCACTAACTTATCAATGTTACCATAATCAGCTTCGATTGCAAGGCTTATACAAATATAATATTCGCAAAAATGAACTTCTTTTAGGTGGCGAAAAAGCCTTGATTCATAGTGTGAATGTGGATATAAAATATAATTTAGTTTCAGCTGGATCTATTCAATTGAAATCTACATTTTCTGCCATTGCCTTTAATGGCATCAGCAATTCTGGTATTGGTTATACGATGTTGGATGGATTGCAAAATGGAAAAAATTGGCAATGGCAAGGAAGTTTCGACAAACGCATTTCGCGTAATATTGAAATGAGTATTGAATATGAAGGCCGCAAATCCGCCACTACAGGCGTTATACATACAGGCCGAGCAAGTGTAAGAGCTATTTTTTAATGCATTCTACCCCAAACATTTTTCATTTTTTTATTCTTCATATTGTAGTAATATTGCAGGCATTAAACGCGGGTGGTGAAATGGTATACACGCTACCTTGAGGTGGTAGTGGCCGCAAGGCTGTGGGAGTTCGAATCTCCTCTCGCGTACTAAAAATCAGAGTGAGAATGAGAGCGAAGAGCGTAGCGACTCGAACGAATTCTCATTCTGATTTTTTCCTTCGCTCTCGCTCTGTTTCTCGCTCTGATTCTACACTTTCAACCATCCGGTAATACTCATTCTTGGTTTATTGGTGATGAGTACTTCATGTTCTAATTCGTTACTTTGAAAGAAAACACTTTTTCCATTATTGGGTGAAATATTTTGTAATCCGGCTGCATGATGAATACAAAGTTCACCGCCATCTTCTTGTATCCAATTTTTATTTAAATACATAATCATGGAATATTTCCTGCTATCATTTTCCCGAAATTGATCAAGATGTTTTTTGTAACAAGTTCCTGTTTGATATAAAGTATAATGGAATTCATAACTTGTAATGCCAGTATAACAAGTGTCATTTAAGTATTGAACAAACAAGTCCATTAAATCAAAAAAGGAATTTTCATGCACATCATTATTTTTTCGATCCAACCAATAGATAATATCACCTCTAAAATTTCCACGAAAAGCAACGGATTTACTATCTCCCGTTCCAGCTAATTTAAGTCGACTGTCTTCGTACAAAGCAGTCAAGTTATTCGTCAAATTCAATGCCAATGATTCACTTAAAAAATTATCTGCTATTCCGATTTTGTCTTTAATAAAGCTATCAATAATAAGGTTGAAAATATTTTCCAAGGAATAATTGTTTTTGGTGGGTTCGCGTGAAGGTATGTGAATAGTATGGATTCTGTTTTTCTTTCTCTTTGCCTTTCGCTTTATGTATCTCTTTAGCTTTCTAGACATGTTGTTGATCATAACATATTGCAAGGGTAAAAAATATTTTATTCCTATCCCACAAACAATTGACAAACATGCTTCGTCTGTAGTTTGTCTTTTACCTTTTGTCGTTCTTATTATTCCTTAAAACCTTAGCTATGAAATTTATTATCACCACATTAATATTGTTTGTATTCTACCATTCGGAAGCACAAATCATTTGTATAAAATGTTTCGATCAGAAAGAAACCATATCGCCAAATGCTACAAATTCTATTTTAAACGGAAGCTTTGAGAATACAACTGGCAACCCTGGAAATTTTAATCAATGGTGCCCAGCGTCATCCAACTATAGTTGTAATATTCAAAGTTGGACAGCCACAGGCGGTGGCACAAATACCTACGCACATTTGGATGACACGAACAATACTATTGTTGCAAAAGGTAATATTGCTGTTTATTTCGGCAACTATTTTTGTGATGCATGCACAAATTCTTCTTCATGTATTATCAAAAAAGATTGTGAGGTAACTGGTATCCCGAGCGGCTTTCCCAATAATCCTACTACTGGTTATGGTGGAAGCACAGGTTTGAGTTTATCCCAAACTGTGAATGGACTTATCCCTGGGAGTATTTATTTTTTAGAGTTTTGGGTAGGTGGTGAAGCTGACTTTTCATCATTTCCACTGGATGGCTTATTTGGTGTTGATATTGGTTTCGGTAATACCATGCTTACTTGTAAACCAACATTGGCTGGCAGTTCCGACCGTGGCACACGTTATATTATTGAGTTCAAAGCAACCATGCCATCACATACCATCAAGTTTACAAATTGGGGACATGTTTGTACGGCTTGTACAGAATTGATATTAGATGATGTTCGACTATATCCGTTATCGCAATTAAGTCCGAGTATCACGCCATGCCTTGGTATCAATTCGAATTCAAATACGATAATAGATACTACTATTTGTAGTGGCGAACATATAAAAGTAAATAATAGAGTCTATTCTGTTGGTGGAAATTATATAGACTCAATGCTTATTAGCGCCAATTATAAACAATATTTCTACATCCATTTAAATGTAATCCAATGCGTGTTTGAAGATCGTACAGACACAACCATTTGTGAAAACAACAGCTTGTATTGGAATGGTAAAGTTTATTCTGTTCCTGGTGTATATGCTGATTCTGTTGTATTGTCGCCAACGCATATTGATGTAAAATCATTGTATCTTACTATAGATCCTTGCTTTACCATATCTATTCCAAATGCCTTTTCTCCGAATGGTGATCAAATGAATGATGTGTTTAGAATCATCGCTTCTGATTTGAATGCTGAGCAATTTAACATGCTAATTTTTGATCGTTGGGGAAGAAAATTATTTTCATCAAACAATCCACAAACAGGATGGAATGGAACGTTTGCCAATGCACTCTGCGAAGTAGGAACTTACTTTTATTTGGTCACGTTTAAAGTAAAGAGTTCAACTAAAACATTTCAGTACAATGGTGATTTTATTTTGATGCGGTAAATAGTTTAGCATGAAACTTCATGATTGTTGTCTGAACTATGATTCATATGATTTTATTGATTATGAAGTAAATGGAATTAATCCTATCAGCAATAAATAAAATTATTTCTTTTAGAAATGCATTTTTTAATCAGTATTATTATCTTGCCTACTATAGTTCAGTTTACTTATTGTCTGAACTATGATTTTTGTGATTTAAATGGTTTTTATGATTAATGCAGAGTACAAATATTCAGAACTTACCTCCAAAATAATCGGCTGTGCAATGACAGTCCATAAAGCTTTAGGTAATGGCTTTCAGGAAGTAATTTATCAAAGAGCCTTAGAAATTGAAATGCGATTGGCAGAAATTAAATTTAATAGAGAATTTGAAATGCCAATCTTTTATCGTGATGAACAAATAAGTACAAGACGTGTTGATTTTTTAGTTGAAAGTATACTATCTGTAGAATTAAAAGCAACAACAAAATTAGAAGATGTAAATTTGGCGCAGGCAATAAATTATTTAGAAGCTTACCATCTTGAAATAGGATTGCTGATTAACTTTGGTGAAATGAGTCTTGTTTTTAAACGTCTCACAAACAAAAAATACAATTCTCACCAATCAAAAAAATCATAATCATCCCATAAAACTGTTCTGAGCGCAGCCGAAGTATCATAGTTCAGACAAAATTACAACCCAATGACTTCCATAGTAAAAGCAACAGAAAAAGATTATAAACTTATTATGGATATTGGTGCTATTGCCGTTGAAGAAGCGCATAGAGAGAGCTGTTCGGCAGAAGACATGCAAACATTTTTGCGCAACACCTATAATGAAATTGCCATCAAAGAAGAACTAAAGGATAGCCATAACCTCTACCATATTATTTATTATCAAGATAAGGCAATTGGCTTTTCAAAAATAATTTTGAATTATTCGCATCCAAATATCGAACAACAGAATGTGACTAAATTGGATCGTATTTATATTTTAAAAGAATACTTCGATTTAAAACTTGGTTATACTTTATTGCAATTCAACATAGCATTGGCAAAAGAAAATAATCAATATGGCATCTGGTTATTTACTTGGGTTGACAATAAAAGAGCTGTTGATTTTTATATCAAAACAGGCTTTACCATTATTGGAAATCATAAATTTAAAGTGACGGAAACGCATTATAATTCACATTATCAGATGCTTTTAGTATTGAGTAGTTAGCGATAAACGACAATCATTTTTTAGAATCCTTGCTTGTTCTATATCTTAGCGCAGCGCATCTCGAATTGTAATTTTAATCGCAAATAAGCAGATTTAAAATCTGCCATTATCTATACTTCGACATGCCGTGCGGAACATCTCGAAGAGCGCAATATCATGTCATCTCTACGGGATTATGGTGTGGTATAATTATATCTTTTCTATAATCTTGTCATCCCTACGGGATTTAGATGTTCATAGATTTGGCTGGCGCATTGCCTTTCGCGTTTGCCTTGGTATTCTAGTATTTTTGTTGGGCTGGCGCAAGAATGGCGCGTTGCCTTTTGCGTTTGCCTTCTTGTGCCTTATTATCCGAAGTGTTTCTCTGCTAGATGTCACCGGTCAAATTAATTCTTGCTTTGTTTGAGATGTTAGCAAACCGCATCTCAAACTTTCGACAAAACACAATTTTTAATCGTGGATAAACAGATTATTAATCTGCAATATTTATAATTGACTTATGGAAGAGCATGAAAGAGAATGCGAAACTGAGCGATAACGAAGAAAAAAAATCAGAATGAGCATTCGTTCGGACCGCTCCGCTCTGCGCTCTTAGCTCTCACTCTGATTTTTCACGTTAGGGATAGAACGGAAATCCTTTTTTTTTCTTCAAAAAAAAGATTGCAGTGATAGCCCGACCCGAAGGGGAACGACAAAATAGTAGTTAGTAGTGAGTATTGAGAAGTTAGTTCTACTCAATACTAACTACTCACTACTTCTTAGTAATCGTCTGCGTATAATCCAATCCTTTTTTATTGCTGATATGCACCATGTAAACGCCGTCTGTCAAGCCTTCCATGTTTACTAAGCTGTGATTATCGCCAGCAATTAATTGTATTGAAACTGTTCTTACAGTACGTCCAATTGCATCTATTATTTTCACATCTGCTGTAGTTGCTTTTGGTGTATTGATGTCGATGTTTAATTCTGTGTTTACTGGATTTGG
>CANJRV010000009.1 GCA_947476825.1 Bacteroidota bacterium | reverse complement strand
TATTATTTCATTCATGAGGTATCACCATTCCGTGCGCCCATCCATGCTTTACATAACACTACATACAATAACAAATGCGCAAACGAGTAAGTAAGTACCTACTCATTTGCGCAGTATAATAAAAGTAATTTTATTTTGTATAATGCAGCAAGATAAATTTATCTATGCTTCGTCTTTCTTGCGATGATAAATTTTATCATTCAATAATTCATGCGTTGCTTGAATAGCAGGGTTTGCCATACGCTCATAAAAACGAGAGATTTCAATTTGCTCTTTGTTCTCATTGATTTCTTCTAGATTATCATTCAAACTTCCAAACTCTTCCAATTTACGATGTAACTCGTCTTTAATTTTTGTATTAATTTGATTCGCACGTTTGGCAATGATGGAAATGGATTCATACAAATTACCTGTCTTAACCTCTATCAAAGATAAATCTCTAGCTTCAATAGACGGGTTCGTTGTGTTGATGAGCAGTTTTTTTATTTGTGTCATTTACTGGCGATTTTTTTTAAGGACTGCGAAGATAGGTTTATTATTTTGTCAATTTCACTCTTAAATTGACTTTTTGGATATTTTTCTAAAAAATCATTGGCATCCGTCATCACAATTTTATATCTATCTTCTTGTTTTTCAGGTATACTATTGATGGCATATTTGAAATTAGATTTGACTACCATAAATTGATAATAGTCCGCATTTTTAGAGTCTGGATACTTACGGATAATTTGCTCAAACGCAACGCCAGCAGCCTTATACTCCCCTATTTTAAAATAAAGTTCAGCCCCGTAATTGTCTTTTATTTCCAATTTATCTCTCGATTCATCTATATATTTATTCGCATCGGCAATTCGTTTTGAATCGGGATGTGTATTGACAAATGTTTGTAATTCACCAATCGATTTTACCGTATTGGATTGATCTAGCGTGTAATCTGGCGACAAATTATATAAACAAAGGCTATTCAAATAAGCACATTCTTCGGTTTTTGTCGATTTTGGAAATAGATCACAGAAGTTTTTAAAATGATAAGAAGCGGCTAAATAGCTTCTGTCATAATAAAAAGTAAAGGCATATCGATAATATAAATTTTCAAAAGTTTTAGTGCCTTTATATACAGTCAATAATTGTTCATATAGTGTATTCGCTTTTGAATAAGATTTTTTATCATAATATTCATCTGCTTTTGTCAACATATAAGCAAAGTCTTTGCTTTTTTGTATTTTATCAAAACTAGTTGTGCAGGAAGTAAAAAATTGCAGTGCAAAAAGCGCCAATAGGATTGTCTGTTTCATCGGAGTGGGAGCAAATATACTATTCTACAGGTATAAGCCAACACATCAAGTGTTATAATTTGTTAAATGAATTCTTGTGTAAATTTCTATTTAAATTTTACCTGACTGCTTCTTACTGCCTGCATACATTTCATATTTCACCAAGCGAGCCTCCAGATTCCCATTCATTACCTTGATTTTTACCGAAGGTTTCAGCCCAACATATTTCAAGCCCTCCAAATTAGCTGTAATAAACCAAGCCTTGGTTCCTGCATAATGTTGCTTCAATACATTCCCAATATCCTCATAAAAATCTTCAGTTTCAATGCTGATGCGCTCATCATACGGTGGATTAAAAACAATATGCAATGGTCCATCTACTTTTTTCTCCGTTTCAAAAAAATCCTTCTGCGACACATGGATATACTCTTCTAAGTTTGCGTTCTCGATATTTTCTTGTGCTTTCCTAATTGCGGAGGATTCTATATCATAACCTTGAATAGAATAATGAAACTCACGTGTTTTCTTTAATAAAGAATCCCGAATCAATAAAAATAAATCTTTATCCCAATCTGCCCATCTTTCAAATGCAAATTCCGCACGGTTCAAATTGCAAGGTATATTACAAGCTATCATAGCTGCTTCTACCAATATTGTTCCGCTACCACACATTGGATCTAGAAAATGAGATTGTCCATCCCAGCCAGAAAGTAGTAGTATTCCTGCTGCCAATACTTCATTGATAGGCGCAATATTCGTAGACAATCTATAACCCCTCTGGTGCAATGAATTACCCGAACTATCCAATGAAACAGTCACCTCATCTTGGTGAATATGAATATTGATTCGCAAATCTGGAGAATCCGTATCTACACTCGGACGCACACCTGTATTGTCTCGAAATTGATCTACAATTGCATCCTTGACTTTCAATGCAACATATTTGGAATGATTAAAATAATCGGAAAAAACAGTAGCATCCAATGCTAATGTTTGATCGACGCTAAGATATTGTGACCAATCCATTTTACGAATTCCTTGGTATAATTCTTCCTCATTGATTGCATTAAAAAGATAAATTGGTTTCAGTATTTTGATAGCGGTTCTACAAGCCAAATTAGCCTTATACATAAAACCATTATCCCCTTCAAAACTTACCATGCGCATACCTTTCACAATGTTTAATGCACCCAATTGCTTTAGTTCGTTTGCCAATAAATCTTCAAATCCAAATAAGGTTTTGGCTACCATTTTAAAATTCTGTCCCATGTAATTTTTCTAAAAGTAGTGCACTAAAGCGTATCGATTTGTTTTGCTAAATCTATATCCAGATTAGTAATCGCGTTTGCACTATGCGTGTTCAATCTAATTTTTACTTTATGATAAACATTCCAAATTTCGGGATGATGATCGGCTTGTTCTGCAAGAATGCCTACTTGTACAATAAAACCAAGTGCCTTTTTAAAATCAGCGAACACAAATGATTTTTCAATAGCAGCCTCTACTTCATGCCAATCTTGTAAAGTTTTTAGCTCTTCATTTAATTCTTCTTTTGAAAATACTTTCACGATATAAAATTTGTAGCTTAAATAAATATTGAACAGAATGAATATGTAAGAACACTGCCTAAAAAGAAGTTTTTATATTTCTCTATTCGAATCAAATCTTTCTAGTTCATTGGCAATTTCTGTTAAGAAACTAGCACCCAATGAACCATCCACAATTCGGTGATCATAACTCAAAGAGAGGTACATCATGTGTCGAATGGCAATTACATCCCCATGCTCTGTTTCGAGTACCATCGGTCTTTTTTTGATGGCACCAACAGCTAATATGGCTACTTGTGGTTGATTAATAATTGGCGTTCCCATCAGGCTACCAAATGTCCCAACATTAGTCATGGTAAAGGTTCCACCTTGGGTATCATCTGGTTTTAATCTGTTATTTCGTGCATTATCAGCCAACAAATTGACTTCTTTGGTTAAGCCAAAAAGGTTTTTTGTGTCTGCATTTTTAATCACGGGTACAATTAAATTTCCAGTTGGTAAAGCGGTTGCCATACCTATATTAATATCTTTTTTGACGATTATTTGATTCCCATCCAGGCTTGAATTAATCAATGGATATTTTCGAATGGCATTCACCACCGCTTCAATAAAAATTGGTGTGAAAGTAATTTTCGAATTGTATTTTTTCTCAAATGGAGATTTAATTTTATTTCTCCATTGAACAATATTCGTTACATCTGCTTCTGTGAAACTGGTCACATGTGGAGAGGTCGCTTTACTACGAACCATATGGTCTGCTATCATCTTGCGCATACGATCCATTTCAATAATTTCTACATTACCACCAATCACACTTGCTGGCGCAGAAGGCGCAGCAGCAGCAGCTTGTTCAACAACAATTGGCGAAGCCGCAACAACAGTTTGTACTCCAGCCTTACGATTGGCTACATAATGCAGTATGTCTTTCTTAGTTATTCTACCATCATTACCTGTGCCGGCAATCTTTTCTAATTCAGTCATGCTAACGCCTTCCGAACCTGCGATATTTAAAACCAAAGGTGAATAAAATTTATTATTGCCACCAGATGGATTGTCATT
Source organism: Bacteroidota bacterium (assembly GCA_947476825.1). Lineage (GTDB taxonomy): Bacteria > Bacteroidota > Bacteroidia > Chitinophagales > Chitinophagaceae > OLB11. The sequence goes on along the minus strand of CANJRV010000009.1, from coordinate 46,005 downwards.
GGAAGCAGAAATAGGTGCAGCAACAGGTGTAGGCATATTGGCTGGAGCGCTTGTTTTTGCAATAGGTTCAGCAGCGGCTACTGGCACAGATGAAGTGGCGCCAGAACTAATTCGAGCAATCACTTTCCCAACTGGAACCACATCATTTTCCTTAAATAATATTTCAGTAATTGTCCCTTCAGCTGTTGAAGGCACTTCACTATCTACTTTGTCTGTAGCAATTTCCAACATCGTTTCATCCATCTTCACAAAATCACCTGGCTTCTTATGCCACTTCAATATCGTGGCTTCCATGATACTTTCACCCATCTTAGGCATTACTAAATCAACTGTAGACATATTCATCTTTTAAGAGTGTAAATGTATAAAAATCTCTTTTCTCTTTTAATTTTCTTTTCAAAAAGAAAAAAGCATTTTTAAATGGTGAAACTAAATTTATTCTGAGAACTTTGGGCGGCACTCACGCTATCACTCCAAGTCCGTTTCCGCTCAAAGCAGCGAAATCCGGGCTTTCCATTCTATCGTTGCCGCAATACAACGACACCTAAATACTTTTCCTTTCATTAAATGTCTAGTATAACCGAATACGACAACTATCTATTTATACAAAAAAATGGAATTTTATATCTTTATGGCAATTGTCTGAAAACGGTATACCGCAACACAATTTCTAAAAATAAAAATAGTAGCCCTAATGCCGCATACAGGAAAAACAATTCCGCATATCGTTTGAAACTATTGATTTCAATCTTTGTTTTTTCCATTTTATCTATATCCTTATACACCCTACCCAAAGATTTATTTTCAGTAGCTCTAAAGTATTTCCCTCCCGTTTCATGTGCTATTCTTTGCATCAATGCCTCATCAATTTGAACCGGCATTTGTTGCATAGACATATTTCCAAATTGATCCTTCACCGGATATGGCGCAGAACCTTGTGTACCAACACCAATAGTATATACACGTATCTTATATGCTTTCGCAATTTCTAAAGCGGTAATGGGATCTATCAATCCAGTATTATTTACACCATCAGTCAATAAAATAATAATTTTTGATTTGGCTTTACTATTGCGCAAACGTTCTACAGAAGTTGCCAAACCCATACCAATTGCGGTACCATCTTCCAACAATCCACTACGAATATTTTTTAGTTGTTCGTGTAAAATATTTTGATCGGTGGTTAATGGACATTGCGTAAAACTCTCGCCAGAAAATATGACTAAGCCAATTCTATCTGTCGGGCGATTTTCAATAAATTCAGTCGCAACTTTCTTTGCTGCTTCAATTCGATTCGGATGAAAGTCTTCCGCTAACATACTTCCTGAAATATCCATTGCCATCACAATGTCTAAGCCTTCACTATTTATGGTTTCATTCACATTACTAGTTTGCGGTCGAGCCAATGCAATAACGATACAGATAAACGAAAGAATTCTGAGTACATGTAAAATGCCTTTCCATTTAATAAGACTGCTCTCTGCTAATCCAGTCAATCCTTGCAAAGTAGAAACTGTAAAAGTTGCCTGTTGCTTTTTCTTGAATTGATAAATCCAAAATATACCAATGGGAACCAACAACAGTAAGAAGAAATACTGCGGATGTGCAAAGGTGATATGTTTGAAATCAAAATACTTCATGAATATTATTGTGCATGTTTACTGGTTTCAAAATCAGCTGCGGCTTTTAATTTTTTATAAGACTCCTGTATTATTTGAATTGCAATTTCCATACATTGAAGATGTTCCTCCGCACTAGGCTGGCCTTTCGCGAATTTTACCATATCTGCAACTTCAAATAAATTTCGCAAAGGTTGGCGGAATGCATTCAACATTTTTTGTTTTTTTACTTGAGCAATAATTTCAGAAGATGTTTTTTCCAAACAATCAATTTGAAATTGTTCTTCTAAATAAGTACGAATAATATCAGTCAATTGGGTATGATATAATTTCTCTTGACCTTGTTGCCACAGCTCCAATTTTTCTAACTGACCTAATGATTGCAATGCCTTTTCATGTGGCAATAAAATAATTTGTGGCGTAGTTGGTAGTGGTGCCTTATTTTTTTCTCGCATCGTTTTGATGAGATACCATACCAAGAAAATGAGTAAAGCAGCTATAAGAATAGCCCCAATGGTGTATAAAATAATGAGCTTCAAAGGCATGCTAGCTGCGCGTATCCCTTTGATTGGCATAAACGCTTTGGATGTATCCACTGCAACTGTATTCACATTCACAAATAGGCTTGAATCTGTATGCAAAGTAAAGGCAGACTCGCCATGTAATGGTTTTACTTCGAAATCAAATATTGGTAATTGCCACTTGCCTGAATCAAAATTGGTGATTCTTATGGTTTGTTTGAATGTGCTTAAATCTCTGTCTATCGTTGTATCTATTTTACTTCTTTCTATAACTTCAAAATGGTTAAACGTATCTGGCAGCATCGGGAATTGCACTTGGTATTGCAATGGATTATAAGAAGCACTCCATTGAAATTCAACATAATCTCCAATTAAAATACTTTCCTTATCAATATGACTATTAATTCCAACTTGAGCCGAAGCAACTAGGGATGAGAATAGAAATAGAAATAGAAATGCAGTGATATATTTTAGTAGAGTTGATTTTAAAGTATTACGAACGCTAACCTTTTCCAATTTGAATTCACCTTGAATGCCTTGCTCTCCCTGCATTTTACAAACAATAAGGAATGAAGACATTAGATTTTTAGTGTTGACTATTATTGTATCCATAGGTAATTCCAGTCTACTTATTTTCTGCTTTTAAAAAATAATTGTAATCGTTTCACATAATCTTCATCTGTACGGATAGTGACATATTGGGCTCCACTTTTTTGAAAAGTATCTTTAGTAGATTTCACCTGTTGTTCAAAATTGGCAACATAGGTTTTCTGGAAATTGGCCGAAGAGGTGTCTATCCATTTGCTTTGTTTCGTTTCGGAATCCATCATTTTTACGACCCCAACTTTTGGGAAAGTAGCATCTCTCAAATCATAAATATGCATGCCTATTACATCATGTCTTTTACTCGCAATATGCAAAGCATCATGATACGGCGAGCTAATAAAATCAGAAAGGACGAAAGTGATGGCTCTTTTCTTCATCACAGAATTTAAAAACTTCAATGCTTCTTGCAAATTAGTTTGTGCATTACTGTGCGGCTTCATGGTAATCAATTCGCGAATGATAAACAGGATATGTGACTTCCCTTTTTTCGGTGGAATGTATTTTTCAATTTTATCACTAAAAAATAGGATGCCTACTTTATCATTATTGGTAATTGCACTAAAAGAAAGAACAGCACATATTTCTGTAATCAAATCCCTTTTGGTTTGCTTTGATGTGCCAAACAAAGAACTCGCGCTAATATCCACCACGAGCATCAAGGTCAATTCTCTTTCTTCTTCAAATACTTTAATAAATGGCGAATTAAAACGAGCCGTAACATTCCAATCTATACTTCGTACATCATCACCAAAAGCATATTCACGAACCTCACTGAAACTCATACCTCTACCCTTAAATGCACTATGGTATTCGCCACTAAAAATATGGTTAGTAAGACCTTTTGTTTTAATTTCTATGCCACGTACTTTCGCCATAATCTCCGAAGTACGCAACTTGGTGTCTAGGTTAGAAGGAGCAATATGTTTAGAAAAAAAAGACAAGTTGAAGAGAATTGTGAATTATGAATTTTGAATGTGGGATGCTGTTTATAATCTATAACGCAAACGGACTAAGGCACTTCTACTGCATTTAAAATTTCACTCACTATCATTTCACTCGTCATGTTTTCTGCCTCGGCTTCGTAAGTAACGCCCACACGATGGCGCATGACATCCATACAAACAGCTCGCACATCCTCTGGAATTACATAACCTCTGCGTTTGATAAATGCATACGCCTTAGAAGCCAATGCCAAATTAATACTAGCTCTCGGAGATGCTCCATAGCTAATCAATGGTTTTAGTTTAGCCAATTTATACGCTTCCGGTTGACGTGTAGCAAAGACGATATCCAAAATATACTTTTCAATCTTTTCATCCATGTACACTTCACGAACTAAGTTGCGAGCTTCAATAATATCTGTAGGAGATACGATTGGATTAATCTTAGGTTGTGCACTTGGATTCATATTTTGGCGAATAATCATTCGTTCTTCTTCCATTTGTGGGTAATCCACTACAATCTTCAACATGAAACGATCGACTTGTGCTTCTGGCAATGTATAAGTACCTTCTTGCTCAATTGGATTTTGTGTGGCCAAAACTAAAAATGGTTCTTCCAATTTAAAGGTTGTATCGCCTAATGTAATTTGTTTTTCTTGCATGGCCTCGAGCAATGCACTTTGCACTTTTGCTGGGGCTCTATTTATTTCATCCGCCAAAATAAAGTTGGCGAATATAGGTCCTTTACGAACCTGAAATTGATTTTGTTGTTGGTTATAAATCATAGTACCGACTACATCGGCAGGTAATAAATCGGGTGTAAACTGTATCCTTGAGAATTTACCATTAATCGCTAGTGCCAAGGATTTGATAGCTAAAGTTTTCGCCAAACCTGGCACACCTTCTAGCAATACATGACCTTGTGCAAGCAAACCAATCAATAATCGCTCTATCATATATTTTTGTCCAACGATGGATTTATTAATCTCCATTGTGAGCAAATCCAAGAAGGCACTTTTTTGATTGATACGTTCATTCAGTGCGCGAATATCAATTGAACTATTTTCCATGTGTATACATTATTTTTTCGGAGCCCAAAAGTATTCATAGATTTCAAATTCAATCGTTAAATAATTTTAAAATTTGAGGAGTGTTTTGGGATTGTTTAATCAATAAATTTTCAATGACCCTACAAGTAGAAGCATCAAGAATTCAATGCATGTATAGAAAAAACGGCTATTTCACTTCAGCCACCTAATTCATCAACAATATATTGACGCTCCTTTGTATAATATTAAATGCAATTTCCGCCATCAAATTTTCTTTATCTAATGTCGGATTTACTTCTGTTATTTCGAAGCAACAAATTTTGTGATTTTGCATCAAGCCTGCTAAAATATCTTCTGCCTCTCTCTCTTTTAATCCATTCGCAACGGGTGTTCCAGTACCTCTACTAATACTACTATCCAAACTATCCACATCAAATGAAACATAAATATCATCGCACTTTTGTAGGCTTAATAAAGTTTGACGAACCACATGGGCAACGCCTTTTTTACGAACTTCCGACACTGGAATGACTTTAATGCCTAATTTTTTTAAAATATAATCTTCCTCTTTTTCTGTATCTCTTAGTGCAATAAATACTACATCTTCTGGCAATACTTTCGGACATATTTTACCTAAATTTTTTAACTCATTCCAAACCTTTAAGGTACCTTCATCTGGATGATGTAATTGACAATCCAAATTATCTTCAGCCAAAGTAATAGCCAATGGCATGCCATGCATATTTCCTGTTGGCGTTGTATACGGCGAATGCATATCGGCATGCGCATCAATCCAAACTACACCTAATCTAGATTTTGGTTTTGCCATTTTAATACCAGCAATAGTAGCACCAGCACTGCTATGATCGCCTGCCAATACCAAAGGAAATAAGCCAGATCTCAAATTTGTTTCCACCACTTTTGATACTCTGTCATAAATAGTTTTTACACCCTTAATTCGTTTGGCGTAAGGGCTTTCTATGGGTTCATACAATAAATTATTTTCCGTCTCTACAACATCATTCGGAAAGTTGACAAAAAAATTACTCATGAAATCTAAGGCCGCAATTTTTAATGCATCCACACCCAAACTAGCACCTCTTGTGCCTGCTCCAATTTCTGATTTTACCTCAATAATTTTTATATTTCGCATCGGGTAAAGATAGTTTGAAAATTTGAAGGTTCTATAATTCTGGAATCAAAAATTGTATCTGTTGATTTCTAAAAATAGAATTTTTAATTTCCCTTTTTCAAATTTTATACAAGTACTTTGCAGATTAGTGATGCAGTTATTCAAACAAATTTATCAATTTATTCTAAGCAGCAATTTGTTTATTTCAGTTGGTGCGGTTTGTTTATGCATTGAAACTATTCAAGCAAATAATAGCCACTTAGCTGCCTTGCCTTTTTATGGATTTATATTTTTTGCAACCCTAACGACGTATAATTTATATTATATCAAATCTAAAGTATATAAATACGCAATGCCATTAACTGTCATAGGTTGTATTGGTAGTATGATTTGTTTTTGGTTCACCGAACCTATTTCTTTTTATCCGCTTGCCCTCCTTGTGCTACTGTCTGTACTGTATATATTGCCAGTATTCATTCGCATTCCAAAACTTATTTTCTATAAAGGATTCAAAGTAATTTTACTTGCATTCATTTGGACAATATGTACTTATATATTGCCATTATCTCTTCCGCATATATCCTACAACTCTTCATCCATAATACTCTTAGGCATCCATCGATTCTTATTTATGCTGATTCTTTGTTATCATTTTTATATCAAAGACGAAGTGATTTGGGCATACAGAAGAAACTATTTTCTTTTGCTTGCAGGCATGTTAATCCTGTTGCTAGGCCTTAGTTTTTATTTATCATCTATTTTTATTCTTCAAGCGATAAGCCTTAGCCTGATATCCTATTTCTTTTATATAAACAAGCGAACGCAATGGCAATATCTTTTTGCGATAGATGGCATGATGTATTTCATTCCTTTATGTATGCGTATCGCATCAACTTTTGTACATGTATAAGGCCAATGATTATATAACCTATCCCGTATCATTTTTTTGGAAGAAAAAAAATAAATGCTTGGGGAATTGATAGGATATTCCTTGTATTTTTGTTTCCTTTATAGACCATGAATTTAGATAATCTCCGCAGACATAAATCGATTACGAATACAGGATTCGACAATACAACTGGCAATTCTGCTGGCAGAATACTTAATAAAAATGGTGGAACAAATATCCGAAAAACAGGGTTAGCATTTCCAAAACACATTAGCCTTTTTCATACCTTATTGGATTTATCCTTACCAAGATTCCTTGTTTTTGGGTTTAGCTCTTTCATCTTCATCAATCTCATTTTTGCTGGTATTTATTATTATTTGGGCATCGAAAATCTAGGTATTAATAATGCCTATACCCCATTTCAAAAATTCATTGAAGCTTTCTTTTTTAGTGCGCAAACCATAACCACTGTAGGCTATGGCAAAGTTAGCCCAAACTCCATATCAACGGGATGTGTAGCAAGTATTGAAGCTTTTTTGGGTGTTATTACATTCGCGGTTTTAACGGGTTTAATTTATGGACGTTTTTCTAAACCTCGTGCATTTTTAGTCTTTAGCAAAAACGCATTGATTGCTCCTTATAAAGAAGGCAAAGGATTGATGTTGCGCATGGCAAGTTACAAAAACAATAGTCTTACGGAAGTGGAGGCAGAAGTAGTAGCAAGTATGCAGACCGAAATCGATGGCAAGTTGATTACCAACTATTTTCCAATCAAATTAGAAATAGCAAAAGTAACAACCCTGGCATTGAATTGGACGCTTGTTCATGCCATTACGGAAGACAGTCCTATCTTCGGTTTTACGCTCGTGGATTTAGAAAATAACCGTTTTGAAATGCTTGTTTTTGTGAAGGCATTCGATGAACATTTTTCTAATATTGTCAAACAAAAAACTTCTTACCATTACAGTGAACTTGTATCCAATGCAAAATTCGACTTGATGTTTAGGCAAAGTGAAGATAAGCAACATACCATCCTTGAACTAGACAAAATTGACAATTATACTTTACTGTAAATTAAAAGGATTCGTGCATTGCGGCAACGATTGCAGCGAAAAGCCCACACCATGCGCATCGCATGGGAGGACTTGCAGCGAAAAGCGTGTCTGCCGCCCAAATAATTTTCATTCCATTTCTAATATAGCATTGTAGTTCAAGCACTAGCTAATTTCAAAAACCGCTCATTGAGTCATCCCGTTAAAGTGTTGCAAATTACGCAACACACTCTTTCATACATGCGTCTAGTTGACGTATTTTCGGTCACTCTTTTAAAACAAACTCATGAACAAGTATTTATTATCCACATTCATTGCTTTTCTTTTCTGTTTATCCGCAACCGCTAAAGATGGTTACAATATCAAAGCCAAATTTTCGGATGCAAATGATTCCCTCGTTTATCTCTGTCATTACTTCGGTAAAAACACAACTGTTTTTAAAGATGACTCAACCCATCTCAACAGCAAAGGTGAATTATCTTTTCACTCCGATAAAAAAATTGATGGCGGTATTTACATGTTACTTTTCGCAGACAAAACCGCGTCAATGGAAATCATTCTTTTGAATGGCGACAACTATTCCATAGAAGTTACAAAGTCAGAAATTTACAAGACTGCTAAATTCACTGGAGTTACTGAAAACAATGGGTTTTATGAATACCAAAGATTTCTAGTATCCTATGGCGGCGGCTACCAAAAAATAGAAGCAGAATTATTAACTGCTACGAATAAAAAAGATTCCAATACCGTTTATGATAAATTAAAAACAAAGAGCAAAGAACTTACGGATTACAGATCCAATTTTATTTTAAAAAACCCAACTTCTTTTTTAGGGAAATTATTTAACGCGGTGGACGAACCAGAAATTCCTAAAATACTTCCAACCTTGCCAGATGGCACCAAAGATTCTAGCTACCCTCGTGCATATTACAAAGCACACTATTGGGATAAATATGATTTTAAAGATGATCGATTAATCTTTACGCCTATTTATGAAAGAAAATTAGAAGACTATATGACTAAATTAGTCATCCCAGTTCCTGACTCCGTTTCACATGAATGTGAAGTATTATTGGCGAAAGCAAAAGGCACAGTAGAAACTTTCAAATACACACTTTGGTATTTAACTCGTTGGACAGAAACCAGTAAAATCATGGGTCTTGATGAATCCTTCGTTTATTTGGTGGAGAATTATTATATGAAAGGATTGGCTACTTGGATTGATTCCGCACAACTTGAAAAGTATATTGACAGAGCCCGAAAAATTGCACCAAATATGATAGGTCAACCAGCAATGGATTTACGCATGTTAGATACTTCAGACTTAAATGTAATTCCCCTCTCTTCCGTAAAAGCTGATTATACCATTCTGATATTTTGGTCGCCAACTTGCGGACATTGCAAAACGGAAATGCCAAAATTTGATTCTATTTATCATGCAGCATTAAAAAAATACAATGTAAAAATATATGCTGTAGAAGCAGAAGACGAACAAGTAAAATGGAAAACCTATATTCGAGACAATAATTTAGGAGAAGGTTGGATACATGTACATGATCCAAAGCGTACTACAAATTTTAGAGCATTTTATGACGTTTACAGCACCCCTACCTTATATTTGCTTGATGACAAAAAAATCATTCGCGGAAAAAGAATTGACCACACCAATGTATTAGGTCTAATAGAATGGTTAGAAAAAAAGAAGAAAAAAGAACAAGAAAAAAAATAAACTCCATCCTACATCTATTCCCCAACCTATCAAAAGTTAAAAATTAAAAATGAAACAAATCATTTATTCGCTTCCCCTACTATTTACGCTCTTTATTTCAAATCAAATTGCTGCACAAAAAAAATCAACTGATCCTACTTTGTTTAGTTACGGCAATAACCCAGTTGGGAAGGCCGAATTTCTGAGGATGTATACTAAAAACATCAACAATCAAAAAGTCGATTTTAGTGAAAAAGCATTACGAGAATATTTGACCTTATACTCTCGATTCAAAATGAAGGTGGCTGAAGCAGAATATTTGAAAATGGATACCTTATCCAATATTCTTACGGAATTGGGTGGATACAAAAAACAATTGGCAAAAACCTATTTAACAGACAAAGAAGTAACCGACAAATTAGTCAAAGAAGCTTATGATCGAATGAAGACAGATGTGCATATTGCACACATTCTTATTTCCACGCCAAGAGGCAGCGATGATACCACAGGCTCTTACCATAAAATAGATAGCATTTACAATGCACTCAAAGCTGGTGCAGATTTTGCAAGCATCGCCAAAGCAGTAAGTGAAGACAAACAATCTGCAGTTGCTGGCGGCGACATGGGATTTATCACCGCATTACAAATAGTTTACCCATTTGAATCTGTTGCATACAATACACCAATTGGATCTTTTTCCAAACCATTTAAAACTTTGTATGGTTATCATATCATCAAAAAAATTGGTGACAGACCAGCTAGAGGTGAAATTCAAGTTGCACAAATTATGGTAGCGGTTGCAAAAAGTAAAGGCAAAGAAGGGGATGCTGCTGGCAAAGCAAGAATAGATTCCGTACTTAATTTATTGAAGAAGGGTGAAAAATTTGAAACCCTTGTTGACAAATATTCAGATGACAAATTCTCAAAAAATACCGATGGAACTTTAGCATCCTTTGGTGTGGGACAAATGGTTCCAGATTTTGAAGACGCTTCGTTTGCATTAAAAAACCCTGGCGATATTACGCAAATACCAGTTAAAACTGATTTTGGATACCATATCATAAAATTAATCAAGAAGACACCTATTCGCCCATATGATACTATCAAAAATGAAATATCAAAACGTGTTGAAAAAGACGGTCGTATTGATATTGCTCGACAATTGTATACCACCAAAATAAAACAAAAAGTTGGTTATACAGAAAACCTCGATGCGTTAGACAGATTAATCGCAGCCATTCCAGATAGTTCAGTTCGTAATGGTTCTTTCGCTGGTAATGATTATAAAAATAAAACAGATATTTTGTTTCAAATGTCAGGCGCTACATTTAACCAGGCAGATTTCGCCATGTATATTCAAGATTATACAAAAGGAAAAATATATGGACAAAAAGAAAGCACCTTGCGTTCTCTTTTTAGAAATTATTCAGATAAAGCGCTTTATGATTTTCAAGAAAATAAATTGATTGATGAGAATGAAGAATATAGAAATTTATTGACAGAATATAGTGATGGTATTATGTTATTTGAATTAACTGACAATAAAGTTTGGAGTAAAGCATCGGTTGATACGACTGGTTTGCAAGCGTATTTCGAGATGAATAAAACAAAGTATCAATGGCCTGCCTCTATCAAAGCAACTTTGTATAAAGCTGCCGATGAGGAGTTCATTAAAAAGGTAGAAACAGCGTTGAAAAATCCGTCCAATAAAACACCCGAAGAAGTTGGCAAAGAAGCAAACGGCGATGGTGCACAAACGAAAGTAGTGTTTGAATCTGGCAAATTTGAAAAGTCTCGTTTTCCAAAAACCGTAAATTATGTAGCTGGACAACCAACTGCCTACTTCAAAAATGAAGACGGAACGTATATGCTAATAGATGTGAAGGAAGTATATGATATGCCAACACAGAAAACATTAGCTGAAGCAAGAGGTTATGTCATTTCGGAATATCAAGAATATTTAGAAAAACAATGGATTGCTGATCTTGAAGTAAAATATCCAGTTGTGATTAATGAAGCAACTTTAAAAAGCATCGTCAAATAAATTGTAAATATTTGAATAAAAAAAAGCCACTGAATCAGTGGTTTTTTTTTGCGCTTATTTCTTGTACTTATTTTGAAGTACTTATCTATAAAACGTTTACTCTGCTTATATTTAACCCCTGAAGTACTTAAGAAAAATGAATACCTGTCTGCAGAAAAATTCCATCACGACTTTTATTCAGCAAATTAAAAACTAAAATCATAACAGATGAAATTACATACCATTAATACTGGATTATTTAAATTAGATGGAGGTGCTATGCATGGTGTAGTGCCGAAAAGTATGTGGCAAAAAGTAAATCCGGCGGATGAAAATAATATGTGTACTTGGGCTATGCGCTGTTTACTCATTGAAGATGAAAAACGCTTAATATTGATTGATACTGGTATGGGACACAAACAAGATGCAAAGTTTTTCAGCCATTTTCAACCACATGGCGAAGATACTTTGTTGCATTCTATACAAGACTTAGGTTTTACTGCAAATGATATTAGCGATGTATTTCTTACTCATCTTCACTTTGACCATTGCGGTGGAGCTATAAGTAAAATGGGTGACAAACTTGTACCAACCTTTGCACATGCTAAGTATTGGAGTCATATAACACACTGGAATTCAGCTATTCAGCCAAATGCACGGGAAAAAGCATCCTTCTTAAAAGAAAATATTTTACCTATTCAAGAAAGTGGTCAACTACAATTTACGAATCAAGTAGACATTCCTTTTTCGGCGCAAATGGAAATCATTATGGTCAATGGACATACAGATTCTATGATGCTACCGCTTATACATTATCGTGGAAAAAAAATATTGTTTTGCGCCGATCTTATTCCTTCTATCGCGCATGTATCCTTACCTTGGGTCATGGCGTACGACATGCGACCTCTAGAAACTTTGAACGAAAAAGAATCTATTCTGAAACAAGCAGTAGATAATAATTGGATATTGTTTTTCGAACACGACAAAGTGAATGAATGTTGTACTTTACAACAAACAGACAAAGGAATTCGTGTGCAAGAAATTATGAAAATGAGTGAGGTATAGCAAACTTATTAAGATACTATCTCCACTACCTCTACTTCAAATATTAGATCCTTACCAGCAAGTGGGTGATTGGCATCTAATACGATGGTTTCTTCTTTTATACCAGCAACAACTACGGGTAATTCATTTCCTTCATTATCCGACATATGTAATTGAATACCTATTTCAGGTTCTCCTAAATCGGCAGGAAAATCTTTTTTATCAAATTCAAAAATCATGTGTTCGTTCAAAGGACCATACGCCTCAAGTGCAGGAATTTCGATGGTTCTTTTGTCACCAACATGCATATTTATAACACCATTATCAAATCCAAATATGACCAAACCTTCTCCTACTGTAAATTCTAGAGGTTCACTTCCAATGGAGCTATCAAATTGCGAACCATCTTCACGCAATGTACCTGTGTAATGAACTTTAATGGTATTCCCTTTTTTTACTTGTTGCATTTGTATTTTTTTGGGAGCAAAAGTAGGTAAGGAGTATTAAAAAAAAGCGGCTTTATACCATTTCTTTTACAGAGTAAGTTTGTATTATATTTTCAAATATAATTTGAAGAGCATCCCAAGTCTCCGCTTGTACTAACAATAACCTATACTCTTTGATATTGGGAAAGCCTTTCAAGTAGTTGGCATAATGTCTTCGCATTTCTAGTATACCTAATTTTTCGCCTTTCCATTTCATAGAAAAAAGCAAATGTTCCTTGCATACTTTGATACGCTCTTCAATAGTAGGTAATGGCAATATTTCTCCTGTTTTTACAAAATGTTTTACTTCATTAAATATCCATGGGCTTCCTATTGCAGCTCTACCAATCATAACGCCATCTACACCATATCTATTTTTGTATTCAAGTGCTTTTTGCGGCGTATCTATATCTCCGTTTCCAAAAATAGGAATATGAATACGCGGATTATTTTTCACTTTGGCAATCAATGACCAATCAGCTTCTCCTTTATACATTTGGGTTCGGGTTCTACCATGTATGGATAGTGCTTGTATGCCAATATCCTGTAGTCGTTCAGCAACCTCCTCAATATTTTTACTGCTTTCATCCCAGCCCAAACGAGTTTTAACGGTGACAGGTATTTTAACCGCATTCACAACTGCTTTGGTTAGTGAAACCATTTTAGGTAAATCTTTTAATATACCCGCACCTGCACCTTTGCAAACCACTTTTTTCACTGGACAACCATAATTTATGTCTACCAAATCTGGCCCAGTAGCCTCACATATTTTCGCTGAGAGCGTCATTGCTTCTTCATCTCCACCAAATATTTGTATACCAATAGGGCGTTCGTAATCGAATATATCTAACTTCTGCACACTTTTTATCGCATCGCGAATTAAGCCTTCACTACTGATAAATTCTGTATACATTAAATCGGCTCCATATTGCTTGCACACAGCGCGAAAAGGCGGATCACTTACATCTTCCATTGGTGCTAGGAGCAAGGGAAAATCAGGTAACTCTATGTTTCCAATTTTTATCACTGCGCAAATATAAATGCTTATTCATGATTTAAAACCAAGCAAAAATTTATCCTTAAAAATATATTCTCTGTAATCCATTATTTTTTAGAGCGAGAATAACGTAGCAAGGAATTCTTTTTTACTCCAAAAAATACGCCATTACCTAATACAATATTGCATTTTCTAAGCTTTGTTTATTCTATTTTACAAAAGCAATTGGTATTAGATTTAATTTATTCAAAAAAAAAAAACATTTTTACATTCTAAAAAATAGCAATATGGAAAATCAAAACAATACAAATGAAATGAATAATGGAATGAAGTGGTTGTTGCCATTATTACTTCTAGGCTTATTGGGAGTTGGTCTTTGGTATTGGTTGAAAGGAAGCAACAACACAGCAGTAAAAATAGAAAATGCACCTGTAAGCGTTGATACATCAATTTCTAATGCAGCAGACAATGCAGCGAATGCTATATTAATGAATAACGATTCTTTGCAGAAGAATACAACAACATTAGATTCATCAAAGAAAAGTGTAAAATAAAAAAAACCGCCTTATTCAAGCGGTTTTCTCATTCTATTTTAGAAAAGACATTATTTAGGCAACGCAGCTTTTCTTTGTGCAACAACGCTTTGTGGTGTTGTTGGTACAGCTGTTTTAGAAGCAACTTTCTTAGTAGCTTCTACTTTAGTTGCAGCTGTTTTAGAGCAGCATGCAGCCTTACCTTCAGCAATATTTTTCTTGCAGCAAGCATGCATTTCTCCAGCAACAGCTTTGCCTTCATTTGCAGTACTAGCAGTTTCTTTGTTACATGTAGATTTGTTTTTGCAACATGGTTTTTGTGCGTAAGTAGTTCCTGTAACAAGAAGCGTCAACGCAATAAACAATACTTTTTTCATTTCTTTTTGTTTTGATGAGGCTCAAATATAAGTTGAATTTTTTAAATATTATTTCAAATGTTGGAATTTTAACATTCAACCTATAAATCAAAAACTGGGCTTAGCTTCCCATAGTGATGATTCTGGGTTTCGAAATGGTTAAATTCTCACTGAACTAATTTAAGCAAAAGCTAAAATGCAAGCATCAAATAAAACAATATTTCATTAAAAAAATCGTTCTTTGCTGGCATTGAAAAATAAGCATGTAATTAAAGGATACTGGGCATTAGCCGCCATCTCTTTTTTCTGGGGTACAACTTGGTTTATTGCAAAGAAAGCAGTGAATGACTATCATATCCCACCGCTACAATTAACGGGCATCAGGCAAACATTAGCTGGCATTTCGCTTATTCTTTTTTTTATTTTTCGAACAAAAAAACTACCTACAGTTCAAGAATTAAAGTTTCATTTTATTTGTGGTTTTCTTCTAATCGCTTGTAGTAATGGACTTACAACCTGGGGCATTCAATATATTCCATCCTTTTTGGGTGCACTCATTGGTTGTCTTATGCCTTTTGTACTCATCATTGGAAGTGCCATCTTCTATAAAGAAAAAATTAAGCCAATGGTCATTTTATCTTTGGTATTTGGCTTTATCGGCGTGGCTCTTTTGCTCAGTTCCTTTGCCGAAGAATTTAAAAGTCCGCATTTCATTTTGGGCATTATCCTTTCCTTGATAGGCGTAGTAACATGGACGAGCGGGACATTAATCACTGCAAAAAATAAATTGAATATTAATCCAATTGAAGGAATTGGCTGGCAAATGCTCATCGGTGGCATTCTTTTACTATTCGCCTCTTTACTTTCTGGCCAACATGTTCCACTGCAATCTATTGCCATGGAAGGTTGGATTTTACTCATCTATCTAACCATATTCGGATCCATTGTCGCCTTTGTTTGTTATCTATATGCTCTTAAACAATTGCCACTAAGTCTAGTGTCTATTTATGTATACATAAACCCTATCATTGCTTTGCTCATGGGTATGATTTTTTTACATGAAAAAATAAATGCGCTCATGTGCATAGGCATTGTGGTCATCCTGATTTCTATCTATTTGGTCAAACGATTTACGAATAAAGTAGCTTAGCATACTCTTCATCCAGCATAAAACAATTCAAGTAAAACATGACAAAACTTACTTGAAGTTGAATATTAAATGCAATTATGTCTATTCCCTCATTCAATGTTCATCTCTATTTTATTGACTTCTGTAAAAATGTCTTACTATAATCGCTTGGCACATAATATGCTAGTATGCTTTCGTAATTCAAAAAACAATCAAAAAAAATAAAAACATGGCAAAACAAGTAAAGCTTCAAATTACCCCATTACACGATCGAGTAATTATTAAAGCAGCTGCAGCTGAGACTAAAACAGCAGGTGGAATTATTATTCCAGACACCGCTAAAGAAAAACCGCAACGTGGTATCGTAGTTGCCGTAGGCACTGGCAAAGCAGATGAACCAATGACAGTAAAAAATGGAGACACTGTTTTATATGGTAAATATGCAGGAACAGAAATAAATGTAGAAGGTCAAGACCTTTTAATTATGCGTGAAAGCGATATACTAGCAATTATCTAATTTGACGAATAAGGCACTCGAAATGAAGAGAACAGCATAACGCTTTTTCTACCTTTAAAATAGAGCCATTTCAACAACAAAAATTTTTACCAAACACAATTATTAAATCATTAAAATTTAAATACTATGTCAAAACAAATTTTCTTTAATATTGAAGCACGCAACAAAATGAAAAAGGGTGTGGATACGTTGGCAGATGCAGTAAAAGTAACCTTAGGACCAAAAGGTCGTAATGTAGTTATTGAAAAAAAATTCGGTGCACCACAAATTACTAAAGATGGTGTAACTGTAGCAAAAGAAATCGAATTAGAAGACCCAATTGAAAACATGGGTGCGCAAATGGCTAAAGAAGTTGCTTCTAAAACTGCAGACGCTGCTGGTGATGGAACAACTACTGCAACTGTATTGGCGCAATCTATCATTACGGAAGGAATCAAAAATGTAGCTGCTGGTGCTAATCCAATGGATTTGAAACGTGGCATTGACAAAGCTGTTGCAGCTGTTGTTGAAAATTTAAGAACCCAATCTGAAAAAGTTGGTAACGACAATAAAAAAATCGAACAAGTAGCAACTATTTCTGCAAATAATGACAGCGCAATTGGAAAATTGATTGCACAAGCTATGGCGAAAGTTGGGAAAGAAGGTGTTATCACTGTGGAAGAAGCAAAAGGTACAGATACAACGGTTGATGTTGTAGAAGGTATGCAATTCGACAGAGGATATCTATCGCCATATTTTGTAACCAACAGCGAAAAAATGGTTTCAGAATTAAGTAATCCAATGATTCTTATTTATGATAAGAAAATTTCTACGATGAAAGATATTCTTCACATCTTAGAAAAAGTAGCACAAGCTGGTCGTCCATTATTAATTATTGCAGAAGATTTAGAAGGAGAAGCTTTGGCAACTCTAGTTGTAAATAAATTACGCGGCACGATTAAAGTTGGCGCTGTAAAAGCTCCAGGCTTTGGCGATCGTAGAAAAGAAATGTTAGAAGATATTGCTAAATTAACTGGCGGTATTGTGGTGAGCGAAGAACAAGGTTTCAAATTAGAGAATGTAGACTTAACTTATTTAGGTCAATGCGAAAGTGTTTCTATAGACAAAGACAATACAACTATTGTTGGCGGTAAAGGAAAGAAAGCAGAAATCGTTGCTCGTGTAAACCAAATCAAAGCGCAAATTGAAACAACAACTAGCGATTACGATAGAGAAAAATTACAAGAGCGTTTGGCTAAATTAGCTGGTGGTGTAGCTGTATTATATGTTGGTGCAGCAACAGAAGTTGAAATGAAAGAAAAGAAAGATCGCGTTGATGATGCATTACATGCAACACGTGCGGCTGTGGAAGAAGGAATAGTACCAGGTGGTGGAACCGCTTTCATTCGTGCCATTGATAGCATTGTAAAATTAAAAGGTGCTAATGAAGATGAAAATACTGGTATCTCTATTGTACGTCGTGCATTGGAAGAACCAATTCGTCAAATCGTTGCTAACTGCGGTTTGGAAGGTTCTATCATTATACAAAAAGTACGTGAAGGAAAAGCTGATTTCGGATTCAATGCGCGCACAGAAGTGTATGAAAATTTATACAAAGCAGGTGTTATAGATCCTACTAAAGTAACTCGTGTTGCATTAGAAAATGCTGCATCTATTGCAGGTATGTTATTGACTACGGAATGTGTAATTGCCGACAAGCCAGAACCTAAATCTGCTATGCCAGCTATGCCAGGCGGTGGAATGGGAATGGATTATTAATACCATACATATTTTGAAAATAAAAAGCGGAAGGAATTTATTTCTTTCCGCTTTTTTTATGCTGAAATGCTTGGGTGGAAGTAGATTGGAAGTAGAGGATTTATAGTTTTTCTATTTTATATATCTATTAATTAAATCCTTTAAATAGCCATTTGAAGTACTGTCAAATAGTTCACTAAATAAATAAACTCCATGTTCTGTACAACAAAATTGATACTCAAGAATTGCATCTATATTTGTTATCCTTTGCTTTTCAAAAGTGATTCTTTTATCAATTATTCCTTTCTTTTCTAATGCAAATACTGAAAGAATATTCAATAATGTGTCTTCACTTCCTAAGTTTTTGAGCAATTCTTCTTTATTCTTTTTGAAACCTTGATTTACAATTTTAAATTGTGGTGAAAAATATCCAGCAACTCCTCCTGCAATTGAAACTTTAATACGCGGCACAATTCTGTATTTTTTAATAATTCTCTTTTTGTTATTACCATGATTAGTCTTTGAAAATTCTATTTGCTCTTCATTTTTGTTTTTATTTAAACTATCAATAAGTTTTTCACTATTAATTGAAATTTCATTTTGGGCTACCTCTTTTAAAGTAGTATTTTCAGATATCCCACAGCCATTATTGAATATGAAGACAGATAATAAAAGTAAATCTAGTAATCGCATTTTAGCTGTTTATGTTTTGTTTAATGTGAGTTGTTATAATTTCTAAATTGTTCTTTCTTTTTAGAAGTTTCCACAAATGGCTTATGACATTTTCACAGTTTGAGTCAGGCAAGGGATTAAAGGTAGAATGTTTGGAATAAGAACCAAAAGATGAAGAAAGAAATAAAAGATTGAACAGTGACACAGCCCTGCTTGCGCTTGCACCATATTGTGCCAGTATTTATTTTAATTTAAAGTCTACTAATTCGTAGTTTGCGTTTCGTCCTCCTTCGTTAGTTTGTTTCAAGATCCCTTTTTCTAGCAAGTCTTTAATATCCCGTAAAGCGGTATCGGTAGAGGTTTTGGCAATCTTAGCCCATTTTGAAGTTTGTAGTTTTCCTTCAAAATCGTCAAATAATTTGTTAAGTATTAAACGTTGGCGTTCGTTGATAAGTGTGTGTTCATGTAATTTCCAAAATTCAGCTTTACGCAATATTTGTTGTGTGGTATTTTCAGTGGAAAGCATTGCATTTTTGAGGCAATGCAAAAACCAATCAATCCATCCGGTTATGTCGCCGGAGCTATGCTGCACTTTTTGCAATATTTCATAATAGAGTTTACGTTCGTTTAATATTTGGCTAGACATACTGTAAAAACGCTCTCCACTTCCCTCAGCACGTGCAAGCAACATGTCGGTTATAGCTCTTCCGATTCTTCCGTTTCCATCATCAAATGGGTGAATGATGATAAACCAAAAGTGTGCAATAGCGGCTTTCAAAACTGGGTCAAGCAAGTTCTCGTTGTTGAACCAATCCAAAAACTTGTCCATTTCCTTTTTTACTAATTCGGGTTTTACTGCTTTATAATGTACTTTTTCTTTGCCCATAGCACCTGAAACAATTTGCATTTCACTGGTTCGGTATCGTCCCACTTCTATGAGGTAAGGTCCGCTGTACCCAGTGGGAAATAGCGCTGCATGCCAACCAAACAAACGTTTTTCGGTTAATGGTAAGGCATATCGTTGTGTTGCATCCAACATCATTTCTACAATGCCTTCAATATGTCGATTGCTCGATACAAGTCCTGCGGAGTTTATGCCCAAGCGCCTTGCAATAGACGAACGTACTTGGTCATAATTGAGTAGCTCGCCTTCAATTTCTGATGATTTCACTACGTCTAGGGTTAAGGCAGTAAGCGTGACTTCTTCTTTAGCCAAAAAACCCAAAGCATTCATTTGACCTTTTATTTTACCTTGCAAAAAACGCACCTCACCAAACACAACATTTATCACTTTCTCTTGCCACGAAAAATCAGTCCAGTTTTTGTACTCGTAAATGTATTTTGCCATAATCTAATAGTATGATGCGGTAAATATACTCATTTTTCACCGCAAATATGCGGCGATAAATGAAATCTTTCACCGCAAGGAATAAGTTGTTTAAGTCAGTAATGATTAGCTGAGCCATTCTGCCATTGGCTAGATGGACTTCACAGTTTGCATTATGCAGGAAATCCTAAGGTACAATGCTAGCTCTTTATAATACTTTACATGATGAGAATAGCAGAATGCCCCACTTGCGCTAAACTGAATTTTGGCGGTTCGTGGTTAGTAGGATTGAATCAAAACATCCGTCGGAATTTTCAAACTATCATGCAATTGTCGTATCATTTCCAGAGTCAGTTTTCTTTTCCTGCTTAATATTTCACTTGCGCGACTTTTCAAACCAACAATATTGGCCAAATCACCTTGTGTGTATCCCAGTTGTTCCATTCTAAATTTTATAGCTTCAATTGGATCGGGCATTCCAATAGGAAAATGTTCATTCTCATATTGTTCAATTAAAATCCCTAAAACTTCAAGCTCATCGCCTTCTGAAGAACCTGGTTTGGCATCGAATATTAATTCAAGACGTTTTAGTGCTCTATTATAGTCTCTATCTGATTTAATTGGTTTTATTTCCATGGCTTTTATATTTTATTTGCATCCATTTTGTCATATTCTGTATGTGTGCCCACAAAACGAATCCAGACCATTTGATAATGATAATTTATTCTCACCACTAAACGATAATGGTTTCCTTTAATATTAAAGACAACTCTATTGTCATTTAATATACTTGCGCTAGGATATTCTCTTTTAATTGCATTGGGGCTTTTCCAAGACGCTTTACTAGCCTCTTGATACCAAGAAAGCAATTGCTCTTCTGCATCTTCATGAAGTTTCCAAAAGTCTCTCAGTATTTTCTTGGCTATAACTCGCACAACTAATTTTTCAACGAAGATAGGTCGTAGTTCCCGTATTGGGAAATTTTATTTTTGGAAATCCGAGATGCCATGACCGCCAAAGGTTTGTGTGCAAACACAGGCAGGGATTAAAGGTAGACAGTATGGATTAAGAACTAAAAGAAGAAGAATGAAAAGAAGATAGATAATGATTTCGCCGAAATTAATTTTTAGCGTGTGTTATAGGACATTTTCCATACCGCATTCTCGTCACTAGGTTATGGTTCAATAAGCTTGAGTTCATTTACATACCTGTCTACCTATACCCATTCAACTCTTTTGTCAATGTTATCTGGAACCTTATTTGTTATCATAAAGAGATTAGTAAGATAGAGCACATCTACCGTTCTTTTATTATAGCCGCGTCCTCCCAAGTCTTGCATTTGGAATTCAATTTTCTTGGAGGCAAAATGGCCATTCTCAAATAACACCTCTTGTGTACTCCAAGCTCCTGAAGAGAATATAAATAATAATGGGCCTTTAATAAAGATGTAAAACAAAATAATCACTGGAAATACTATCCCAATGAATCTTGAGTATTTTCCCATCACGCTGAATATATTCAAAAATAAAACTATCGGAGCGCCAATTAAAAATCCAAAATATACAAATGACTTAAACATTTGGTTCTTAATCTCAAACATGGCAAATGCATCCATTAAAAAAAATAGAAGTATCAAACCATAAACTATATTCAATATTTTAGTGCTTCTTGTCAAGTTTAGTGTTGTCTTTAATTGCCCAATAACCTTTTCACAGTTTGCATCAGGCGGGAAATTCGAAGGTACAATGTTACCTCTTTATTCTAAAGCTCAATAGAATTAAAATGATGAGGATAGCAAAATTACCCAGTTTGGCTAAACTGTTTGCTAGTCGTTGCCGCTATCACTCCAAGAGTTTATCCCGTTAGTTTTCAGATAATCAATAAATTGGTCAATATCATTTAATAATTTTTCGAAACTCAAACCTTTACGTTTTGAACGATTATAAAGTATGGCGATTCCAACGTCATATTGAACATTTTGATTTCCAAACATTTTTTTTAAATCATTCATATTTTCTCGCTTAACTTTATCTAAGTTAGCGTCTACAATAACTCTAACAATTCCTTTCTCCAATTCGATATTTATAAGATAATTGTTGTGAATACCAGTTAACAATGGCTTTGAAGTAAGAAATCTATTGTTTTTTTTGCGGTGATAGATTTTTTAAAATCTAATTTTAATAGTTGGGTAAAAAGTTCATTGTCAAATACTTCACTTGTCGTTTTAAAATCGATTGCTTCAAATATCGAACTGATTAATATCGTAAAAAATGGGAAAACTAATATTGCCAATAGGTATCCAAACGATATTATTTGAATGGTTAAAGTATTGGATTTATTGAAAAGGTATATTGTCCAAAAAATTGAGAATAATATAGCGAATATAATAATTTGGAAAATAAATTTGTGCCGATTTATTAAGAAATATGCTCTCATTTTTTTGCGGTTGCACCAACTTACTTCCCCCCGTTACCAACTTCCAATCACACAACTCACACTATTACAAATCACGAAAGCTCAGGACTCCATAAGCATTCCCAAAAATACTTAATTCAGTTTTAAATTATGCCGAATGTAGAAATTATCTTTTGCATGTCATGCTGCTGACCATCGCCATCAACTTCAGCAATGAGGATAGGCTAAGAAACAAAATAGACCTTCTACCAATACCGTAAAAGATTGGAACAATAACCAAGCCACGCTTATAGCATTGTTTAGAATGTGCGGCACAGGAAGCCAACGCACACACCTGCGCGTCATCCCAGCGCCAGAAATAAAATTCACACATAAAAAAACTCCCCATGATGAGGAGTTTTCTTTATTAAATTGAATGATTACTATTTTGAAATTTGCATTTTAGATGACAAGATATTTTTGCCATTATTTAATGAATACATATACACACCATTACTGTATGCACTCGCATCTATATTTACATAGTTGATTCCTGCTGCAGCTTTAATATTTTTTGTAAATACTACTTCACCCATCGCATCTACAATTCGCAAATCATATACATCCGCCTTTGCAGATAAAAAGGTAATGCGAGTTGAAGCATTCAAAGGATTAGGTGTATTGCCTAATAAATCGAAATTGTATTTTTCTAGATTGCTTACAGCAGATGGCCAACAAGGTGTAGGATCAATTACAATGCTGTAATAACCAATACTGGTAGTAGTATCTGTCATACGATTTGGATAGATACCAGGAATACCAATATCTACAAGCGCATCTGTACTATGTATATTACTTAAGTATACACGTAAATTAATAGAAAGATTATTGGTACCAGCAGCCGTAGCTCCAGGAATAGCACCACTTACTTTAACACATGCCAATGAATCGCCAGGAATTACCAATCGAGTATAATTACTTTTTGGTGATCCAGCCCCTGCTGGTGCTAATGTAGAAGGTACACTTTCTACTGTTAAATAAGAAGGCAAACCTGTAATATTTGCATCGACAACGAAGGAATCAATTTTGGCTGTAAGCGTTGCAGGGAAAGGAGAAGTAATATTAATTACAGTATCTTTTGCTGCTTTGATATACAGAATTTGGTTATAGTTAGTACCCGGACAACCATGGTAAAAATTGGTTGCGCTATCAGGCAGAATATACGCATTGGCAGTTGTAGTAAGTGTACCCGGAACACATACTTGTGCTTGTGTACTGAAGGCTGAAAGACCAACTAAAATAGATAGAATTATTTTTTTCATGTATAAATATTTTCGATAAAGGTAATAATATATTATATTTCTAAAAATTTATTCTAGTGAGATTATTCTATACCCTAATTTTCGTATTCGTTTCTATTTTTTCTGTTGCACAAAACGCAAAATTACATGGCTTCATTTTAGACAGTATAAGTCGGGAAACATTGACTGGCGTTACGGTTGTGGCCAATAACAAAAATGGCACTGTCAGTAATTTGGCAGGTGAATACAAATTAAATCTAGCCCCGGGCACCTATACCATTCAATTTTCTTATACTGGTTATTTGACGCACACCGAAACCATTACGGTAGTTGCGAATGATGACCTAGGATTGTCTATTTTATTACAAGCGAAAACAAAAGAACTACATATAGTTACCATCAGTGGTAGCCGATTTGAGAAACGTGTAGCAGAAGAAACGGTATCGATTGAAGTGATAAAACCAGCCCAAATATTAAATTCTGGGGTGAACGAAATGGATGATGCATTGAACAGAGTAGCAGGTGTGGATGTCATCGACAATCAAATTAATATTCGTGGAGGCTCCGGCTGGTCGTATGGCGCAGGCAGTCGCGTATTGGTGTTGGTAGATGATATGCCCATGCTTACTGCCGATGCAGCGGATGCTAAATGGGATTTTTTACCCATCGAAAACTGCGAACAAGTGGAGATATTGAAAGGCGCTTCATCGTCCTTGTATGGCTCTTCAGCATTAAATGGGGTTGTGAATTTTAGAACAGGTTTTGCCAAGAATAAACCCAAAACGAAAGTGATGTTGTACAATGCGATGTATGGAAACCCGAAAGAAAAATCTTGGGTTTGGTGGGACAGGCAACAACCTGGATTTCAAGGCGGTTATTTTTCTCATGCGCAAAAATTCGGACAATTAGATCTTGTGTTAGGTTCTGCTTGGTTCAGTGAAGATTCCTATTTACAAGGCGATTTAAACAGACGCATTAGAGGCAATATGAATTTGCGCTATCGTTCTAAAAAAGTAGAAGGACTAATTCTAGGCATGAATGTGAATGCGCAGACCAATAAAAGTCAAACTTTTTTCTTTTGGCAACCAGATACAGCTCACCATACAACCCTTTATTATCAACCCTTTGGCGGATTGGAAGATACATCTACTACAGTAAATAAAAATAGAGGACTTCGAATGAATATAGATCCATATATAACTTACTATACCAAAGGCGGTTCTAGACATGCATTACGAACACGTTGGTTTAGAAGTGGCAATGACATTCCAGAAAAAAACCAATCCTCTAAAGCAGATACTTACTATGGAGAATACCAGTTTCAAAAATCCATTATCAGCCAACATTTTTTGCTCAATCAAATCAATGTAGTGAGTGGAATAACCTCAAGCTATAGCAATATTATTGGCGAGTTATATGGCAACCATACTGTCTTTAATGCCGCCGCTTATTTTCAAATGGAAAAGAAGATTAATAAACTCTGGACTTCTATTGGCGCACGATATGAAATGAACCAAGTAGATACGTACAAGGTAGAAACAAAGCCAGTACTTCGAGCTGGTGTAAACTACGAAGCTGGTCGCGCAACTTTTTTCAGGGCATCTTTTGGTCAAGGATATCGTTATCCATCCATTGCTGAACGATTTGTCAAAACGTCGTTTGGTGCTACACAAGTATTCCCAAATCCAGCTTTACAATCGGAGACTGGTTGGAGTGCTGAATTGGCTTGTAAGCAAGGATATAAAATAGGTTCATGGCTTGGATTTGTAGATGTGGCTGGATTTTGGATGCAGTATAAAAGTATGATGGAATTTAACTTTGGTTTTTTTGCTCCACCAGATTCTACCATTGGGAATGTTGCTAACGCATTAAAGTATATAGGTTTTGAATCGATTAATGTTGGCGATACACGAATTAATGGTATTGATATTTCCGTGATGGGTGAAGGTAAAATTAAAAATTTGTCTGCGCGATTCATGGGCGGTTATACCTATATGAATCCGATTTTATTACATCCTGATTCGGTGATACTCGCGAATATTAGTGGTACTTCACGAACATTGAAATACCGCTATCGCAACAGTGCAAAACTGGATGCAGAAGTCACCTACCATAAGGTATCTATCGGTACTACTTTATTGTATAATTCTAAGATGGAAAATATTGATGAAGTTTTCGAGAACTCGAAACCAACAGAAAATTTGTTTGGCAGACTCTTTGAATTAGGAACAAATATTCCGACTACAGTTGCAGCCTTTCGTGCTAAATATAATAAGGGAAGATGCGTTTGGGATTTGCGCGTGGCCTATCAACTTTCGAAGCAAGCCAAACTCGCTTTTATAACCAAGAACGTATTAAATGTAATCTATGCCGAGCGACCTGCGATTGTAGCACCACCAAGAAATTTTATATTGCAGTTGGGGGTGGAGTTGTAGAGGAGTGGAAGAAAATTCAATTTCATTCATGGCACATGCCAGTTGACAAACAAAAAAATGCCCTCCTAAAAAAGGAATGGTTTGCAGCCATTTAAAAGACAAAGACATAATACTGAAGGCATAATACTGAAAAATAGTTGGTAAATTTCTTTGTATTAATTGATATCAAAGGGTTTGCAGCAAGTTTGATGAAACGTTCGTCATCAAATTTATTCTCCACTATAAAATTATTATTTAAGGTCGCTTTTATTACTAAAGGAATTTCTATTTCTTCCGCAACGAATTATAATCTAAAAAATAAATAAATCTAACTGCTAGTTCAAAGGCATGTGGCGATTTAATAATTTGGCGTACATTATTAAAATAAGAATTTGTTGATTTGTCATTCAGCAAATAAGAGTCATTCAACCATTGCTTGTAACTTACTACTATTCTGCTACCTGGCTTGAACATCCAGTTATAAAACACATCTACATTTTGCAAATTATAATTTTCATCATGTCCGGTTACACTGGAAAGTGTTGTATTTCGCCACTCCCCACTTGCATCAACCAAATGGAAAGAAGTGTAGGTAATAAAAGAATTATAATGGCGGAATCTTGCTGTAAAATTCATATTAGGATTCACATTGTATTTCAATGAAATTTCGCCATTGTATTCTCTTAAATTTCTTTGACCTACAACAGGTTTCTTTAATAACACATCATCATAAAAAGCATAACCAATATTACCATTGTCTCGGGTCACTTCGCCTTGTATGCTCATTTCTAATTTTGGTGAAAATCTATACCGCAACGTTTGATTTAAATATACATAATCTGTATGCTTCGCATTTGAAATACCATATCCAAAATTGAATGCCCAAAATATTTTTTTTCTGCTATCCGAACTGCCATCAATTGAATTGAAAAGATAGGGAAATGTTTTTAATACTTTGCCGAATGAGCCAAGTTGATAATAATCTATTGGCGCAATAGGTTTGGTTTCTGTGTTATAGGTTAAATCCCAAAAGTTTTTGAATAAAATAAAATAGCTAAAATTCGCTTGGTAATATTTAAAGTCAAATGGAACTGTATTTGCCGAGAATGTATGGCTGGTATTGATTCGATACAACTGCAATCTTTTCCATTTTGGTTTATTGACATTATAATTTAATGTTGTGCTTTGTGTCGTACTATTAAAATCATATTGCAAACCCATATCCGACTTATCGAAGTATTTAGATTGCCGTATAATATTGGAATTAAAAGTTATTTTACCTGCTACTTTAGACAAGCCTATACCCAGTGAGCTACCCATATTATCTTTCGCAAGTGGGCTCGTAACTAAACTTGTTTTAGCAAAGGCATTTATCACATACGATTCCTTTTTATTGAATTTATTGAACATCAAAGCACTCACATTGGCATCTCTTGCAGTATCTCTTCGGATTACATTAGTATTAGTAAAACTTATGCTAGATTGACCTTTCAGGGCTTTATCTACAACTACAATATTATAAT
This sequence comes from Bacteroidota bacterium, assembly GCA_947476825.1. Taxonomy (GTDB): domain Bacteria; phylum Bacteroidota; class Bacteroidia; order Chitinophagales; family Chitinophagaceae; genus OLB11. The sequence continues at coordinate 18,036 of CANJRV010000009.1, read as the reverse complement.
TGGTAAGCGGCTCGGTCATTATTTTTTTTACTTCACCACTTGACTTTACTTTTACTTTAGCATATACCTCTGAACCAACAGCATTAAAAATACCAATACCTATATTTTGTTTTGTTCTTCCTGAAATTTTAAATGCGTTATACAATCTCGTTACGTTTGGATTTTTTTCTATGGCATATTGAGACGTATCCGCAAAGCCATATTTGACATCATAATAATTACGTGGCATACGACCAATTCGCCTAGAATAAAATAATTCTCCTTTATTGAAGAGCTCTGTACCTTCTGTAAAAAATGGTCTATTTTCTGTTAATTGTTGTTCAAATGGATTTAGATTTCTAACTATATTATCAGAAACCACTTGTGAAAAATCAGGAATTAAAGTCATGTCCAATGTAAAGGATTCACTCAAGCCATACTTCAAATCTAGGCCTCCGCTTCTCAGCCATTGTGCTTTATTTCCTCCTGCTTCTTCTTGCATAAAATAACCAGTAGATAAGTAAGGATAGAGAAAAAGTCGAACAGGTGCTTTATCTATTTTCAAGCCTTGTAAAGAACCGGTCTGTGCTAAAAATCCTTGTTGTTGTACATTTATTTTATTCCAATAACTATTCTCATTTGTCTTGCGAACAAGTCTCAAAAAATTAATTCCCCATGCCATATCATTTTTTGGTGCAAAGCGCAATGCACTAAATGGAATTTCCATTTCGATGGTCCATCCATCTTCGTTGATTTGAATTTTAGAAAGCCAATTGGCATCCCAGCTCACATCCCCGTATTCACTGCCTCCACTTAATCGTTCATCTTGTTGCACTCCAGCACTAGAAACCCGGAAAGCATATCCATTTTGGTGATCATCATACGTATCTAAATAAACAGAAAAAACATCCGCATTCACATTACGTGTAGCATCTCTAGCCGTTAGTTGCTTGGATATTATTTCTTTTGGTTCGTACAATTTTGCAGCGATATAAATGGCCGAATTCGAATATACTATTTTCACCTCGCTATTGTAAGACGAATTGGCTTCTGGGGTTGGAATTGTTTGTATAAAGTCATTTGCTATAGACGCATTCTGCCAAACTGCTTCATCAAGCTTGCCATCAATTTTTATAGGCTCATCTGTTTTGATGGTTGTATATGCATTTCGACTTTGAGCAAATAAGCAGGCCGTGCATAACAACAGCAAAATGAGTAGGGTATATTTTTTCATAATGTTAAAGAAAACAAATGTAAAGAAACTCTTTATTGAAAAAAATAATATCCATAAATGGAAATAGAAGAATATAAAAGGTATCGGACAATTCAAAATGGAGTTCTCTTTCAGCTTATCCTTTATAATTTCATCACATGGTTTTTGATTTTGGTAATTTAGTTTTATATTTAGTAATTATATATAATATCCATTCTTCTAATTTATTCCCATGAAACATAATGACAAACCCGGTGTTTATATCACTGGAAGTGGACAACTCAAAGTTGAAAAATTTTCCCCATTAAGTCTCCGTGAGATGGGTGCTAAATCTATACGATTAGCTATGGAAGATGCGAATGTAGAAAAAGTGGATGCCTTATATGTAGGTAATATGTTGTCTGGTATTATGTCGCATCAACAACAGCTCGGTCCTATTGTGGCGAGCGAAGCAGGCTTAAATGGCATTGAAGCGGTAACGCTAGAAGCCGCTTGTGGCTCAGGTGGCGCTGCATTGAGAAACGGTTTTATGTCCATCATGAGTGGTCAGTGTGATACGGTGGTTGTATGTGGAGTAGAGCAAATGAGTCATGCAGATAAAGCCTTTATTACACAATCCATTGCCACCGCTTCGGACTGGGAAATAGAAGGCGGCAGAGGTCATTCCTTTGTAACCTTAAATGCGGGTTTAATGCAATCTTATATTGATGCGTATAAAATATCACCAGATCTTTTTGCTATGTTTGGTGTAAATGCGCACCACAACGCGAATAAAAACCTGAATGCTCTTTTCCATAAAGAAATAACTGTGGAGGATTATATACAAGCTAAATTTTTATATCACTCCTTGCGCATGTTTGATGCTTCGCCAATTTGTGATGGTAGTGCTGCATTGGTACTTTCTAAAAATCCACCCACGTCGACTAATCGCCCAGTTGTAAAAATAACAGCTTCTGCTGCGGCAACAGAACATGTAGGCATAGCCAAACGTCTACATCCATTACATGCAGATGGCATCAAGCGTTCGGGCATGAAAGCACTTGCGATGTCTGGTATTACAATAGATGAAATAGATTTTTTTGAATTGCATGATGCGTATTCTATCATTGCCACTTTGTCCTTAGAAGCAATGGGGTTTGCTAAACCCGGTGAAGGTTGGAAATTGGCGGTTGATGGAGAAATTTGTATAAATGGTAAAATTCCAATTTCTACTTTTGGTGGATTAAAAGCACGAGGTCATCCTATTGGCGCATCGGGTGTGTATCAAGCAGTGGAAGCCTATGCACAATTAACAGGATTAGCTGGAGCAAATCAAATTACAAAAATTCCAAGAGTTGGACTCATTCAAAGTATAGGTGGAACTGCTTCTAGTGTATTCACGCATGTATTGTTGAGTGAATAAGGATTATATAATAATGAAAATACATACCCGTATAGAATATCTAAAAAATTCAATAAAAATATTTTGGGCGGCACACACGCTTTTCGCTACAATCTTTTTGCTTCAGGGCAAGCAAAAAGGATTTCCGCTACAATCGTTGCCGCAATACATCAACAATTAAAGCTTATTTCTCCTTACCATTTTAGTTTAATTCAGATTTAAAACATGAAAATGAAACGTTCCGAATTGTATCCCATGCCAGAATACTTCGACAGATATATTCTTTTGGCAGATGATATAGAGATGCTTGAAGCATTACAAATTAGTTTACATGAACTGGAAAATATTCCGTTGGGTTTGTGGCAATCCTTAGGCAATCAGGTTTACGCGCCAGGCAAATGGACTATCAAGGATTTGATGCAACACATGATAGACACTGAAAGGATATTTAGTTATAGAGCAGTATCTTTTGCAAGAGGAGATGAACAAGTGCCTCTATATGATGAAGATGAATTCGCAAAAAATGCACATGCCAATGAACGAACTTTAGATGCACTAATTGCTGAAGCGATTGCATTAAGAAAATCTACTATCCATTTGTTTCAATCCTTTACAGATGACATGTTAGCAAAATTGGGCAATGGATTCAAAGGTGAATATTCTGTACATGCCATTGGGTTTATCCTTGCAGGTCATCAACGCTGGCATTTCAAAGTAATAGAAGAAAAGTATTTGCCTTTGTTGAAAGTATAATTTTTTCAATCCATTAATTCCATAAAAGAAAATCTACAATTTGTTCGTACAAAAGGATGGTAGATAATCCATACAAGATGTCTACTTTTGTGTCCTTCCCTTTTTTTAAATTCAATATTTATTCCTTTCATCATGAAGTCGATATTTAAAAAACTTCTGCTCGGTAAAATTTCGGCTCATTCGAAACCCAAACACAATCCCATTGAAAAGCGGATTTTAAATATTAAAGCAATATGGAACAATGATCACCAAGATGATAATGGTATCGAAAAAATAGTTCGCTTATTTCTATCCACTTCTCAATTATTTTTTCCAGGCATTTATATTAAATATGCTACCTACAAAAAAGGTCGTGAATACCAAGATCTCGCTTTGGATTTTTATATACTGACTAAGGTTCTATTTCCTTTACTCATTCTTATTTATCATGCACAACATATTACCTTCATCATTTGTCTCATGATTTATCTGTTAGTAGAAACCGTATTTTATGTACCCACCTTAATTTTCGCTTCCGATTTACTTTCTCGCCCTCGTTCGTATAAACGTTCGATGCTGTTATTATTTTTTAATTATTTTGAAATAATAATTTCCTTTGCGGTATTGTATACACTGGGTAATAATATGAATCGCCCATTTTTACATTGGTTCGATTCTGTTTACTTTAGTGTGATATGCTCTAATTCTATTGGATTTGGCGATTATTATCCTGTAACATTGTATGGTAAAGCTTTAGTGAGTATTCAGGCCTTATTCTTCTTTTCTTTTGTTGTTTTATTTTTAAATTTTTTCTCTACGAAAGTAAAAACGAAAGGCTATTTTGAAGAAGAAGATATTTTATAAAGATTATACTAAGCATCTAATCAAAAATATAATTTATACTTGTGGATGCATTGCGGCAACGATTGAAGTGGAAATCCTTTTTGCTTGCTTTGAAGCAAAAAGATTGGAACGAAAAGCGTGTCTGCCGCCCAAATTATTCTGATTAAAATTTTACTATGTCCTCAAATATAAATATCTAACAATTGCAATTAGAAGAAATTTATAGCATGTATAAAAACAAGGTGTATAACCTTGCGTTGCAGTATGTACAAAATATAGAAGACGCAGAAGAAATAACGCAAGATGTGTTTGTGAACATCCATCTGTCGCTTGCGCAATTCAAACATAACGCCGAACTTTCGACTTGGATTTATAAAATCACGATTAATAAATCCTTGGATTATATCAAAATGAAAAAACGAAAAAAACGTTTTGGATTGATCACTAGTTTGTTCCACCAAGAAAGTAATGAACCGCGAATGGATGTCACAGAATTTAATCATCCGGGCGTTCAAATGGAAAATAAAGAAGCAACAAAAAAAATATTCAATGCCATCAATGCCCTTCGCGACAAGCAAAGAACTGCAATAATTCTAAGCAAAATAGAACAGAAATCACAAAAAGAAATTGCAGAAATTATGCAGCTCAATATTGGGGCTGTAGAGAGTTTGATAGCAAGAGCCAAAGCCAACTTGGCGATTTTTTTACAACAAAACGAAGGATAATTGAATAAACATCGTCTAAAAAAACACTTACACAAATGGAACAAACAAATACACTCCTAGCGCAAATTCAAAAAGTAGAAGTCTCGCCTTTTGTGTGGACTCGCATACAGCAAAAAATTGCGCAACCAATCCAAGAACCATTTTCGAAAACCTGGACTTATGCCATCGCAGCTAGCATGTTAATACTGATTAGTTTGAACATTTTTGCTATCGAAAAAGATACCCAACAAAGGCATAATCAAATTTTAAAAAACATGAATTTAATGACCGATAATAATTTGTACCATGAGTAAAGTTAAAGTGTTAAGCATCGTCTGTGTGATATTATTGCTTTCCAATATATCCATTGTTATCTATCTTTTTACAGGCAATGGACATCGGCATCATCCAGACAGAAATCGAAATTTAATCATTGAGCAATTAGATTTGCAAGAGGCTCAAATAGTGCAATATGATAGCTTAATAAAAATACATCGTCAAGAAATTGGGGCTGCACAAGAACATATCGCGGCATTAAAAAGTGCACTATACCCATTACTCAATCAGGCAGTTTCTACAACACAAGTTGATAGCTTTATTCAGCAAATCAATAGCGAACAAAAAAATATTGAATACGCACATTTTCATCATTTTCAAGGTATAAAAAATATTTGTACCGAAAAGCAATGGTCAGCATTTCATGATTTGACCAAGGAGCTTGCAAAGCTATTTATGCCACCGCCTCCACCACCCCATAAATAATCATGCGATTTATTATTTGTTTTCTCATCGGGTGTATGCCTCTTTGCCTTGTGGCGCAAAACGATATTTCCATTCGCTTTCATCACCAGATTAATCATCAAAAATTAATCTTGAATGAACAAATAAAATTACCATCTGAAAGTGATTCTGTTGTAATTACTACCTTAAAATATTATATCAGTGGTATTCAATTGTTGTGGCAAGGCAAGACTGTTTTTCGTGAATCCAATAGCCACCATCTCATCCATATAGAAGAATCCAAATCTCTTACTATTCCATTACATACGCCTAAAAATATTCACTTTGATACAATTGAATTCTGTGTTGGCATTGACAGCATAAGCAATGTGAGTGGCGCTTTTGGCGGAGACTTAGATCCAACCTTGGGCATGTATTGGACTTGGCAAAGTGGTTATATCAATTTCAAATTAGAAGGGATACATCCAAAATGTAATTCACGCAAAAATGAATTTCAGTTTCATATAGGTGGGTATCAAATGCCTTATTACCCATTGCAAGAAATTAAATTATCTATACCAAATAAAAAGCAAATAGATATTTACTTGCAGCTTGAAAAGCTAATGGCAAACTTAGATTTCAAGACACAAAAATCCATCATGATACCTGGTAAAGAAGCGATGGATTTTTCAAAAAGATTTACGCAAATGTTTAGGACACAACAATGAGGAAAGGAATAATTTATATCGCCTTATTTTCCTTTTTTGCTTTAGTTGCCTTTACAAGTACGGAGCCATTATTTAATGTACCATCAGGTTGGCAAAAACCATCTTACGACTTTTCAAAAAACATTTTAAGCCAAGAAAAAATAGATATTGGAAGAGCTTTGTTTTACTCGCCAATATTATCGAAAGACAATACTATTTCTTGTGCAAGTTGTCATTTGTCGTTCACTGGATTTGCCCATACAGATCATGATTTGAGTCATGGTATAGATGGAAAAATTGGCAAAAGAAATGCACCAGCACTGATGAATTTAGCGTGGGGCAAAACCTTTATGTGGGATGGCAGAATTAATCATTTGGACATGCAAGCTTTGGCGCCAATTAGTGATAGCAATGAAATGAATGAGAACATAGCACATGTTGTTGAAAAATTAAATCAGAGTAATGTATTTAAAAATTTGTTTTATACCGCCTACCGTGATAGCCTCATTACTGGAGAAAGAACCTTGAAATGCATTACGCAATTTATGTTAACCTTAGTGAGTTCCAATAGTAAATATGATCAAGTGATGCGGCATGAAGATACCTTTAGCAGTCAGGAAAAAAATGGCTATCTCTTATTTCAAAAAAACTGCGCCAGCTGCCATACAGAGCCACTCTTCACGAATAATCAATTTGCCAATAATGGTTTACAACAAGATACCGTACTTCTGGATAATGGACGATATGCGATAACACATATCGCGAGTGATAGTCTAACTTTTAAGGTTCCAACTTTAAGGAATATTGAATTTACTTATCCTTATATGCATGATGGTCGATTCAAAAAATTGAGCCAAGTATTGAATCATTACACTTCCATTCCACAACACGCAAGTACTTTAGATTCGCAATTGCAAAAACCTATCCAATTAAGTGCAAATGACAAAGTAGATGTTATTTCCTTTCTATTAACTTTGACCGATAAAGAATTTCTATACCATCCAAAATTTCAATACCCAAAAAAACTATTTTCACAGAGTCCGAATGGTTTATAATTATTCGTCGTCTAAACAAAAAAAACAAAACAGCATGCTTAAAAAAATCCAACTCATCGCATTATCCATTTTTTCCATTTTCCAATTACAAGCACAAACAAATCCGGGCATTACATCTTGGCTTCAAAATAATACCATTATGGGAAGACATTATGTGAGTGGAAATTCGACGCCAATACAAGATGCTGTTTTAGCAAATGTGCAAACCGTTCAATACTCTGCAAACTGGGCATACATTACTACACAAGGCATACCAACTTATGTTACAGGTCCGTTTTTAGATGGCAATCCATCCTTAGCTTCAGCTCAAAATGCCATTTTTAAAGTGAGTTTAAATCCAGTAGAAAATACTGGAACCGCAACAAATACTACTGGCGGCAATATTGGTTTATTCGTAAATGGTGTTGCGTTATTTGATTACCGAGATGGTGTAAGCTGGCAAAATTCTACCAATTCTTTGAAAGGCGGTCCATTAGGCGGCATGGGTGATGGCGTTTGGAATAGAGATGCTGTAGTTGGTGAACGACTTGGATTCGATTGTTCTAAAGGACATCCTGCTATGGGCAATTATCATCATCATCAAAACCCGAGTGCTTTCAAATTAGATTTGAATGTTATTTCAACAGTATGTACTTTATATGATGCTGATGGCTTATACGTAATAGACAGTACACAACATTCCCCATTGATTGGATTTGCTTATGATGGGTTCCCAATTTATGGTGCTTATGCCTACAAAAATGTAGATGGAACTGGTGGTATCGTTCGCATGAAATCAAGTTATAATTTGCGTAATATCACGACACGTACTACCTATTCTACTGGTGCAACGGTTACCGCAGGTCCAGCAGTTAGTGCTACTTATCCATTAGGCTATTTTAGAGAAGATTATCAATATGATGTTCCAACTTCTCCAGACTATTTAGATGAACACAATGGTCGTTTTTGCAAAACTCCGGAATATCCTAATGGTATTTACTGTTATTTCGCAACAGTAAAAGACAATTGGAATTCGGCATATCCTTATGTAGTTGGACCAACATTTTATGGTGTTAAAAATGCTGTAAAAGTAACTTCAATAACAGAAACAGTAACTACTTATACACCAACACCAGCAGGTGTTTCAGAAAGCATATTGAATACCTTGGATGTACAAATATTTCCAAATCCAACATCTGAAATTATGGCTATACAAGTTGCCAAAGGAATGCATGATAACATAAGCGTTTCTTTATTTGATATTACTGGCAAATTCATCCAAAAGACCATGATCTATTCTGGCAGCACTATCGCTTATTTTGATACGAAGGCATTGTATGCTGGCGAATATCTTATTCAAATTGCAGACGGAACAAAAACAATTTCTAAAAAAGTTTTAGTGACTAAAGATTAATCACACCATGAATAATCGGATAAAATATGTATTTTGTTGTTTGCTCTTGGTCTTTTCAAAATCAATATTAGCGCAACAAAATACCATTTTAATTATTGCCGATGATTTAAGTCCTGATTATTTAGGTTGCTTTAGTAGCACCACAGACACGGCTGTATCGCCCAATATCAGGGCATTAGCAGAAAGAGGAATTACCTTTTCCAAAGTTTGGTCGGCACCAGTTTGTTCACCAGCAAGAGCAGGAATTTTTACTGGTCGCTATCCTTTTCGAACGGGAGTTGGTACTGTGATTACTACCGCTGCTTCTGCACAATTAGATACTGCTGAAAAAAGTTTAGCTAGGTTACTCAAATATGATGCGCCTACAAAATATAATACTGCCAATGTGGGTAAATGGCATTTGCATGTTGCTTCACCACAGCAATTATTATTCCCGAATGCGATGGGTTACGATTTTTATTCTGGTAATTTTAATGGTGCCTTGACGAGTTATACTAATTGGGTGAGAATTAAAAATGGCGTACTGGATACAGTCACTTCTTATGCTACAACACAAGTAATTAACGATGCTATAAGCTGGATGGATACCATGAATAGCAGTAAACCATTTTTTCTTTGGTTAGCTTTTAATGCGCCACATTCTCCATTTCATTTACCACCTGCAACATTATGTGACACAACTGGTTTGAGCGGCACTACGGTCGACATTTCTGCACATCCAGAAAAATATTTCAAAGCAGCTATTCAAGCCATGGATACAGAAATGGGTAGATTATTTGCTTATTTGCAAAACCATAATTTGATGGACAGCACCAATATTATTTTTATTGGTGATAATGGAAATGAATCCAAAGTGGCACAAATTGCGAATCACAATAAAGCCAAAGCGACCATTTATGATTATGGCGTAAGAGTGCCGATGATCGTTGCAGGACCTGCGGTTGTGGGACAAAGCAGAAATAGCGATGCATTAATAAATACCCCAGATTTATTTGCAACCATTGCAGAATTATGTGATTTTCCAAATTGGAAAAATTTCATTCCAACAAGTAATATAATTGATAGTAAAAGTTTTTTGCCTATCATTAAAAATCAATCTGGAAACGACCGTACATGGATATTTACAGAGCAATTTAATAATCCAGGAATTGCAGCGGATGGCAAAACTATTCGCAATCAAGATTATCATCTTCTACGTTTTGTCAATGGGAATGTTGAATTTTATAATCAAACATTGGATGCAGAAGAGAACAATAATTTGTTGACGAATACATCCACGATGACGGCAATAGATATCAGCAATTATCATTTTTTATGTGATAGTATTACTGCATTAACAGGAGTCGGTACTTGTTTGCCATTATCAACAGATGTGTCGTTGGAAACAAATCCAATACAAGTTTATCCTAATCCTGTTACAAATAGCATTACCGTACAATGCAGCAATCAAGCCATTCTTGAAATAAGTTTGATAAATAATGTAGGTCAAGAAATAGGAAAGTCAAATGGCAATTCAATGGACGTTTCGCGCATTGCCAATGGATTGTATATGCTGCAAATTAAAACGACAAAAGGTAGGGTAATACAAAAGGTTAGTGTTCAAAAATAAATAGGAAGTGAATAATACTTCTCTCCTATTCTTCAGATTATTTTTTTTAAAAGCAGTAATAGTAATTATTGATATGCAGCGTACTATTTTTTTTATATGTTTGTGAGGCTATTATTTTACAAATTTGTTGGAATACCATGAGTACAAAATCAAATAAAAAACAAGAAGTAATCACAGAAAAAAAGTCAATAGACAATGTGACTGCAAAGCCATTTAATTTTCGACATCCATTTATCTATTTAAGTGCCATTGTTATTTTGTTGTATATCGGTTCACTCAATTTTGGTTTCACAGAATTGGACGATACTATTTTCGTGAATGATTACAAAGCATATAATAGTGAGTTGTCTAATATTGCGCATTCCTTCCATCGTGGTGTTTTTGATGAAACGAAGGATACCTATTATCGCCCCTTGTTGATGGTTTCTTTTATTGTAAATAATTGGATTAGCGATACAAATAGCAAAGGATATCATGCCATCAATTTACTCTTTCATTTGCTCAGTGTGTTTTTGCTTTTTATTTTTTTTAAGAAAATGGAAATGCAAAAAAACATGGCTTTTTTATTGACCGCTTTATTTGCAGTTCATCCAGTATTGAGCCAGGCAGTGGCATGGATACCTGGACGGAATGACACTTTGATGGCAGTATTTATTTTGGCATACATGATTGCTTCCATAGAATTTCTCCAAAAGGAAAAATATACATTTTTATTCTTGCAGGGATTGTTTTTTTTATGTGCTTTGTACACCAAAGAAACCTCGCTTTTTGTTCCACCTGCTTTTCTTTTTTTATTAAGCACTACAACCTTTTTTAATTGGAAAAACAAAAGAAGCATTATCATGTATGGCATGTGGTCAGTGGCCGCAATTGTTTGGTTCATTGCTCGTGCTGGTGCTACAATCAAAAACGATCCGATACAATTTGCAAGCATGGCAAAAAGTTTTGTAGTTCGCTTCCCGCTTGCCATTCAATATCTAGGTAAAATTATTCTCCCATTTAATTTAAGTGTCTTCCCGATGATGGCTGACACATCCTACATTTTTGGATTTGCAGCCATTGCGGTATTGGTGGCTTTGCTTTATTTTTCAACAGAGCGAAAGATGAAGATCGTATTCGCTGGTTTGGCCTGGTTTATTTTTTTACTCATCCCATTGTTTGTTTTGCCATCTGTATTAAATGACCAAGATTTTGAACATCGTTTATATTTACCCATCATAGGTATATTATTTATCTTGAGCCAAACCATACTTTTCAAGGATGAAAAGAAGAGCATCCTAATTGTATCGATTATAGCAGTATGTTTTGCCGGCATCAATTATTTTCATCAACAAAAATTTGCAGACACATTAACTTTTTGGACGGATGCAGTGCGTACAACTCCCAATTCATCTTATGCCAATATGATGTTGGGCGCACGTACAAAAGAGGATATGCAAAAGGCAACAGCATATATGCACAAGGCATTCGAATTAAATCCAAAAGAAAAGTATGTCAACTATTATTTGGGGAAATATTATCTTGACAATAATGACATCAATAAAGCAGAAAAATATTTGACTGCCGAACTAAAAGGCTCTGCTTATTATGATACTTATTTTTGCATGTCTAGGCTTTCCTTCTTAAAAAAGGACACCACAAAATGCATCAGTTATATGGAAACTTATTTAGAGAAAGACGGAGCAAATGGACCAGCCATTAATAATTACATTTTGATGCTAGCACAAACAAATCAAAAAGAAAAAGCAAGACAATTCATTGCAAAGAAAAGATCTGAAAACATTCCTATTTCTCAAGAATTAAGTGATTTGGTGAAATGATTTTTTGGATTATTCTATCATAAAATCTTTCAAACCTCTTACAATTTGCTTAGCACCATTGCCATATAACATGGTTTGGTGATTGCCATCTGTAGCCATGTAAGTACAATTCTGCATTCTTTCTACAGTCTCCATAGCTTTATAATCTGGCAGTAACGGCTCGCCCAAAGTATAGGCATCCAATCCATTCATCAATATCGATTTTTGTGCAACTTTTTCGATGATTTCTTCCCAAGGTATTTGTGCAACACCCATAGATACAGCGATGATATTGGCTAAATTACTTCGTGGTGTTACGCCGCCTTCTTCTGTTTTCATTACATCCGCTTTGTAATAAGACAACATCACATCATCCCATTTATCCATGTAGGGCGCTTGTTTTACTTCATTGATATATTCTGCAAAGCTTTCGTATTTTTTATCGAGGCGACCAACTGCAAAAGCCAGCATCTCGGGTGTACGAGGGTTCATTTGTGCGGCTGCATCAAGTATGCATAATTTATCAATTCTATCTGGATAATTAGCTGCCATATAAAGCCCTAGTAATCCACCGAAAGAGTGTCCTGCAATAGATATTTTTTTCAATTGTACATGATCTAAAAGTCCAAGAATGTCTTCTGCATGATCCGCGATACTATAACCAAAAGCTGGTCTTTCACTTTCGCCTCTTCCTCTCATATCCGGAATAATCAAACGATGATTTTCTACAATTCCTTCTTCAATTAATCCATCAAAGGCATGTGCATTGGCGGTTAGTCCATGTAAAAATAATATTGGAGAATCCCCATTTTTCGAATCCCGATAATGCATTTTAATGTCATTGGTTTCAATAAAGTGACTTTCAAGGGAATGGTTCATTTTTATATTTTGGTTTTGAAAAAAGAGTTATAATTCTGCACTATTGCGCCGTCCATCCACCATCTATCGGCAATGCGATTCCAGTAATTGTGTTTGCTGTTTCGCTTGCTAAAAATAAAACGCTTTGTGCTATGGTGTCGATAGAAATAAAAGATTTGATTGCTTGTTTATCGAGCATTACTTTTTGTACTACTTCATCGGCAGTCATTTGATGAGCTTTCATTTGATCTGCAATTTGTTTGTCGATAATGGGTGTATGCACATAGCCAGGACAAATCGCATTTGCCGTAATGCCGAATGGTGCACCTTCTAAGGCTATCGTTTTGGTAAATCCTACTAGTCCATGTTTGGCAGCGACATAAGCACTTTTAAATTCAGATGCAACCAAACCATGTGCCGAAGCAATATTAATAATGCGTCCATGATTTTGGTTTTTCATACTTGGCCAAACAGCCTTAGTCAGAATAAATGCAGCAGTTAAATTAATGGAGATGATATCATTCCATTTTTGTTCTGGAAAATCTTCCACTGGAGAAACAAATTGAATACCAGCATTATTCACCAATACATCAATGCTGCCAAAAGTTTGAATAGCCTCAGCCACCATAGCTTTCAAAGCTTCTGGGTCTAACATATTTGCCGGATTAAAAATATGTTTTATCCCAAATTCATCCGCAATTTGTTGTGCTAATTCAGCACCATTAGGTTCTAGTCCGTTGAAAATAATTTGATATCCTTCTTTGGCAAAACAACGTGCAATGCCCATCCCAATGCCACTTGTACTTCCTGTAATTAATATTGTTTTTGCCATATTTGTGGTTTGGATTTTGAAGAAAAATAGTGAATAAAATTAGGTGATGGTATCTATCATTTCTTCCTTTTGCTCATTTGGATTCACAGAATGAAGTTCAACGGGTTTCGTTGATTTTTTTCTCAATTGCAAATTCATCAATTCAACACCAAATGAAAATGCCATCGCAAAATAAATATATCCATGCGGCACATTAATGGCGTCAATATGAATACCATCCACAATTAAGGTGAAGGCAATTAATATTAAAAAGGAAAGAGCCAACATTTTGAAAGTTGGATGCTTGTGTATGAATTTGCTGATTTTATTCGCAAATACAAACATAGTGAACATGGCTATCACAACTGCTATCACTCGGATGTACAAATTATTTGCCATTCCTATTGCGGCAATAATACTATCAAATGAAAATACTAAATCGATGATAATTATTTTTTGAACGATACCTGCAAATGATTTTCTGGCAATGTCTGCTTTGGAATCTACCTGCTCTTCGCCTTCTAATTTATTGTGAATTTCCAATGTGGTATTTACCAATAAAAAAAGTCCACCGCCAAACATAATTAATTGTTCCAATGTCACTTCATGACCCAATATGGTAAACAATTTCATTTCTCCATTCACCACATAGCCTAATAAAAATAATAGACCTAAGCGTAAAGTAATTCCAGCCAACATCCAAATGCGAGAGGCTCGTTTTTTTTGTTTCTCATCGCTGAGTTTATCTAAAATAATGGAGACAAAAATGACATTGTCGATGCCCAACATTATTTCCATAAATGTGAGGGCTATAAGTCCTGTGATACCTGTGGTTGTCAATAATTCATTCATGATTTAACTATCAAAGCGTTACATATTTTTTTGGCGATTGCAGGTCCTTCATAAATGAATCCAGTGTATACTTGCACAAGACTCGCACCTGCTTCTAATTTTTCTTTTGCATCTTCGGCATTAAAAATGCCACCGACTGCAATAATCGGTAATTGACCTTTTGTTTTGGTCGAAATATATCTAATAATTTCTGTAGATTTTTGTTTGAGTGGCTTGCCACTTACACCGCCTGTCCCAGTATTTTCAATTTCTTGTTTGTCAGCAGATAGGCCGTCTCTATCAATGGTTGTATTGGTTGCAACGATGCCGCTCAGTTTCGTTTGTGTCACAATTTCAATTACATCATCCAATTGAGCTTCATTTAAGTCGGGCGCAATTTTTAATAAAATCGGCTTTGGTTTCGGATAACTTAAATTCAGATTTTGCAATTGCATCAATAAATCATGTAAAGGTTTTTTCTCTTGTAATGCGCGTAGATTTGGCGTATTCGGGCTACTGACATTCACTACAAAATAATCGACTACATCATGCAATTTTTTAAAACAATAGGCATAATCATCAATTGCATTTTCATTAGCAGTCGATTTATTTTTTCCAATATTTCCACCAATGATGATATCTGTTTTTCTATTTTTCAATCGAGCTGCAGCGGCGTCCACACCTTGATTATTGAAGCCCATTCGATTGATAATTGCCTCATCGGTTGGGAAGCGAAATAGACGGGGTTTTTCATTGCCATCTTGTGGCTTCGGCGTTACTGTTCCTATTTCAATAAAACCAAATCCAAGACAAGCCAATTCATCTACAAACATCGCATCCTTGTCGAAGCCAGCAGCCAAGCCAACTGGATTTTTAAAAGTCAATCCCAACACAGTACGTTGCAAAGAAGGATGCTTAATCGAATAATTACTTTCTAAATATCGTTTTCCCAAACCTACATTATACGCTTTAGAAAGCCAATTCATTACCTTGTAATGCACAGCTTCCGGGTCGTAGCGGAAAAGGATTTTTTTGACTAGGTTATACATGAGTGAGAAGGGAGTAGTTAGTAGTTAGTAGTTAGTAGAAAGTCGTAAGGCATAAGTCGTAAGGCGTAAGTATTGGAATTTGAATTTTGTCTTTGGAATTCAATTTGAAAATTTAGAGATTTGAAAATGGGAATTTTGAGTTTCGCATTTGGAATTTGGAATTTAAAATTTTGGAATTTAAATCGGAGTTTACTTTAAGAGTTCTTGAAGAGTGTTCATCAACTGTTCTCCACGCAAATTAGACGCAACAATATTTCCTTGTGGGTCAATTAAAAAATTAGTTGGGATACTTTCCACTCCATAATTTCTTGCGGCAACACTAGACCATCCTTTGAGTTCGCTGACTTGCGTCCACACCAAACCATCTTTTTGAATTGCCTTTTGCCAATTTTCTTTTTCCTCATCCAAAGACATCCCAATTATCATAAAATTTTTATCTTTAAATTGATTGTATGCAGCCACCACATTTGGGTTTTCTTTTCTGCATGGCCCACACCACGAAGCCCAAAAATCCAACAAAACATATTTGCCTTTATAGTTGCTTAAAGTAATAGATTGTCCATCCGGTGTCGTAGCTGTAAAGTCGGGTGCAATTTTTTTTGTAGTGTTATTTGTTGCAGCAGCTGGCGTTTTCGACAATGCTCTTTCGGCAAATTCTTTTGCAATTTTTGAAGATGGAAAACGCTTCGTTATATTTTGATAAAACGAAATAACATAAGGTCCTTCCATTTTTGGATTGATGATATTTGCTGCGAATAAAGCACAGGCAACACTTTGGGTGGTGTCGGCATATTTTTTCACATATTCTATAAAGTGAACATTTATTTTTCGCAAATCAATTTCAGCTTCCTTCACCAATGAATCATCTTTAGGATGCGTTTTCATGGTATCAATTATCATTTGCAACGTACGAATGTCTTTAATATTTTCGCGCAAATTGACTAAGAAACTCTTCAAGGCAGTGCTACTTTTCGAACCTGTTATTTGATAGTTCTCCAATAAGTTCCAATCACCAGCAATATCTACCTTATCATTCGGTGCAAGGGCGAGCAAAATGTATTTTCCTTTTTCAAATTTAATACGATACAATGCTTCTTCTTTGATAGAATGGGAAAGTGAAAAACTGCCGTCAGCCGCAGTAGTGCCACTATCTACGGGATTGTTTGCCGAAATGCCTAGTTCTTCCACTCTAAATTTCTGTGTGGGCATATTGTCTATTTTTCCTTTGATGGTAAAATTGCTATTGCAACTAAACAAGAAAAGAGTGGCGATGAGAAGGCCATATATTTTTTGCATGGTATATAAATTGTGGGCGAAAATACATTAAAAATTGGATGTGTAGTTTTTGAAGGAAGGCTTCGTTTGCGTGCAGCTATTTTTTCATCATATAGTGTATTCAATGAAAAATAATTTGTTCTACACTATTATTCGTATTCCTTCTTCAACTCATTAATATCTTGAATTAATTTTTTAACAGAAGCTGGTTCTGTACCGTCGTAGAAGCCACGTACCTTTTTTTCCTTATCGATTAAAACAAATTTTTGGGTATGGATAAAAGTCGGATTAATTTTTTCTACAGTACTATCTGCAATCGGAATGAGGTAATCATCAATTGCCATTTTGTATAAAGAATCTTTATTGCCAGTGAGGAACATCCAACGGGTTGGATCTGCATCATACTTTTGTGCGTATCGTTTCAATTGCGCAACAGTATCCACTTCTGGGTCGACGGTATGTGACAAAATCATGAAGTCATTGTCATTTCTAAATGCCTGGTATACTGCAACCATATTGTCATTCATCTTCGGACAAATACCTTGGCAAGTGGTAAAAAAATATTCAACCACATAGATTTTGTCCTTTAGATTTTGTTCGGTGATGGTTTGCCCTTCTTGATTGATAAAGGAAAACTGTCTGACCACATGACCTGGATTGCCATATACAGTGAGGTGCTTTGGATGTTGTTTGAAAGTATAATAATAATAACCTAAAAATACGATGCCAAGCAGCATAAAAAAAGTAATGAGAAAGAGAGCTGTTTTATTCATGTAAAAATTTGCGGCAAAGGTAGATGCTAAAATGCAAATGCGGAGAATTGAATGGGGATTATTCTGAGATTTTGAAGGGAGAATAAACCAAAGACGAACCAGTAATTATATTGGTTACGGCCCCTAATGCTTTTGGAAGTGGATTATAAATCCATGGATAGCAGTTCGAGATTGCAAATCTTGAAAAGTCTATTTTTTTCAATTCGAAACTTTTAGAATAAACAAGTAGGTCAGGGGTTGCAAACCGCTGTCAGCCAATAGGTTTGAGCCATACTCGAATTAGATAGAGCTATAAAACCTTTGC
>CANJRV010000008.1 GCA_947476825.1 Bacteroidota bacterium | reverse complement strand
TCCAATGTTTCTGTGTGTACACAACCTGCTGCATTCATTGATGTGCAAGTCCATGTTCCAGAGTTTGTATACGTTGCACTGTTGCAAGACCATGTATAAGAGTCACAAGCTGTTTCATACGTTGTATGCGCTGTGCTGTTATTGATAGTCAAATCCAATGTTTCTGTGTGTACACAACCTGCTGCATTTAATGATGTGCAAGTCCATGTGCCAGAGTTTGTATACGTTGCACTGTTACAAGACCATGTATAAGTATCACACGCTGTTGCGGATGTACTTGATGTTGAACTATTATTTATTGTCAAGTTCAAGGTAGCTGTATTTACACAACCTGCTGCGTTCATTGAAGTGCAAGTATATGTTCCTGATGCTGTGTAAACTGTGCCATTGCATGACCATGTATAAGTATCACATGCTGTTGCTGATGAACTTGATGTTGAACTGTTGTTAATTGTCAAATTCAATGTATTGATTTGGCAAGTAGTGTTCGTGTCTTTGTAAGTTCCTGAATTAGTATATGTAGCTCCGTTCACTGACCATGTATAAGAATCGCATGCAGAAATTGAATTACTAAAACTAGCATAAGATGAACAAAAAGTTTTTACAATAAGGCTAGCAGAAAATGGACTTTGTAAAGGATCGCTACTGCAATTCGATGCAACTTGAAATTCATAAGATGTATTAGGAATTAATCCTGCAAAAATTTTACTTGTAGGAACAGATGAACCATAAACCCAAGAACCAAAAGGAGATGTAGTACGATAACGAGTAGAATACCAAGTACCAGTTCCCGACCATGAAAGTGTTGTAGTAGTTGCTGTTAAACTTACAATTGCTAAGTTAGTTGGTATTGCGCATTGAGAACCAGTTGTGAAAGTTGCTGAACTAGAAAAACCGCTCTCATTCCCGATGGAATTACATACTGATTTTACTTGATACTCATACGTTGTATTTTGCGTTAAGCCTACGATAAACTTCGTATTCGGTGTTGATGTCGTGTTTACCCAAGCACCTACTGGTGTTTGCACACGATACCTGATTTTATAATAAATAGCTCCAGCCATATTATTCCAATTTATGGTGGCTGAAGTCGCCGAAATTAGTCCATTACTAAGACCAGTAGGCGTTGGACATTGCGCTTGGAGTTGCGTCGAGCCTAAATTAAATATTGCAAAAAGGAGCAAAGCCTTTAGCAATAAGCTTTTTACTGTAGTAAAAAGTTTAAAAGTTGAGTTTTCATTTTTCATATTTATATTGGTTTTAATTTAAAATTTTGTTTACGTTTAAAAGGGTTTCCATCTAAGATTTGACGGCTCTCATGCAGGGGAGCATCTTATCGCTTTCACAGAATTTACAAATTGCAATTTATTGTTTAATCTAGCATACGAAAATAAAGGATGCTCTAAAAAAGCACAAAAAATGGGATCGCTACAATCTTGGCTAGATTTTTGATTCCAAAGAATACTAACTAACTCATAAACCAATATAAAACCTTTCCACCCTAATGGAGAAAAATTTTTAGTTATATTGATGAGCGAATTAAATGGCATAGGTAGAAATTTGAAGTGCAAGACAATTAATCTAAACTTTATATGTATAAAATTGAAGAATTTGTAATTTTAAATGGGCACTTGGTTTATTTATTTGGCAATGGTTTATTAATAATTTGAAGGTTAAAAGATGTTTTATATCTAAATTATTTTTATCGTAAAAAATAAAAATCGAAACTATAAGAGCTATCTGTGTTAACTGGACACCACCTTCTCATTTAAATCATTACTTGCAACTATCTAAGCATGACTACACTATCAACAACACTTCCAAGCCCCAAATATACTGTTCCATGTTCAATTATTTGTCATTTTTTCAGATTAAATAATTAATATTTTTGTTTAAACAAAAAATAAGTCAGTAAATATTTAAGCTTAAGCTTAGTTGTTGAAGAGATTTCTTTTGGCCAAATACACACTTTCCACTCCATTACAATGCAAGAGGTTTGGTGCAGACTTTTCGCTATTGTAGCTGCCCAAATACCAAAGTTTTTTTGTTCATAAAAAATAATTCCGTCTTCTTTTTCCTTGCAAAATTTTTCATTAAGTCACAAAAGAATCTATTCATCTCATTTGAGATAGGAATTGAGCATAAACCTCCTTCCAAGGTAACCACATATGCTCATTGCCTAATGAAAAATTATGCCAAATTGTAACGAATGTACCTCGGACTTGCTTAATTGACCTTTCAAAATCCTTCATTTCATCTAATGCTTGTTTGGCAGTATAATGCTGCTCAAATTTACTATTGCATTCCATAAAACAAAATGGGTAAACCAATAGTTGACTACATTCATTTTTCTCCAAATCAAACCAAAAAAATGGATGAGAAGTACTAGCCCTAAACCCATTGATTGAACCATATCCCATGGAATAATCCTCTGTAATGCCCATTTTTATTAGATTCCTAAAAGTGAGGGGTAGTTGAAAACGTATATAATGTTGGCGACTTTTACTGGTTTTGATCTGATTCATCTCATGCTCCAAAATCTCTATCCCTTTATGACTATGATAAGAAGGATGAATACCAATTGCA
This sequence comes from Bacteroidota bacterium, assembly GCA_947476825.1. Classification (GTDB taxonomy): domain Bacteria; phylum Bacteroidota; class Bacteroidia; order Chitinophagales; family Chitinophagaceae; genus OLB11. Next base: position 47,949 of record CANJRV010000008.1, on the reverse strand, counting down.
TAGCGAGTCTGCAAAGTTTTAATCAATTCTTGCATATAAGGATGAGAAGGCTCTATATTCCGATCTAATGCAGATACCTTACCCAATAATAAAAAATAGATAGGCGACAATTCATATTTCCTATGCATTTCATCCAAAAAAGCGAAACTATCGAATGGATCTTTTTTGAGTCCCAATAATACTTGCAGCCTTTCTAAAGCTTTTTTGGGTTTGCGATGCAAAATATCTTTCCAAAATCCGCCAAAATTCCGTACAAATCCTTTCCCTAAATAACTATATGCAATATCAATATCATAAGTAGGGAGAAATTGATACGGTTTCGGTAAAAAAACCATTCGACTATTTTTAGCCTTGATTTCCTTTTCCAATTCCATGATCCATAAATCGACAAGTGGAATTTTTAAAAAATGATGACGGTAGGCAATTGAAAATTGATGCGGAAAACGATGATACTGGTCTGCTTCAAATGGCAAATACTCTTCATAACGGGTAATCAAATAAAAAGCAGCAGCAAAAATATCAAATGGAATAAGAGAATCAGATTGACTAAAAAAAATAGGAAGCTGTCGCCATTGTACAATCTCAATAGTAATAGCTTCAATATCAGTTTGAAATAATAATGGATGAGGCACAATGGTCAAATCGGCATCTAGTGGCAGCGAAGAATAATTTAATTTAAAATTTTTATTGGAATGGAATGCTTCTACATCATGGATTAATTGATATGCTGAACCAATTACTTGCTTAAAAATGAAGTGAAGGATAAACTCTAACCTAGCTGTTTTTTTTTCTGCAAAAATTGTAATCATAGACACTGTAATCTATTTCGATTCGAAAATAATAATCCATCCAATTTTAATACTTGCCTTTTTCTTCCATCATTTGTTTAAATGATTTTTGGAATTCAAGACCATCTCTTCTTTTGCCCCAGCTATTTTTAAATATACTGTTTACTACTTTTGTTTTTAATTGCGCACCAGCCACATCCATCATGCCACGATGTGTCATCGCTAACTTCCACATTTTCCAACCTGCTCTTTCTGCAAAATCCGTATCCTTTTTCTTAACCGCCAAAGTTCTATTATAATGAAGCATGCCATGAATGTTTATTTTCAAAGGACATACTTCTGTGCAGTTGCCACACAAGGTTGAAGCATAACTTAAATGTACAAATTCTTCAAAATTTTTAAGGTGTGGTGTAATTACCGATCCAATTGGTCCGCTATACGTAGCACCATAGGCATGACCGCCTATATTTTTATACACTGGGCAAGCATTCAAACAAGAACCGCAACGAATACAATAAGCACTCTCTCTGATTTGTGGATCCTTTATCAAATTAGTTCGACCATTATCTAATAAAATAATATACATTTCTTCTGGACCATCTACTTCATTCTTTTTCTTTGGTCCTGTAAATATGGTATTGTAAACCGTTACGTTTTGACCCGTTCCATAAGTTGCCAGCAATGGCCAAAACAAATTCAAATCGTGAATAGATGGAATCATTTTTTCAATACCAACAATGGCAATTTGTACTTTGGGAAATGCAGTTGACAATCTACCATTGCCTTCATTCTCTGTAACACAAATACCACCTACATCAGCCAATAAAAAATTACCGCCAGTTATTCCTATTCCTGCACTTGTATATTTCGATCGTAATTTAACTCGAGCTACTAAAGTCAATTCATTGGGTGTCAAATTTGGTTCAGTGCCTAATTTTTCATGAAATAATTTAGCCACATCTTCTTTGCTTTTATGCATCGCCGGTGTAACAATATGGTAAGGTGCTTCTCCATCTAATTGTTGAATATACTCACCCAAATCAGTTTCTACACTTTCAATATGATGCTGTTCTAAAAAGTCGTTCAAATGAATTTCTTCTGTTACCATGCTTTTGCTTTTCACAACTTGCTTGGCGTTATGCAATTTACAAATTTCCAAAACAGCCTCGTTGGCTTCTTGCGCATTTTGTGCCCAAATTACTTTGCCGCCATTTTTGGTAAACTTCGACTCAAATTCAATTAAATATTTATCTAAATTTTCTATTGCCTTCCACTTTACATTCTTTGCCTTTTTGCGCGCATTTTCTAAATCAAAGAACTGTTCTTTTCCTTTAACTACTGTATCATTATATTTCCCAATATTAAAAGACAATTTGCGCTTGTGTTCTGCATCCATTGCCTTTATTTCGCTCTTGTTAAGAAAGGTAGTTTTCAATGTGTTTCCTGACATAGTTTTTTATTTAAAAATTATTGCAGACCTATTTAATGAATATATTTTCCGATGAAAGGAAATTTACGAATCTCCTCTTTATCATATTTTAATACTACAAGAGTAAAAATCGCCATACTCGCCAAAAATACAATAGAATTCAGAAGTAATCCATGATAATTAAAATAAGTGAATGCGCCTTGATAAATAACAAACATGGCAATGACCAATAATAAATAGAAGCTTAATTTTTTGATGGCATAAGGAATTGGATAGTATTTCTGTCCCCAAACCAAGGAAACAACCATCATGAAAAAGTAACAAAAGAAAGTTGCCCATGCGGCGCCAGTATAATGAAAATAAGGAACCAAAATCAAATTCAACACAATAGTGACCACTACACCAAGAAGCGTAATGATAGCACCTTTCATGGTTTGGTTCGTAAGCTTATACCATATCGCCAAATTATAATAAATACCAATAAAAATATTTGCCATCGTTAATACTGGTACAATATGAATTCCCTCTGCATACTCTTTGTGTTTGGATGCAATCAGTAATTTCAAAACATCTAAATTCATGGCAATACACAAAAAGATATAACAACAAATAATCACGAATATGTTCGTAACACGCGCATAGGTTTCAGGTGCATCTTTATTTTTTGCCTGATTAAAAAAGAAAGGCTCCGCACCCATTTTGAATACTTGAATAAATAAAGTTGCTAAAACAGCGAGGCGATAGTTTGCAGTAAACACGCCAAACTCATGATCTAATTGTTTAATCGGATCATGCAATACTTTATAATAAGTAACCCGACTTAAAAAATCATTTATCATGCCACCAAATCCTACTATGATAATGGGAAATGAATACGTCATTATTTCTTTCAATAAGGATTTGTCTATTTTAAATGTAAAGCCTTTCCATTCTGGAAATAATAAAAATAAAGTAATAAAAGTCGCTATTAAATTGGCTATAATATAATACCCGATTCCTACAGAAGGGTCGTATAAGTAGGAAGGTAACGAGTAACCATGCTTTATCAAGTATGGACAAGTTATCAAAAAGAACACTACCAAACCAACATTGATTACAATAGAAATTAATTTTAGCATGGCAAACTTTTTAGGTCTACCTTCTTGACGAAGTTTAGCAAATGGCAATACAGTAAGTGTATCTAAACTCACAATCAATAACATCCAATAATAATAAGAAGTATGCCTTGACATTTCTATCAAACCCACGATTGGCGTTGCACCTAAAAATAATAGCAACGTGAGCCCGACAGTAGTTAATAACAGAAAACTATTTAAGGTATTAAAAAGTTTTTGTTTTTCAATTTGATTACTATACCGAAAATAGCTTGTCTCGAGCCCCATGGTAAAAAGTATATTCAAGAAAGGAACAATGACATATACCTGAGCTACTTGCGCAATCTCTTCTGGCAAATAAAGATAGGCCAACAGTAAGAAGAGAAAATAATTTAAAAAGCGACCAAGAATATTACTTAATCCGTACCATAAAGTTTGGCTAGCCAGCTTTTTTACACTCACGCAATTTTTTTAGGCTGTAAAAGTAATTGACTTCACGAGGTTTTAATACTCTTTTAGCAATATTATTTTATAAAATATGGTTACAATCTTATCAATCACCTACATTCGCCGAAACAAAAAATGACCATGAAAAAAATAATTTTTTCTTTACTGATTATCCTTTCATTAGGACAAGTTATGCAAGCACAAGACGCCAAAACAGGAATGATTGAAATAAGCAAAGTAAGTCAACCATGCGTAATAGCGCAATATGCAATGCCAGCAAGCATTATAGAAGGTGCTTGGAAGAAAAAATGTACGGATGCAAAATTACCTAGTGCAGATAAAACCAAAGATGGATTTAAAGTGTATAAAGGCGTAGTGATTCCTGAAATTACGAAGGATAGAATAGATGTATATGTGCGTATAGAAGATAATAAAACCAGCACCACTTTTTATATGCTTACCTCTAAAGGGTATGATAATTTTTTGAAAACAGAAACAGACGCCATTGCTATTGACAATACCATTAATTATTTGACTGCATTTGCGAAAGACGCTACTATTTTTCAATACAACCTAGATTTGGAAAAACAACAGGATGTACTGAAAGGTTTATCTAGAAAAGAAAGTAACGCCATCAGAACGGGTGAGTCATTGGTCAAAGACAAACAAAAAACGGAAAGTAAAATTTCGAAGAACGAAATAGAAATGCGCGCCTTCAATGCCGAAATGGAAGCACAACAAAAATTATTGGAATTGACAAAAACAAAAACCGCAACAATAGATGGTGTAGATGCATTGAAAAAAGAAATAAGCAAGCAAGAAAGCTTGGTAAGAAAAATTACCAAATCGTATAATAATGCAATCGAAGATGGTGTTACCTACAAAGAAAATCTCAAAAAAATAGAAGGGAAAATAGTTGACAATGAACAAGAACAAGAAAAAATAAAAGCGGATCTAGTTATTGAAAATGCGAAGTTGGCGGACATTAATGAAAAGCTGAATGCTTTGAAGTGATCTTTCAAATTCCAAAGTTTCAGGCTAGGTAGTATTGAGTAGTTAGTATTTAGTAGTTAGATGTGATGTGACTAACTTCTACTTATGCTTTTTACTTTCGACTTCCCAATTAAGACTTATACCTTACGCCTTACGACTTATGCCTTACGCCTGTCTTCCGCCTTTCGACTAACATCTCAATACTAACTACTCACTACTAACTACTTTTGAGCGTTCCCCTTCGGGTCGGGCTATCACTGCAATCTTTTTTTGAAGAAAAAAAAGGATTTCCGTTCTATCCCTAACGCGAAAAAACAGAGTGAGAACGAAGAGCGAAAGTGATAAGAACGAATCTGCAAGTTTGCGATTAAAAACGCTTCTTATCGAAAGTTCGAGATGCGCTGCGCTAACATCACGAACAGCGCAAGTTCAAATTCCAAAGGCGAATTCAGTATGTCTCACTACTAACAACTCACTACTTTCTACTTTTTACTTACGACTTACCAGTGAGGACAAAGAAGTACGAATCTACTTGTTTGCGATTAAAAATCACTTCTTATCGAAAGTTCGATATACGCTGGGTTAGCATCACGAACAGCGAAAGTTGACTTTTAGTCCCGCCCTATTGCTTTCTATATCTGTACTATCGGCAGGTAGTAATTGGGTATTACTATTTTCGTAAGGCATAAAAAATAGTTTATTTAAGGTTTAATAATAGGTAGCAAAGCTAATGCAAACTGTTATTATTTGCTTATAAAGCAAATAGATTTGCTTATAAAGCAAATGGATTTACTTAAAAAGCAAATTGATTTACTTAAAAAGCAAATTGATTTACTTAAAAAGCAAATTAATTTACTTAAAAAGCAAATGGATTTGCTTGTGAAGCAAATGGATTTACTTATGAAGCAAATAGATTTGCTTATGGAGCAAATGGATTTGCTTATTAAGCAAATAATTAGAGCAATGAATACACACCAAGGTCGTCGGCAATAGTATCCATACCGGGTATATTTGTTTTGGCTCAGTTGTTCGGTATGTTCTATGAGGCTAAGTGGGACATTATTTTTTTTGCGCATGCTTTGATGATTTGGATTTGTAAATCGAAATAGTTAGGTTTACGTTGAATTAACAATTATCACACAAAGCCACAACTTCTGATATGTTTTCAATGGGCAATGATTTGAAATTAGTATTAACATTTACCAGTCATATAAGCAAGTTAGCGGCAAGCCCTCGGGATAACTGCTAACTTTGAACTGACAAGCAATGAACAAACTTTTTGACATACCACTTAAAATTATAACTACAATAATTCTTGTTGTTGCAGTTTGGGAAACTCAATCGCATAACTATTATGTATTCCTTCATTGGTTTGTTTTCTTATGCTCAATCTATTTTGCTTATAGGACAAAAGATGTTGTAGGTATTTGGGGAATCAGGTTCAGTGTTATTTTCTTTTCTGCTTCTGCAATCTTGTTCAATCCATTCATGCAGTTTGCTTTTTCAAAAACAACATGGCGAATAATTGACATGGTTCTTATTGTTGGCCTCCTTGTGCTTTTGAACATTAAGGAATATGTTGAATCGCTTTCTCAGCAAGAGAAGTTAATTTACAATTTAACTAAGCAATGCACGTTTGGAGTAGTAGCACTAATTGTCGCAATTTTGTTCATGAGTTATCTTAATAATAATATAAATCCTTATCACGAATACCAACTCATTACCAACTCAAAAATTGCAAATGGTTTCATCACTAATGTTGAAGAGCATGAAGACGAAATTCCAGATTCAGATCTTCACAGCGGAGGTTCGGTTATCGTTGATATTTATGACTATAATTTTACTACGGAGGATGGAAAAGTAATTAACGATAGAAGTGACGACCTTGGTTATATGAAAAACTTCCAAGGTTCATCGCTTCCAATTCAAGTTGAATATCTGGCTAATAACCCAAAAATCAATCGAGTGAAAGGCGAAACAAGGCAATGCAAATCACTTGGTGAATTTGTATTTCGACAAATAGTGCTTGGTGGAATTCTGCTAATTATTTTTTGTGGAATAGGTTATGTGATAATTAAGAATGGCATCCAAGACTATTTAACAGAAAGAAAAAAACTTAACGCTAAACTTGAAATTTTATGAAATCTGAACGACATCAATAAAATTGTAAATAGCTTCGTTCAAAATCGGCACAGCATGAATATCAAAATATTCTCCGTGTTTGTCTGACATAGTATACAGATAACAAAATACTTTACCATCTTTTGAATATTTCCAATCGCAAATTTCAAGTGTAAAATGTTTTGATCCTATGCTCGCCCAAATTGCAGGGCTGGACCTAATTTCCTCTTTCTCAAAACCTTCTATTCCTTTAGTAATATCAGCACAAACGTCTGCAAGTTTTTTCTCAAACGAGGCACTTAAATCATGCTCTATTTTTTCAATATGAACAGCTTCCATAATATAATATTTTTACAAATGTAGATATTATTTAGAGTTAAAAAATTTTCAATAGACAAAACACTTGGCCAGCCGCTAAACATTCAGCGGAATAGAAGAAACGCCTTACATGTAAAACGCCCCGAATAGTGTCGGGGCGTTTTTGCTATTCCGTGTTCGCACAGCGTGCAAATTAATTTTCTCCTCTTTCAAAAATGAAATAGATGTTTCGAATTATTCAAAAGGCATTTATTATTTACGATGTGGTATTCAAACTAAGAAAATAATTATTGAGTAATAAATCGTCGCCTACTTACGACTTACGACTTACGCCTTACGCCTTACGACTAAAAACTAATCATGTTCCAATAAAGTCACTACTTTATTTTGTCTTCGAGAATACCCAATGATGGCACCACCTTCTTTACAGGTAAAACAGGTAATGTCAAATAATTGGATAGTGGTATCACGCAAAGCTTCTTGCATAAAATCTTTATCTAAAATATCGCTGCCCCAAGCGTTGAGGTCTTTTTCTTTATTCTCTTTTATTGGATAAATAAACTGGAAGAAACTATCTACATTTTTTTTGAAATAAGCTTCATATTGCTGCATGCTAATAGACTTACCATACTTGTCTATATAGGCATCATAAGCATCTTGTGAAATATTTGCAGGAATAGAGTCGGGTTCAAATATGCCTTGGATAAAATAATAGGCATCAAAATCTTGTTTGTAAATCAAGTTATGATCAGCAGTAATTATTTTCAAAATAGCCTTTGCATTCTTTACCATACCTGGTTCAATGCTTAATTGAAATTCATCTTTAGTATTGGTATTGGAAAAGAAATAGGAAGCCGATTTTTTTATCGTGTCGTGTATCGATAAAGGTAAATTTTCTCTTCGGTCTTCATACACAATTGGAGGTGTAGTAATCTTAGAAGTATCCTTGCTATTAGTTTTCAGCGTATCCTCTGTCTTGTTTGTATCGCATGAAAAGAAAGTTGCGATAATTGCTATTGTCAAATAGGTTTGATACCATTTCATGATGTCCAGTTTTTATTGTCTTCAATACTTGTTTGATAATTGTTGGCTGTGAAAATACTTTTTTTGATAAACAAAATATGATATTCCAAATTCTAACTACTAACTTCTCAATACTAACTACTGAATTCTAACTACTTTTTACTTTCTACTAACTACTAGATAATTTGTATTATTTTCGGCAATTCAAAAATGAAAAATAAATTCTATATGTCAACGATTAAAAATTTACTAGTAGGTGCCCTTGTTACTTTTGCTTGTTTCAGCACGCAATCTTTACTCGCCCAAAAACCCAAAGAGCTCATGGATAATCCGCTTTTACAAGTCAGCAGTTTGCAATACCAAGCACCTCCATTTGATCGTATCAAAGACGAGCATTTTAAACCTGCATTTATTTATGCGCTTAAAATACATGATGCCGAAATTGATAAAATAGCGAATGATAAAAGCACGCCTACTTTTCAAAATACCGTATTGGCATTGGAAACAAGTGGTGCCGATTTGAATCGAGCAACTATCATATTTGGTAATTTGACAGGATCCAATACCAACCCGACATTACAAAAAATCGATGAGGAATTTGCACCCATTTTTGCTGCACATAACGACAAGTTATATTTGAATTCAAAAATATACAAACGTATCAAAGCCTTAAACTTAGTTGCTTTGAAAGGCGAAGACAAACGTTTGGTTCAATATTATTTACAACAATTTGAATTAGCAGGCGCCAACCTCAGCGATAGTGACAAGGAGAAGATGAAAAAAATTAATCAAACCTTGGCAAGCCTCAGCACTGAGTTTGGTAATAAATTATTGATTGCTCGAAAAAATGGGGCTTTACTTATTTCAGATGTCAATGAACTCGATGGATTAAGCAAAGAAGAATTAGCTGCTGCCCAACAAAAAGCAAAGGAAGCTGGACATGAAGGACAATATTTAATTAGTCTATTAAACACAACACAACAACCGCTTTTGCCAAGTTTGAAAAATAGAGCAACACGTGAAAAATTGTATAATGCTTCATGGACTCGTTCCGAAAAAAAGGATAGCGGCGACACTCGATCTGTATTGGAAGAAATGGCTAAGCTACGTTTGGAAAAAGCAAATTTGATGGGTAAAAAAAGTTATGCCGAATGGCGCTTACAAGATCAAATGGCAAAAACACCTACAGCCGCTTTGAATTTATTGTCGAAAATTGCCATGCAATCTGTTGCCAAGGCAAAAATCGAAGCTAAAGAAATTCAAGATTTAATTGATGCACAACATCTTGGTTTCAAACTACAACCTTGGGATTGGAATTTTTACAGTGAACAAGTTCGTAAAGCCAAGTACGATTTGGATGAAAGTCAAATCAAACCTTATTTTGAGGTGACAACGGTATTAGAGAAAGGTGTATTTTTCGCTGCCAAGTTGATGTACGGAATAACCTTCAAAGTGCGTAATGATTTGCCTGTATATCACCCGGATGTAGTAGCGTATGAAGTATTTGATAAAGACGGTAAATCCATGGCAATTTATTATCTTGATTTTTATACACGTGATAATAAAAGCGGAGGTGCATGGATGAACAATTTTGTAAACCAATCGCATTACTTGCATCAAAAACCAGTTATTGTGAATGTGTTTAATTTTTCTAAACCTGCAAATGGCAACCCTTCACTCATTAGCTTCGATGATGTGACAACCATGTTCCATGAATTCGGACATACCTTACATGGATTATTTGCCAATCAAAATTACCCTACACTTTCAGGCACAGCTGTACCAAGAGATTATGTAGAATTTCCTTCCCAAATAAATGAGCATTGCGCTTTGGATCCGGTAGTATTAAAAAACTATGCTATTCATTACAAAACCAAAGAGTTGATACCACAAGAATTAATTGCAAAAATTAAGAAAGCAGAAACTTTTAATAAAGGCTATGATGTGACAGAATTATTGGCTGCCGCCACATTAGATTTGGCATGGCATAGTATTGAAAAAGCAAGTGACATAAAACCTACTTTAGAATTTGAAAAAGAGGCTTTAAGAAAATACAATCTACTAGTAAATGAAGTGCCTACTCGTTATCATACACCTTACTTTGCACATATATGGAGTGGCGGCTATTCTGCAGGATATTACGCATATACTTGGAGTAAAACATTGGATTACAATGTGTTTGATTGGATGCAAGCACATGGTGGAATGAATCGTGCTAACGGTGAACGATTTAGAAAATATATTTTATCCGTAGGTAATAGTGTCGATTTAAACCAAGCATTTAAAGATATGATTGGCCATGAAATGCAGATACAACCTTACTTAAAAAATGCTGGCTTGGATAGCAAAAAGTAAAATCTTATTGGCTAATTCCATCTTGATTCATAAAATAGACCAAAGGGCTTTTTATAAATCTTAGATGGTATTATGCCGATTGAATAATAGATGGCTATCTATTATTTCACATCGGTATAAATTAAAAAAGGCACAACGCAAAAGAATTACCTAATCTTTTCATGAAAGGCTTCGCTCAACGCGAAGCCTTTCTTTTTTATGACCAGGTCAATAAAGTTAATGTGCCATTAAAATAACGCAGAACAAATTTAGTTTAGCCAATCTTATTTTAGAAAGCTAACGGTCATTTCCCTTTTTTCTCCCTTTCGGATAATGGTAACAAGTGCAGTATCTCCTTTGTTATAATTATTCAATGCTGCCATATAATCTTGCATATTCTTCACTTCTGTATTTCCCAATTGAATAATGATATCACCTCTTTGTATACCCGCTAAAGCTGCAGGTTTATTTAGGGTTACATCGTCAATGCGCAAGCCTACTCCGTCGAAAGCATAATCAGGCATTATACCCAATGTAACTTTAAAACTCATTTTTGTAGACTCCGTTGACGCTGTTTTATAATAGGTCAATTTTGGCTTAGCATCCAAATCTTGGATGATGTCGACTATCAGTTCCAATACTTTTGATTCGCCTGCAATATTTATTTTATACGCATCATCTGTAGGTTTATGGTAATCACTATGTTGACCAGTAAAGAAATGTAAAACTGGAATTCCCATTAAATAAAAAGAAGTTTGATCACTAGGTCCAACCCCAGCACTATCATACTTTACAGAGAAATAATGATTTGATTTCTCTATAGATGAAGTCCATTCTGATGAAGTACCAATACCATAAATTAATAATTTTTTCGTGCTATCATTCAATCGACCTATCATGTCCAGATTAATCATGTAATTAATTTTATTTAATGGATAGGTTGGGTTTTCACACCATTTCTTCGACCCTAATAATCCCAGCTCTTCCCCAGAAAAGGTGATGAATAAAAAATTGTAATTTTCTTTAATTCCATTCAATGAAAAATAACGTGCAAGTTCAATGACCCCAGCCACCCCACTAGCGTTATCATCAGCGCCATTATGTATTATTCCTTCAGAGTTGGCTTCCAAGCTATTGTGATCATAACCAAGCCCAAGATGATCGTAATGAGCACCAATGACGATAGTATATTCCGCTTGATTATTTATGAATGCAACCACATTTCGACCTTTTTTAAATGGGAGTAGTGCCGTAGAAGTATCATGTATATTGCCATTATACTTATACAAATAATCGGCATAATAAGCTTTAGTTCCCTTAGGTTCTAAACCCATTGCCTTAAATTTTTCAGCGATATATTTTGCGGCTTTTAATTCATCACGGGTTGAAGTAGCACGACCTTGTAGCTCATCTGATGACAAATAAGAAATATGCGGCATGATATTATCAGTAAGAATTCTTTGCGCAACAGCTGGAATCGTTACTAAAAAAATAAAGGAATAAAAGAGTATTTTTTTCATTCGGTAAATGTAGAAAAATATTCTAGAATTGATTGTTCTGAAAAAAGGTAATTAGCTTTTAACACAAAAACAGATTGCGCTAATCCACCCAATCGGCAATAAACAGATTTGTGTCATGGGTATTGTGATTATTTCTATTCGATGAAAAGATTATTTTTTTTCCATCCGGGGAAAACATAGGAAAAGCATTAAAAACACTCTCAGTTGTTATTTGCTCCAATCCTGTACCGTCAATATTAATCATCCACAATTGAAAATCATATCCCTTCGTACTTTGATGATTACTTGAAAAAATAATTTTATTCCCAGTATGATTAAAAAATGGAGCCCAATTCGCTTTGCCTAAATGGGTGATTTGTTGCACATTACTTCCATCTACATTGCAAGTAAAAATTTCCATATCAGTAGGCGCTACAAGTCCTTTAGACAAGAAATCCATATACTCCTTTTTCTCTACATCCGTTTTTGGTCGTGATGCACGATATACTAATTTGGTTCCATCGGGTGAAAAAAAGGCACCTCCATCATAACCCAATTCATTGGTAATTTGCTTTTGATTGGTACCATCGATATTCATAGTCCAAAGTTCTAAATCCCCACTTCGAGTACTTGTAAACACAATTTTATCTCCCTTTGGTGAGATAGTTGCTTCAGCATCATAACCTTTACTATTAGTCAATTGTCTAAGTATTTTACCACTCGAATTTGCAACGAAAATATCAAAATCCGGATATACAGACCATACGTATTTACCTTTGATATGAATAACCTCTGGACATGCCTTTGAACCAAGATAAGTTGAAGCATACAAGATATCTTTTCCATTCGGCATGATATAACTGCATGTGGTACGCCCCTCCCCATTACTAATTTTAATAGGCATGTAATTGCTGTCCTTACTGGCTTTAGCAATATTCATTTTGAAAATTTGATCACATTCTAAACCCCATTTTTTATTATTACTTTGAAACGAAACAAATTTGCCGTTAGGGCTAAAATATGCTTCTGCATTATCACCACCGAAGGTGAGTTGCTTCAAATTTTTCAAATGAGGTTCTTGGGCAAATAAAAACTGGGCGAATAAGCCAAAATAAATCCAAATAAAACTTCCAATTTTTTTCATCCGCGCGAAAGTAAGAACAGAAAAGCTTATTTAATAAAATAAAATCTTTTGATTTGAAAAACAGTCCACATTTAAAAAGTATCGTAATAAATAAAAAGCTACTCCTCGGAGTAGCTTTTTAAAATAATTTAGAATTTTAATACACCCATAAATCATGTTCCTTATTGAACATTTCTTCACGTAATCTTTCAGATTCATTTAGGCGATCAATACCAGTTTTGAGTGATTTAATATCATCCTGTAAAGGATTATTAATAGTTGATTTAATAATATAACTAGCGAACAATCTCTTTTCAAAGAAGTCATCCCAATTAATTCTGTAAACGTCGTTTTCTGGATTATACACTTCGAAACGTGCGTTATTCGCTCTAATATCTGGATAGTATAACCAAAACATTGGAATAGACAGACGGTAAGAACCATCTTCATTATATCTATCCATGTATGGCGCTAGACCTATAATATGTGTTATCATACGACCCAAATTTTTATCAAAAATACAATCCTCTTTGATTCTAAATTTAGTAATAGATTCAGGATTAAATTGGTGCGTAACTACTTTCATTTGGATTTCACCATTCGCTAATTCAACAGGAATAGTATCTGGCTTGCCAACTGTTAATGATAATACATCTGAAACAGATAAAGGAGTTGTAAAACGATCATCTGAGAAGGCAGTTATCATTCCCTTTTTCAAGGCATCCATTAAAATCTCAATATACATTCCTCCACCACTTTCATCATCTCCTGGATAACGAAAAGAAATATTTTGCTTTTGTCTGGTATCAATTTCTCTCCAAACACGTTTTTTCCAAAGTACATCTGCTTCACGAATCGGTTGCCAAGGTGTAATATAATTATTATGTTCTACTTTATCTATTACACCATCTTTACGCAAGGAAGGTTTCCAGTCATCTTTTACAATTGTAGCGAAACCTCCAGTTGTAGCTGGATCCACATTAACACCAGAAGGAGGTGGCACACCAGGTTGAGCAATAGCTATTCCACAAACTAAAAGTGCAGAAGAAAAAATAAATGTTGCTTTATGTAGTAATCCCATGATTTATATGGTTTATTATTTTATTAGTTATTAATGATGAAATTTACTGAACCAATGTTTCTTATACCATCTGGTGCTTTTGCTCTGATATTTTCGAAGTATACTCTATCATTGATTTTAATTTTTGCCATCAATGCAGCGATGCTCGGATTTGCTTTAGGACCAGTTAAGTACATTGTATTTGAAGAAGCTTCTTCCGCTTCACCTCTTTTAGGCTGCAACGTCATTGTGAAGCTTACTACAGGGAAATCCAATTCATATACGAAATCTATTAGTTTAGCAAATACTGCTTCTTGTACTTTCAATTCATTCGCACCAATTGCACCTCCTGATTTACCTGCTATAGAAGGATATGGTGGTGGTACTCTTTTAATACGATAGGTGAAAGGTCCAAATGTTTGTTCAATTCCGTCTGCTCGTTTTCCTTTTAAGGAAATAGAAGCTGTTCCACCTGGTTTTGTTACTGCAACTGTATATTTATTCACACCAGTCGCTTTCGTCAAATTACAATTATCTGAAGTATAAGATACATTGCCACCTGGTATACCAGAAACTGCAAAAGTAATAGGGTTGTCTAGACCAACATATAATACATTCATTTTATCTAATGCAATAGAGGCTTGGGCTTCACCAACAAAGTACTGTGCAGGTTTTTCTAATTGTATTGTTCTTCTTTGAACTGTTTTAGTACCAGGAATTGTATCATTAAATGAAGCTGTTACTGTTACATTTCTAGGTCCAGGAGTTGTAGGTGCAATATCTGTAAAATCAGCTACGCCATCTACAGGAGTAATTGTTTTTCCATTCACTACAAAAGAAAGGTTGTTTAATTTTTTATTATAAGCACCCATTACCACACGAGCATGATATTTTTCACCTGGCAAAACAAAACTATTATCTGCTGAAACCATGATAATATAATCATTAAATGGTCTTGGTGTTGTATGCACTTCTTTATGGTGTTCTCCAGTAGCCAAAGACCAAATATTATCTAAAGCTATAGTTTGGCATGAACGGACATCACTAATATATTTATCAATCAAAGTAACATTTGCAATACTTGGAGACATATGAAAATTACCAAAACTCCAATCCCCATCTGGATTAAGGTCAGTTTTCTCCATATCAAATGTCAAAGGCAATTGATCATAAATAACTTTATTATTTCCTATACCAGCTCCAACCATGATAGAATCATTAGATGGAACCAAACCAGCAATTTCATCTTTAAATGTCTTCAGTTCTTGAAGCATTTTAGGCCCATTTTTTTCTTCAATCATCACCTTGGTCCCAGCATCTAAATCATCAATTCTTCTGATTTCGCCATTCTTGTCCAATCCACCTGCCGCTTGGACAATTTGATCTTTATACCCTTGTAAAATAGTAATCAAAGATTTTGTTTTATCATTCACTTGGTTTGCCAACAACAATGCATCAGAAACTTTTTTCCTTTTCTCTTCTTGTGTTTTAGGATTATCAATATATTCTTGAAAATCTGCAGAAACAGCAGTATTTCTTACTTCTGCGGCATTATTTGACCGCACAATACTTTTTCCAATAATTTTAAAGGCATTCAAAATTTCACTCGATACGTTCATGGCTAACAATGCTGTTAGTACCAAGTACATAAGGTTAATCATTAACTGCCTAGGTTCTTTAGGTAAAGACATTTTTTATAATTATTTTCTAATTAATGTATACTATTTCAATTTCACTTTTTTTGGAAGAAACTATCTTCCTTGCATTGCACTTAGCATATTGCCATAGATTTGGTTCAATGTACCTAAGTTTTTGGCCAATAAACCAATTTGGTCTTTCGCCTTATTTGCATCATCCGCGCTATTTTGCATTGCATCAGAAGCGTTCACTAAATTAGAATAAAACTTATTCATTGCTTTCAAATGATTGTTTGCATCCTGCAATTCAACTTCATAAATTTGATTTAATGAACCCAAATTCTTAGTCAATGTAGAAACTTGTGTATGAAATTTTGAAGTTTCATCAGCTGCATTATTGAATGATGTCAAAGTAGCTGTTGCACCTAAGAAAGTATCCTTCATTTGACCTAATGCGCTTGTAGCTTCTTTTGCTTTAGCTGCATAATCATTGGTAGCTGAAGCAATGTGTGAAATATCTTTCACTTGATTAACTGTTTCGCCAAATTTTTGGAAATTCTCGCTCAACTTTTTAATGTTTGCCGGATTCATGTTTGCTTCTTCTAACATTTTATCCATATGTGCAGTTGAAGAAGAACCAGATCCTCCACCAGCTCCGCCTACTGGCGTTGGTTGAAATTTAATTCCTTTTCTATAGGCTTCAACATGCGGATTTTCATCTAATCCCGGATAATATTTTTCCCAATAATAATCTTTGTGTGGAGGTAATATCCCTAACAAAGAAAAGATAAAGGCTTCTGTACTCATACCAACGATTAAGGCTGGACCAGCCCAAAACCAGTGTTGTAATTTTGCCAAAGCACCTACAAGTACTACCGCTGCACCAAGTCCGATTACTAGGTTCTTTAAATATTTTCCTTGAGAAGTCTCAAAAAATAAGGCTATTGATTTCATTTTTAATTTAATTTATAATTATTAAAGCTTTTAATTCTCGTCTTTGTTATTCTATCTTCTTGGTGGTTTATTAGATAATGCTGGTGCAATATATTGTACAAGACATCTAAATCCAATATATGCTTTGGCTGTATCCGCAAATTCATAATCGCGTGAACTCACTTGCAAGAAACTTGCCACATCTTTCCAGCTTCCACCACGAGTTACTTTTCTCTTCCACCAAGTTGGGTCTGATTCCTTTGCCTTGCTTCTAATTTCTGGTGACATGTCCGCAATATTACCATAAGAATTTGATTCGTATGGAGAAAGTGTCCACTCAGCAACATTACCACTCATATTATATAAACCATAATCATTAGGCCAATATGCATCAGCACGTACTGTGTATAAACCACCATCAGCACTATAGTTTCCTCTGTTTGGTTTAAAGTTCGCCAAATAACAACCTTTCTTATTTACGATATAAGGACCGCCCCAAGGATATGGTGATTGTGTTCTGCCACCGCGTGCAGCCCATTCCCATTGTTCTTCACTTGGCAAACGAAATTCACCTTCAAGATATTGTTTTTTTGAGTCTCTATATCCTCTCCAGAAATGAGTTCTCCAATGACAAAATGCATTTGCTTGATACCAGTTTACACCTACTACAGGATATTTATCAAATGCTGGATACCAAAAATATTGATGTGCAATTGGTTCATTATATGAATAAGAAAACATCTTCATCCAAACCGTTGTATCAGGATATGCACCAATGTCATACTTAACTAAATAATTTGTACGATTTAAAGATTGCCCTGGAACAGACTGCTTTGCCATTTGATCATAATCAAATGTTTCATAATGGTATTTCAATTTTGCATTATCAAATTCCTTCTTACCCCAGATACTTTCTGAAGCTGGAATATAATAAGCTGCCATAGCATCTTGGGTTTCTTCGGAAGTCCACTTAATTTTTTTCTTCCAATCAATATTTTGAGATCCATCGTCATTGTCTTTCACATCTCCAAGAACAGAGTGTGTAGTTGAATCACGAACCCAATCTACATATTGACGATATTCAGAATTGGTAATTTCAGTTGCATCCATATAGAACCCAACCATCTGAACTGTTCTATTTTTTACGTCATTAGCATTACGTAAATCCTGATCACTTGCACCCATGTGCATTACACCAGATGGTACCCAAGTCATACCTACAGGCGCTGGAGTTGTACCGAATACTTTATTTTTGGTACCAACTACTTGGCCTTGAGGTCCGCCTCCACCTCCACATCCCCAAGCAGTGGCAATAAGCCCTAATGCTAATAATCTTAACGAAAGTTGTTTAATCATAGTCCGTTTAATTGTGTTTAATACAAGAAAGCAAATGTATTTAAAAATAGTTGTTAATTCAAATACCAGCACAATATATGTATGATATTTTAATTCTTTTATAAAAAAGTTTAAAAATATTTTATTTGCATATTTATTAGGAAAAAAGTAAAAATAATCTTAACGGAAATTTAATCTTGCTTATTTAATGATTTATGACACCTATTTTTCCTTAAAAATTCCTATCTAAAATAAACTGCAAAGCATCCATTTCATTACTAAAAGGAGCCCAACAAGTTTTATCAAAACAAATATATATTAGTGTTTCATCCGCTTTATATTTTCCTTTTAAACCATTCACTGCATCATCCAATTTTAAAGAAACTACATAGGTCACATTCGGCATATATTTAGCTGTAGATAGGTATAGATAAAATCGTGTGGCGGCTTCGCCAATAATAAATATTTCTACACCAACTTGGTCTTGCTTTTGCAATTCAATAGACCATAAAGCAAATGAAGTTGGGTATTGTAAACATCTTTCTAACATTTGTTCTCTCATTTTTTGAGCATGAACTAAGTACTCATCCTGTTGAAATGCAATGCCCAAATACTGAATTACCCTAGCAAGCACAGCATTTACAGAAGGTATAGCACCATCATAAATATCTTGCTTATTGCCGTCAACTTGTAAATACTCTTTGTGAGAAAAATTAAAAAAATAGCTTTCTGTGTCCTTATAATTTTTAAATAAATAATCTACAATTCGGTTGGCTTCTAACAAATAAGAAGTATCTCCTTTCATGGTAGCCAATTCAATAAATGCTTCTGCTAAATAAGCCAGATCATCGGCATAGGCAACAATCTTCGCTTGTTTGTTTTTACTCGTATGGAAATAAAGGTGGTTAATAGATGCAAATTCATTTTGGAGATAATTTAAGTTTTTTTCAGCTAAATCCAAATAAGAAATATCCATTGTGCAGAAATAGGCATTACATAATGCCTTACTCATTAAAGCATTCCACCCTAATAATATTTTATCATCCGTCAATGGATGTACTCTTTTGTCTCTAACGTTATATAATATATTTTTTATCGTAGGCCATTTTTTTTGTTCAAATACAATAGCGTTTTCCCTTTTTTCTTTTGATGAGTATAGAATATTAGTATGCTCCCAATTACCTTCTTCACGAATAGAAAAGTATGCTAAGAAGTCCTCATAATCAGGGCCTAAAATACTTTTTAACTCCTCAGCATGCCATGTATAATATTTCCCTTCTACACCTTCGCTATCTGCATCTTGCGCTGAATAAAATCCAAATGAAGCATTCATCATTTCTCGTTTCAACCATTCAACCGTTTCTGCAATAATTTTTTTGTACTGCTCATTCCCTGTTTGGGCAAAGGATAATGCATACACTTCAATCAATAATGCATTATCGTAGAGCATCTTTTCAAAATGCGGTGCTATCCAATATTTGTCAGTGCTATATCTTGAAAAACCACCTCCGACATGATCATAAATTCCGCCCATACTCATTTTATCTAATGATAAAAGTGCATGACTAAGGGCTTCTTCATCAGGGTTTATTTTATTTTGAAGCAATAAATATTTAATGCAAAATGTAGATGGAAACTTTGGTGCATTTCCAAATCCGCCTTCTTTTGTATCTGCCTGAGCAAGAATCTTTTTAAAGATTATAGACGCAATTGAATCCTGTATTGCCATTGCAGCCACTTGAGTCTTTGATTGATCCGAGCTTTTTTCAATCCTTTTTGATTGACGCATATGCTGTGCTAATTTATCAGCCTGCTGTTCAACATCCTGTCTATTCTGCGTATAATATTGTGATACATTGATTAATATCTCTTTCCATGATGCACGATTGTGTGCTCGCACTGGAGGGAAATAAGTCCCTCCATAAAATGCACTTTTATCTGATGTAGTAAACACGTTTAAAGGCCAGCCACCACTGCCTGTCATGGCTTGGACAGCATCCATATAAAAATGATCCACATCTGGAAATTCTTCACGATCCACTTTTATATTGACAAATAAGGTATTCATTAAATCAGCTGTTTCTTGGTCTTCAAAACTTTCATGCGCCATCACATGACACCAATGGCATGATGAATAGCCAATACTGATTAATACAGGTTTATTTTCGTCACGTGCCTTTTTAAAGGCCTCTTCCCCCCAAGGCATCCAATGCACTGGGTTATGGACATGTTGTAAAAGATAGGGTGAGGTTTCGTTGGCAAGTAGATTCATTTATTAATTTGAAAATTTGGCAATTTGAAGATTTGAAAATTTTAAAATGGAGAATTTAGAATTTCATTTTTGGAATTTGGGATTTGACTTTTGGGCTTTACCTACAACATCAAGGTGATATCGCCTTTTACAACATGTTGTTTGTACTTACTATCATAATAAATCAGTGAATAAAAATAAACACCCCCGTCACATAATTTCCCTTTTTGCTTTCCATTCCAACCAGCAAGAATATCAGAGCTGGTAAAAATTAATTCGCCATATCGATTATAAATATTCAATTCAGTAAGACTAATATTTGTGCCTTGTATTCTAAAAACATCATTGAGTCCATCGCCATTAGGAGAAAATGCATTAGGAATAAAAATAGTACTCACCAAGGTGTCCTCTATCGTAATGCACTTGGTAATATTATCAGAACATTGTAATGCATTATAAGCAATTAAATTGTAACAAAATGAACCCAAACCTGGGTTCGGAAACGTATAATAGGTATTCGTTGATTGCAGAATATTATTGGTATACCATGCATAAGTCACTGCGTTTTGACTTGTATTTTGTAAGGTGATAGTTGCATCATTCAAACTAGGTGATGTTGGTACAAAACTAAAATCAGCATGTGGATTTGGTGTAATATGAATGGTTAAAAAAGAAGTATCATTGCTGCCACAAACTCCACTACTTACTATTGTATAAGTTGTTGTAGTCATTGGGAAAAATAAGATCATGGATGAATCTGCATTCACAGAATATAGATTTGATGGCGTAATGGTAAAGTGTACTGAAGACACCTGCGGTGCATAAACAGTATCACCAATACAAAAATCTGTTATAGCTGGAAAGTCAATTGTACTTGGTGGACCAGGCGATAGGAAACTTTCAACTATACCCGGTAAGCCTATCAATGAAATAGTACCAGGCGCAAGATTGATAGCCGCCGCTTGATACATGCATGCGGCACCCAAAGCATTTGGATTATTGACTACATCCAAAAAAGATTGTTGATAAAGAGAAACATACATTTTTCCATCAGGTCCATTTTGCAATCCCCCTACAAAATAAGGTGAACTCGCCACAGTATATCGACTCGCTAGAATTGCTGCACCATTACCTGCATTCATATCGTACTGCAATAGTGAATTCGTATTCGAAAAATTGCCAACATAAAATTTACTGTTGTCTGGTGAAAATGAACAACCGTACGGAATTTCTGCTTGCGTAAACACATCCGTAATCGGATTAGACACAATGCCAGTAACGTCATTAAAATCAAAAATTTGTACGGTATTCAAATTTTGATCTATCACCACACCTAATTTTTTTGCATCCGATGAAAATTTCATATATCCAATAGATTCTGCATTGACTCCACTCCCAATATCTTGATGCACGATGCCAGTATTACTTTTTACAGGCGCTGACAATCCAGTAGCAGTCAATCGAAAGGCATAAAAACTATCGCAATTCCATTTATGCCCTACTATCCAAAATGCAGAATTATTACAATTACCCACCACGGCAATTTTCTCTGTACTCAAACTCATGATAGGATTATTGATGGAAGTTAAATTACCATTCCCACCATTCAAACTCATGTCTACTATGCTATAGCATAGAGCATCATTAGAAGATAGTAAATTCACTTGTGCCGGTGTAGTAAAAATATAAAAGATAGTCGGGCTTCCTGGTTTTGGCACTATCACACCACTTTGTGTACTAGATGGATTTCCATTGAGCGGCGTTGTTATACTTGCCGGCATGGCAGTATGCGTTTTGTCCCATACCCTTATACCATCTGTATAAAAAAGTAATTGTCCTGTAATAGGATCCGCAATACTAGCGCATCCTTCTGTTGTATTCAATGCACCATTGGATAAAGCAGTTGGCGGCGAAGTATTGAAATCTAAGCCAGCGTTTTGTCCGAAGTACCATATATTTCCTGCATTCTGTGCAAGACCAGTTGAACTGAAAAAGATCAAGAATAAAATAGCTAACTTGCTCATGCGTTTATTTTTTAAAAAATAAATTTACAACAAATGCGAATAGAAATTTTTTATTCTTTCAACTAACAAAATGGATTGGGTTGTAATAAAAGTTTACTACTTTAATAAGTCGTAGTCACATCTTCATCGACACAAATAATAAAATCCGCTTTGCCAATGTTTTCTTCGTCTAGGCTGCTAATGTCTGTTTGCGTAACAGTACTAATAGTAGTATACATTAAATCGGCTTGTTTATTTTTCAAATACCATAAAATACCTTGATAGTAATCACTATGGTATGCGCCATTGAAATGAATAAATAAACTATCCGGTTTATAATTCTGTAAAATAAAATAGGCCATGGTTGCATCTTTTATTGCTTGGGCTTTCGGCATGTTGGCGCCACCATGTCCACCCATCATCTGTATCATATTTTCATATTGTGAAAGCGTAGAATCATATGCAATTGGCAATGGGGCAATCCATTTTTTTTCTTGCGCCGAAATGGTATCCAATCTTTCAAAGCCGCCTTTAGCCACAAGTCCAGCATGTCGACGTGGAATATTTGTAGCTACAAAAACCAAATGACTGTCTTTCGCTATATCAACTAATGGTTTATAATCTGTAGTAAAATTTGGCCATAATCGAGCGATGCTATCTAATTTTTTTACCGTGATATTACCAGATAAATATTTATTCAATGCATCTTGATTATCTGCCTCAAACATTTCAGCACCTAAGGTTAACGCTCGCTCTTGCAGTAAATCTTTGGTCAATTCCAATTGCAACCAATGTGCTATAGCATTATTATGTTGTTCGCCAAATAATACCATATCGGATGATGCGGCTGCTCTATGCATTTTTGCATACGATACTTTCTTTCCATTCGAATTATAAATGATATAAGCTGGCTTACTTTGTGCAAATAGCGATACAGAAATTTGCAGCCCTAAAATAAAAGTCAGTAATATCCTTCGTAAAATGTTTGTTTGCTTTTTCATATTTCCTATTTGAATGATAACAAACGTACTGAATTAATTTTCAAAAAAAGTATAGTCGCATTCAAAAAGAAAATCAGGCTTTCATTTATTTCTTGCAGTTTACTTTACCTCACTTTTTCTTCAGCACCTAATCCGAATAAAGCAAAATCATATTTGGCTGGATCCTTTGCATCAAATTCTCTTAATCGTTCCGTGAGGATTTGGGCTATTTGCCAATTGGCTTTTTGCTGAGGAATTAATTGTAAACGAAATGCCACATTAGATACATGTATATCCAAAGGACATATTAATTCATTCATTTTTATTTTTTTCCAAATGCCAAAATCTACACCCTGTTTATCTTGTCGGACCATCCAACGTAAATACATATTCAAGCGCTTACAAGCAGAATTTTTTGCTGGAGATGAAATGTGTTTTTGGGTTCGTTGCGGATGTTCAATAGAAAAAAAATACTGATTAAATGCAGTAAGCCTTTCCTTCATTCCTTCTGTTTTGTTTCTACAAAATGCAGATTCCAAACTATCATTTTGTTTGTAATGAAAGTGTAGAAAATGAATAAAATAAAGTAAGTCCGTAGCATTGAATGTTCGATGCTTGATATCTAAAAATGCTTTCAAATCATTATCTGAATGATGAGAAATAAAATCATGCGGCGCATTGTCCATGGCATTCATAATTCTTGTTGCATTTTGAATTATGGTTGTACGATTTCCCCAAGCCAATATAGCCGCAAAAAAACCTGCAATTTCAATATCTTGTTTTTTAGCATATCGATGCGGGACACAAATTGGATCCCGCTCAATAAACTTTAGCTGATTATATTCTACTACTTTTTGATCTAGAAATTTACGTAAATCTTGCATCACAAAATGCTACTGAAAATTGAGAATGCACACATGATAATACGTTTAGAACAATTTGCATTATCCAATGGCATTTTGCAAATCATCTATTAAATCTTGTACATCTTCAATACCTACGCTTAAGCGGATGAGTGAATCGGCTAAACCATTTTTAATGCGTTCTTCACGTGGTATAGAACCATGTGTCATGCTAGCTGGATGACCAATCAAACTTTCTACACCACCAAGCGATTCAGCCAATGCAAATAATTTTGTTCCGCTCAATACTTTCATAGCATCTTCTAATACATCTCCTTTCAAAATAAAAGAAATCATGCCACCAAAACCACGCATTTGTTTTTTGGCTACATCATGATTCGGATGATCTTCAAATCCTATCCAATATACTTTTTCTACCTTTGGATGATTGCGTAAAAAATGGGCAACTTTTTCTCCATTTTCGCAATGGCGCTGCATACGAACATGCAAAGTTTTGATTCCACGCAACACCAACCAGCAATCATGTGGACCAGGAACAGCACCACACGCATTTTGAATAAAAGATAATTTTTCATTCAACTCATCCGAGTTTACAATGATGGCACCATGTACTACATCTGAATGTCCGCCCAAATATTTTGTCGCAGAATGAACAACAATATCAGCACCTAAAGTCAATGGATTTTGCAAATAAGGAGAAGCAAATGTATTGTCCACCACCAATAATAAATTATGCTTTTTTGCAATCGCTGCACACGCTTCTATATCTATAATATTGAGTAAAGGATTTGTTGGCGTTTCTATCCAAATCATTTTGGTATTTGCATTAACCAAAGATTCAATAGAAGACATATCAGACATTCCGGTAAAATGAAATTTAACTCCGTAACGTTCAAATACTTTTGTAAATATTCGATAAGTACCGCCATACAAATCATTCGTAGAAATTACCTCATCACCTGGATTCAATAATTTCGCGATAGCATCTGTTGCTGCTAAACCAGAACCAAAACACAATCCATGTTTCCCTTGTTCAATCGCTGCTAATGCATTCTGCAAAACTGTTCGTGTAGGATTTTGTGTACGTGCATACTCATATCCTTTATGCACGCCAGGCGCTTCTTGCACATAAGTGGAAGTTTGATATATTGGGGTCATGATGGCGCCAGTACTTGGGTCTGGGCTAATGCCTGCGTGTATGAGTTGTGTGTCTAGTTTGTACATTTTTTAGTAGTTAGTAGTTAGTAATTAGTAGTTAGTATAAAGTCGAAAGTAAAAAGTAGAAAGTTGTTTGAATTTGAAAATGCAATTGGAAAATTTGAAAATTGGAAAATTTGAAAATTGGAAAATTTGAAAATTGGGGGTACGTATTTGGAATTTGATTTTTGGAATTTGCAAATTACTGCACGTTCAACAAATCAATTTGAAAAATTAAATTTGAATTCGCAGGAATGCCACCTTGTGCGGTGTTTCCATATGCCAATGAAGGTGGAAGATATAATTCTATACTACCACCTTTTGCAATTAATGGAATCCCTTCTTGCCATCCGACAATTAATTTACCCAATGAAAAGGTAATATTATTGTTTGCATCAAATACAGAACCATCCATTAATTTTCCTGTATAATTCACGGTGACGCTTGAACATAAATCTGGTTTATCGCCACTTCCAGCACTATTGATTTTATAAAAAAATCCATGACTATCTTGTGTTGCATTAATTCCTTGAGAAATCAGTTCTTGTTTCAAGGCTAAAATTTCACTATCCGCAGCTGTAGTGGTAGGTATTGTGCAGCCATCATCTTTTTTCTTGCAACTACCCAACACTATCCAAACCATTCCAATCGCTAATATTATTCTCTTCATGCGGCATTTTTTATTTGTGCGCAAATGTAGGTATTTTTTTAGTTTGGTGTGTGTATGGACAAAGCTTATATCGAGAGCTAAAATTCCTAAAGTTGAAATGGAACATTACATCCTATAATAAAAATAATTTGGGCGGCGAACACGCTTTACGCTGCAATCTTTTTGCTGCAGAGCCAGCAAAAAGGATTTCCGCTACAATCGTTGCCGCAATGCATCCTCTATTGAAACTTCTTTTTCCTATCTAAAAGGAATGTAAAATGATGAACGCAAATCTCAAGATTTACACCAAAAGCCCTACTCTATTCAATCCATTCATTGGTTTATTGTACCAGAATAAATCAAAATCTTCTAAACCTGCAGCTGCATAACTAAGCATCGCATCTTGCATGGTCATCGCATTTGCATTATCGATATGCGCATTTTGTAATAAGGTCAACAACCATTCTCCATTCTCTTTTGGTAATTGAATTTTTATATTTTCTATGGCTGTAAAAAAAAGCAAACTCATCATTTCGCGTTGCATTCCTTTTTTACTTTGCACCGAAAAAGAAACCGTTGGCATATTGCCTATAAAGATAATTTTTGAGGATGGTTTTATTACAGGCATTACCTCATTGTTTAAAACCTTCAAGATATAATCTTTCGGAATGCTGGTAAGAGGTGTTTTAAAATCGAACCAATGTTGTAATGGTTTATCCAAACAAGTATGGTGCATATAATTGAATAATGATTTTTTCAAACCAAAACTAAATGCATCATGTTTAGCCCCTTTTTTATCGATGTGCACAATATCATTATTGGCAAATGAACCGAGAGTATCTTGTTCTTTCTCTACTTGATATTTTTCCGGATGCAGTCCTATTGGGCTGTGTGCAGTCATCGCAAATTGATGCCAAAAAGCAGATTTTAAAATCCCTGTTTCAAACATTTGTCTTACCATTTCCAATGAATCGATCGTCTCTTGTGCGGTTTGTGTTGGAAATCCATACATCAAATAAGCATGAACCATAATTCCTGCTTGCGTAAAATAGCTGGTTACTTTCGCTACTTGATCTACTGTAACTCCTTTTTCTATCAAAAGCAATAGTCTATCCGAAGCGACTTCTAAACCACCCGAAACAGCAATGCAGCCGGAAGCACGCAACAATAAACAAAGATCTCTAGTGAAACTTTTTTCAAAACGAATATTGGTCCACCATGTGATGACTAATTTTCGTTTTAAAATTTCAATTGCCAAGGCACGCATTAATGCCGGTGGTGCAGCTTCATCCACAAAATGAAATCCAGTTTGTCCAGTTTGTGCTATTAACTCTTCTATTCTATCACACAATAGTGAAGCAGTTAATGGTTCATAGGTTTTTATATAATCTAATGATATATCACAGAAAGTACATTTGCCCCAATAGCAACCATGTGCCATAGTCAATTTATTCCATCTGCCATCGCTCCATAATCGATGCATTGGATTTACTATTTCTATGACTGAAATATATTTGTCTAAAAGTAAATCACGATAATCAGGCGTACCAAGTTCATGTTGTTTATAGTCATTACAACCTGAATTATTTATATACATCACCTGTTTGTTGACAAGACAAAATGTTCTTTTCAATTCATTCAATTGTCTCTTGCCATCTATATATTCTAGCAAACATTCTAATGGTGATTCCCCATCATCCAACAAAATAAAATCGACACATTCAAATACACGTTCATCTGATACCGAACGCAATTCGGTATTGGCAAAACCACCACCCAGTGCGACTTTCACATGGGGCATATTTTTCTTGATCCACAATCCACATCGCAACGCGCTATATAAATTCCCTGGAAATGGAACTGAAATCGCAACTAATTTTGGTTGTAGTTTATTTAGTTTTTCTTCTAAAATATGCAAGCAAATGGTATCTATATAAGTTGGTTCATTTTGCAAGGCATCGTATAATTCATCAAACACATTTGCAGAACGCCCCATACGTTCGGCATATCTACTAAAACCAAAATGATCGTCTATGCATTCTTGTATTAAATCAGAAATATCTTCCAAATAAAAAGTGGCTATTTGCTTTGCCTTATCTTGAATTCCCATGGCACCAAAAGCCCATTGAAAATCGGGCAAAGCATCGAATCGTGAAGCACGCGGTAAAAATCCTTCTTGACAAATACTATCCGCCAAGGTTGGATTCTTGCCCTGCAAAAATCCAATTACACCATCTATTGTTTTAATATATTGTGCTTGCAGATGTAACATACGATTAGCATTATCCGATAAGGGTAAGTCCGATTGTTCTATTCGCTTGAAAATAGCACTGAGTCCTTCTTTACAGAAAATTGCCAAGACAACCTCTATACCTAAATCTGCTTGAAATGAAGTTATATTTTTCGTATTTAAAAACCCCTTCAAATAAGCAGACGCTGGGTACGGTGTATTGAGTTGTGTAAATGGCGGTGTAAATATGAATACAGAGATTGACAAGGATAATATTGTTTGCGCGACAAAGCTAAATGAATTTCACAGAAAGTAGTTGTTGTTTCAAAAGACACAGGTTTTATACATTTGCATCCAAATAAAATTTTACGAGCTACATCTATTAAATACTTATTTTGTTTTACCTTAGCAACCACTTTAAAAAATCCAATCATGAAAAAAATAACCATATCCTTGCTTTTTATTTGTTCAATTGGAACTGCATTTGCACAAACAAGTTTTAATGTGAGTAGCCATTCCGCTGTCATTAATGGAAATACTTATGAGTACAGTATTGGCGAAATGACTTTGGTGTCTACTGAAAAAAATGCGAATTTAATTGTCACACAAGGCTTTTTACAACCTACATCAAAAGGAAGTGTGTCGTCTACAAATCCAACAAGTCAAGGCATTGATAATGATATGGACAACATCAAAGTATATCCAAATCCAACAGAGGATATACTTTTTGTAGAAACATTAGAAGCGGCAGAAGCTACAGGTTCATATCAATTGTTTGATGCTGCAGGTAAAATAGTATTAAGCAAAACCCTTCCATTGAAAGAAGGAACTAATAAATGGATTTTGAATGTTCATTCTTTAGCAGCAGGGTCTTATTATTTAGTAGTAAAAAAACCTGGCAAGAATGGAACCTCTGAAAATTTTTCCTACAAAATTCAGAAGGTAAATTAGAGAAATGGGGCATCTTAATTTTGAGACATACTTCAAACCAAGACTATTTTGAATTTCCAAAAACATTTGCAGCTAGCCCAAATTATATTTCTGAAATTTAATATAATTTGACAGGATTTACGATTAATTAATACCAAATTACTCTACCCATAAAAATAGATATACTTATCAATTACTAAGGTAATTAGTACTACAGGCAAATACACAAAAGAAGAAAACATCACCTTCCGTGCTTTCGTATCTGAATTGTTTTTTAAAAATTGAATGGAATTGTATAACATCCAAAGACCTGCTAATCCCAGACCTGTAATAGAAATGATTCCACCTAAACCAACTACCATTGGTAATGCGCTTAATGGAATTAAAATAGCACTATATAATACACATTGAAAAGCAGTGAAATAACCTATCTTACCAGCACGTGGCAACATCTTCATTCCTGCTCTTTCATAATCTTCATGGGCTATCCAAGCGATAGACCAAAAATGTGGAAACTGCCAAAAGAATTGAATAATAAATAAAGTCCATGCAGGCCAACTCCAAATATGCCCCGTTTCCGTTGCTGCCGACCATCCAATTAAACAAGGCAATGAACCTGGTATTGCACCAACCAATACAGAGATGGATGAAATCCGTTTTAATGGCGTGTAAATAAAAGAGTAGAGCAAAAAACTAATGAATGCAATAAGTGCAGAAGAATAATTAAAATTTTTGGCTAAGATAAATAATCCAATTGCCAATGTGATTACGATGAATGAACAAACCTCAATAATACCCATTCTAGAATCAGGCAATGGTCTTGCCATTGTCCTTTTCATTAGTTTATCCGTATTTTTTTCTATTATTTCATTCGTTGCATTAGCAGAAGCAGTAACGAGCAATCCGCCTATAAATAATAACAAGACATTCCGCCATTCTACTTTCAAATCAGGAACTATAATATAACCAACTACGCTAGAAAAAACAACTAACATACTCAAATTGAGTTTCATCAACTGTTGATAATCCTTTAATTTCTGAATTATCTTAGTCATGGTATACGATAAAATAGTTGATTGTAAAATCATGTCGAAATACAAAATGAAAATTTCATTTTGTCCTTTGGCCGATGAATAAAAAGTCTAGTGGCTTTCCTCACCCTCTTTGAGCGGAATATGCTGTGGTATAAAATCCCCACCGTTTCCATCGTCTTTATAATCATAAGCCCAACGATGTACTTCAGGAATCTCTCCATCCCAGTTACCGTGTCCAGGTTTGATTGGCGTGGTCCACTCTAATGTATTTGATTGCCAAGGATTTGGATCTGTAACTTTTTTCCCTTTCCAAATACTTACAAAGTAATTGAATACGAAAAATAATTGGGCAATGAATACAATGATAGCAGCTATACTAATCATTTGATTTAATTCGCCAAACTGTTTGAATGATTCCCAATTCGAGAAATCATAGTATCTACGTGGCATACCAGCAACACCTTCATAATGCATAGGCCAAAATATGACATAAGAACCAACAAAAGTGATAAAGAAATGAATATAGCCCATTGTATTATTCATAAATCGACCGTACATCTTAGGGAACCAATGGTAAATACCTGCGAACATACCAAAGAATGCAGAAATACCCATTACAATATGAAAGTGTGCAACTACAAAGTAAGTATCATGCAAGTGAATATCCAAAGCCGAATTCCCTAGAAATAAACCAGTCAATCCACCAGAAATAAATAAGGAAACAAATCCAAGTGCGAAACACATGCCTACAGTAAATCTAATATTTCCTTTCCAAATTGTAGTCAACCAGTTGAAAACTTTTACTGCCGATGGTATCGCGATAAGCAAAGTAAGAAGCACAAAAACACCACCTAAGAAAGGGCTCATACCTGTTACAAACATATGATGCGCCCATACAAGGAATGCCAATAAAGTAATTCCGATAAGAGATAATATCATAGCAAAATAACCAAAGATAGGTTTACGAGAATGTGTAGCCAATATCTCAGAAGCCATACCCATAGCTGGTAACATAATGATATAAACTTCAGGATGACCTAAGAACCAAAATAGATGTTGGTATAAAATTGGCGATCCGCCTACATTAGGTAATGCCTTACCAGCAACATAAATTTCTGATAGATAGAAACTAGTTCCTGCATGTCGGTCAAACAATAATAATACAGCTGCTGATAATAGCACAGGGAATGAAAGAACGCCAAGAATAGCAGTAAATAATAAAGCCCATATAGTTAAAGGCAAACGAGTCATACTCATTCCCTTAGTACGCATATTTAAAATAGTAACTATATAATTTAGTCCACCCAACAAAGACGACACAACAAATAATGCCATACTTACTAACCACAAATCCATTCCTAATCCTGAACCCATAGAAGCTTCTTTCAATGCGCTTAGTGGTGGGTAAGTGGTCCATCCACCCGATGCTGGACCAGTTGTGATAAATAATGAACTAAACATAATTACACCTGCAATGGCAAAAAACCAATAGGATAACATATTTAAAAAAGGAGATGCCATATCACGAGCTCCAATCTGTAAAGGAATTAAAAAATTAGCGAAAGTTCCGCTTAGTCCTCCTGTTAATACAAAGAATACAAGTACAGTTCCATGAATAGTTATCAAACCATAGTACATTTCAGGATCCATCTTACCACCATGAGCCCAATCGCCTAAAAACATAGTAAGCACTTTAAACGTTTGTTCAGGAAAGCCTAGTTGCAATCTAAAAAAGACAGACATTAATCCACCAACAATTGCCCAAAAAATACCCGTAATCAAAAACTGACGAGAAATAATTTTATGGTCTTGGCTAAATATATACTTCGTGATAAAATGTTGTTTGTGTTCATGATGTGCATGATCATCATGATGACCATGACTGTCGTGTGTATGAACATCGGTGTGTATAGCAGCTTCGTTACTCATTTTTTACTTATTTATTCATTGTTATTTTTTTTGAAGAATCTACTGGCGCAACTATAGGTGCTTCCGCAGGAAATTCCTCAGGATGATTTTGTACATAATAGGATTTTTGTTCCTTCAACCACTTATCATGTTCAGCTTGTGTTTCTACCACTACTACTGCACGCATTGAATAATGCCCTTTACCGCACATTTGATCACAAGATAATTCATAAACAAAATTCTCATTTCCTGTTTTCCTTTTCATTTCTGCAGTAGTAATAGTTGGCGTAAACCAAATTCTAGAAGTGATACCTGGTACCGCATCCATTTTCATTCTAAAATGAGAAAGACCTACATCATGAATTACATCGCGCGAACCGATAATTAATTCTACTGGTACATCCTTTACTAAACGCAATTCACCATTTGGAATAATGATATCATCCATATTACGTTTGTCTGTCCAATCTTGTCCAAGTAAATTATCTTTATCATTGATATTCAAAAAATACTTTTTTCCCAATTCACCATCAGGTCCAGGATAACGAGAAATCCAATTGAATTGTTTACCAACAATTTCAATTTGCATAGCCCCTTTCGGTGCCTCACCTGTCATTGTAAACCAAGCTTTCAAACCGATAGCAACCAATACAGCCATGGCAATGGCTGGTACCGTTGTCCAAATTAATTCTAATTTATTACTATGTGCAAAGAAAACAGGTGCTTTATCACCATTACGTTGGTATTTGAAACAAAACCAAAACAATAATACTTGAGTCAGAACGAATACGATACCAGTTACCCATAGAGTAACTTTAAACATGAAGTCATATTGCACGCCATGATTAGATGCAGCTTCCGGTCCCATTAATGGCAACATATATTCGTGACACCAAACTATTCCAACAAAGAAAGCAATCATGAGTATCAACATGGAAAACCCAAGTATTTTATTTCTCTTCTTATCAAATTGCTGTTCACCTTGTATTTGTGCAACCATTTCGCTTGATCTAGCGACTTGATAAAGCACTACAAATATTAAAACAACAAGAAATACTAACATTAATCCTGACATAAATAATTTTATTTTAGCTTATATGAATGATCGTTTCTTTTAATAATGGATTGTTTTGTGGCACTAAGGGAGCTTTGGTTAATTTGTTACTTACTAAACTAATTATTAATCCAATAAAACCGCAAACTATTCCTATTTCGAACCAACCGATATGCCAATTTTCACCGACTGTTGCTGGCATTACCATTTGATAAAAATCAATCCAATGCCCGGTGAGAATAATTATAGCAACCAAAGTAACTACGAAATAATTTCTTTTATTCGGTCTTGGCATAAGAATTAATATTGGGCATACAAAATTCAAAATAATATTTATCCAATAGAAAAATTTATATGGTCCATGCATACGTATTTTGAAATAAATAGTTTCCTCTGGAATATTTGCGTACCAAATCAACATGAATTGAGAGAACCATAAGTAAGTCCAAAATATACTAAAGGCAAACATAAATTTACCAACATCGTGAATATGCTCATCATTAACATGTCCTAAATAACCATGTCTTTTAGTATACAAAATCCACAACATAATCATACTCATGCCACTCACAAAAGAACTTGCAAAAGTGTACCAACTAAACATAGTTGAAAACCAATGTGCATCTAAACTCATAATCCATAACCAAGGAATAGTAGAAGCTAGAGACAATGCAAACACAAATATAAATCCAGCAGAATAATTAAAATTCAACCAATATGTTTTTGTTGAACCTTTAGGATCTGAATCTTGTTTGATTGAGAGTTGACGAAGTTTAATCCCAAACCAACTCCATAGTCCTAAAACAATTAAAGTCCAAATGGTGAAAAAGTTTCTATTTAAGAAAAAGTTCTTCAACGCATTCAATTTGTTATGCACTATATAACCATCTTCTAGCCATTTATAAATGTGGTGGTTATTTGTCCATACTATAGTTAATAATACAAGTCCGGCAATCATTGCCATTACCCATACAATACTACCAATTGCTTCAGGTATTCTTCTGAAAGAAACTATCCAAGCACCTTGTGCTAATGAAGTAGCACTTAGTATAAAAACACTTGCTAATGAAATTAATAAAAAGAAAACACTATTTTGAAGCAATACTGCCCAAAATCTATTCTGACTCATTTGGTCATGGCTCATTAATAATGTAAACACACCTGCTAACAAGGTAACAATACCTATAGCTAACAATGTTAGACTAGTGGTCTTCAGTTTGGCGGGTACTTTAAATTCTTGATTCAACATTTCTTACTTTATTTTATAAATAATCTATTTATTTTTTGTCCTTTTTATCAGCAGTATTTGCTACTGTAGTATTTACTGGTGGAACAACCGTAATTGATTTGGTCATTGGGCCTTTTGCACTTGAATCGCTTCCTTCTGTTGTGATCATTGAAAAAACTTCACCACCATTTTCACTTTGCACTTTTTTGATATAAGCCACTACCATCCAACGTTGCTTCGTATCCAATTGACTTGCATAGGCTCCCATTGCATTCTTACCATAAACAATAGCATGGTAAATTCTGCCTTGGCTCATTTTCAAATATTTTTCACCACTTTTCAAATTTGCTGGCATTGCTGCAAATTTACCACTACTGTATAAAGGACCATTACCATCTAATTGTTCTCCATGACAAATACCACAATAAATTAAATAAAGTCTTTTCCCTTCTGTCAAATCTTTTTCTTTAAGTTCAAACTTACAAGTAGCCGCGTTAGCTAATGAGGTATCATTTTCACCGATATGATCTGGTAATGATTGCTCACGAGCAATGCTTCCGGGTACTGGCATTTTATTATATGTACCATGTTGTGAATCTATTTTGGCAGTGCCATTATAATAATCAACTGCTCTAGAATACACCATATCTGGTGCATAAGTTCTGCCTGGTTTTCTACTGTATTCACTACAGGAAACAATGACTGTTGCAGTCAATACAAATAGAATGTATATCGTTATCTTATTCATTTGCTTAAGCTAATTGTTCTTGAATTTCGTAATCTTCTCTTTTGTCAAAACGGCCAAACCACCAATCTGCTTCTGCCACTTGTATGTTTGTTTCTTCCGCGCCTGTGGTCTTTAAAAAAGTTTCAGTTTCCTTTGCCGTATTCTCATTTACTTCAATGACTAAAACAAATTTATCATCTGTTTGTCTTGGATGAAAAATATGTTTCTTTACACCTGGCATAATTTGATTCAAATAGCAAAAAGTAAGTACCATACCTACAGCAGCAAATAATACGGTAAGCTCAAAAGTTATAGGAATAAATGCAGGCAATGGAAAATGTGGTTTACCTCCAAAATTTTGAGGCCAATCTGTAGTAAATATCCAACCCATAAAACCAAGGGCTGTGCAAGTTCCTGTTATACCATAAATAAATCCAGCGATGTGTAAATCACTCTCCTTCTCGCCTAAGGCAACATCCAATCCATGCACAGCAAAAGGTGTATACACATCATGAATTTTATATCCAGCACCGCGCACTTTTTTGACGGCAGGAAATAAAACTGCTTCATCATCATAAACGGCTACTGCAAATTTTTTAATACTCATTTTATTAATTTTAAATATTGCATTGATTTAATTCCGATTCAAAAGATCAAAAACCAAATTCAATTTATCTTTTTATTTTTTATTCATTATTTTATATTATCTAAACAATACTACAAATTAATGATGATGTGTTTGTTCTTCTAAAAAATGTTCATTCGTCTGGTCCTCATATTCCGTCATTTTATTTTTATAGTTCTCGCCACTTGTTTTCAATATAAATTTAATCTCAGCAATTGCAATAACTGGAAAATATTTAGCAAACAAGAAATAGCATGTAAAGAACAATCCAAAAGAGCCTAAATAGAATCCTACTTCAGTCCATGATGGTGTATAATAGCTCCAGCTACTTGGCAAATAATCACGATGTAATGCCATAATGATTACAAAGCGCTCGAACCACATCCCAATATTTACAATGATACTCATGAAGAATGTAAACCAAACATTACGTCTTAATTTTTTGAACCAAAATAACTGAGGCGAAACTACGTTACAAGTCATCATTGCCCAATAAGCCCACCAATATGGTCCTAATACACGTAAACGGAAAGCTTCTTGCTCCCAAAGAACACCACTGAAATAAGCGATAAATAATTCTGTTAAATAAGCAACACCAACAATAGAACCAGTTAAAACAATAACTTTATTCATTGCTTCAATATGACCAATTGTAATATACTCCTGCAAATTCAATACTTTACGAGTAATAACCAAAAGTGTTTGTACCATTGCAAATCCAGAGAATACAGCACCCGCAACGAAGTAAGGCGGGAAAATTGTTGTATGCCAACCTGGTACTATAGATGTAGCGAAGTCAAAGGATACTATCGTATGCACAGATAATACCAATGGTGTACTTAAACCAGCTAATACTAAAGATAACATTTCATGACGTTGCCAATGTTTTGCACTACCAGCCCATCCAAAGGAAACGACTCCATAAGCTGCTTTTCTAAATTTGGTCTTCGCTCTATCTCTTAAAGTTGCGAAATCAGGAATAAGACCAGAATACCAAAATAACAATGACACAGTAAAGTAAGTAGAAATTGCAAATACGTCCCAAAGTAAAGGTGAAATAAAGTTAGGCCATAAAGGACCTCTTGTATTTCCGTAAGGTAATACAAAAAAAGCATCCCAAACACGACCCATATGCCAAATTGGAAATTGACCTGCGCACATTACCGCAAAAATGGTCATCGCTTCTGCTGCACGGTTTACACCCGTTCGCCAACCTTGTCGGAAAAGTAGTAAGATAGCTGAGATTAAAGTACCAGCATGACCAATACCTACCCACCAAACGAAGTTGGTAATATCCCATCCCCATCCAATAGTTTTGTTCAAATGCCAAACCCCTGTTCCCCAATACACTTCCCAAGTTACACTAAACATGCCAAATGCTAGCAATGAAGCTGAGATCAAAAAGCCTATAGTCCAAAGTTTGGTTGGTTTATTCTCAATAGTCGCACATATATCTTCAGTTACCTGATGATAACTTTTATTGCCGTCTACTAAGGGTTCTCTTATAACCGATTCGTATTTTAAATGCATACCTCTTTATTTTTTTGCCAAAGTTTTTCAATCAATGGTTAAATATTTTATTAATTTATTTTAAGCATGCTCAGCTTTTGCAGTGTGTTCCTCTTTTTCTGGATCAGCACTTTGTAAAACATTTGCATTTCTGATTTTTGATAAATAGTTTACATTCGGTAATGTATGAATGTCTTCCAACACATGGAATACACGCTCTTTCTGTTCTTCGTAGCGCAATTTATAAATTGCACTTTCCTTATCATTTACATTACCAAATACGATAGCATCTGTAGGACAAGCTTGTTGACATGCTGTTCTTGCTTCACCATCTTTTAATGTACGACCTTGTTTTTTCGCTGTTGCTTTTGCACCTTGTAATCGTTGCACGCAGAAGCTACATTTCTCCATTACACCACGACTTCTTACAGTCACGTCAGGATTTAAAACCATACGTGTAATATCGTTATTCATATCATCACGCTTGCCATCCGTATAAGCATTGTCTTCGAAACAATCTGCTTCATTCCAATCTCTCCAATTGAAACGACGTACTTTATAAGGACAGTTATTGGCGCAATATCTTGTTCCAATACATCTATTATAAGCCATTTGGTTGATGCCTTCACTACTGTGATTTGTTGCATTTACTGGACAAACATTCTCACAAGGAGCATTATCGCAATGCTGACATATCATGGGTTGGAATAATGTTTGAATAGAATCTGGTTTACTAGGATCTCCTGCAAAATATCGATCGATTCTTATCCAATGCATTTCGTGTGCTAATAATACTTGCTCCTTACCTACAACAGAAACATTATTTTCTGCCTGACAAGCAATAGTGCATGATCCACAACCGACACAAGTATTTAAGTCAATACTCATCCCCCACTTCAAACCTAAGTTTTCGTGATTAGGATATAAAGTACCATTTTTTCGGTAAGCTTCTTGCCAATCTTCATCCGCCTTAGTCATTTCCACTTTAGCATCTGTTTCGGCATCTGCTTTTGCAGCTACTTCGCCGTGTTCACTACTGTGTCCACCATCTTCAAAGCTATGCGTATAGTGTTCAAATTCTTCTTTGCGTTCGTTGTATAATTCGTTCGGATTTTTTTGGAAAGCCGCTAAGGTAAACTCATGAATAATTGGTCTATCATTTTGATAGCTATGATGCGTTTGAGTAATAGCCAACTGATAAGTGTTTCCAGTATTCGCTAATTCTACTTTGGATGCATAAAAAGAAGCATTACCTGTTTCATCTTTAGCAACAAATGGATACACATTAACACCTGTTACATCAGTACCATTCGCAGCAGCCTTACCAACACCTTCACTTCTACCATAACCAACTGCAACTGCTATTACATCATCATGCATTCCCGGTAAAACCAATACAGGTAATTTAAGATCTTGCCCGTTTGCTTTTATTGAAAATACTTTTTTATCTCTTTGTACTTCATTCAAATCTGTTAACTCTGCACCCATAGCTTTTGAGCGATTAGGCGACATCAAAACATAATTGTCCCAAGTACATTTACTAATTGGATCAGGCATTTCAAGCAACCATGGATTATTACTCCATGATGCACCACGACCGACTCCTATTTTTTCATAAATAATTAATTCTGGTTCTCCTGATGCACTGGATTTAGTAGCTGTAATTTTTGCTGTTGCGTCCGCCATATTTCCAGCAAAACTTGCACCAGCCATTGGCATAGTTTCTGGTTCTATAAATCCTTTTTGTAATGCACTATCATAAGCCTCTTGTGTTCCCAATTTTGCGAGCCAGAAGTTTTTAACAAAATCAACATGCGCTATATTCTGTCCACTCCATTTTAATAAGGATTCGGCAAAAGGTCGTGTTTTAAATAAAGGCGCAATAGTTGGCTGCATAAATGATGTATAACCAGTATGTGATTCTGCATCTCCCCAGCTTTCTAACCAATGATTTGTAGGTGCAGCAATTTTACACATTGCAGTAGTTTCATCATTTCTATCATTGAATGAAACAGATAATTTCAAACCACTTATTTTATCAGCGATTATTTTTCCGTTTACATTATCATAAACTGGATTGCAATCTAGGAACATCACACCACCCACTTGCCCAGCTTTTAATGCGTCGGCAAATGCATTCATGTCTGAGTCACTTCCTTTTTTTGTATTATTAGTTGTACCAAAATTAATGGTTGTACCGTAAGCACCAATGGCATTGTTAATGGCATTGATTATGGTTTGTACATGAACATCATTGCTACCACAGACTACTAGAGCACTGCCTTTGTTAGCATTTAAACTAGTTGCAATTTTAGTAACCATGGCTGCCAAGTTCGGCGCTAAAGTAGATGCCGTTCCGTTTAAGGCATTCAAGATGGATAATGCAATTGCACCATATTGTGATGGTTTACAAGTTGCTCTTTCATCTGCACTACTTCCTGTCAAGCTCATCATACCTTCAACTTGAAAGTGTTGACTCATAACAGGATTTTTTGCACTTATTTTTCTTGTCTTACTATATTGCTTTGCAAATATTTCCGGGGAAATCCAAGTGCCTAAAAAATCAGCACCGATACTAACAATAACTTTAGCATTATCAAATCGATAAGCTGGTATTGCTCGTTTCCCAAATGAATTTAAATTAGCGTCTAACATACCACTGTATGACATTGCATCATACATAACATGTTTTGCATTTGGATATTTTTGTGTGAATTGTGCAATTGCTTGCTCTGTAGATGCGCTGTTTAATGTAGAGGAAACAATATATAATGGCGCACTTCCCATTGCAGTCATTGCATCCATTACTGTTCTATCAATTACTTCCCAACTTGCTTCTTGTTTATCTAAAGTTGGATGCTTCAAACGAGCAGCATCATATAAACCCAAAACAGATCCTTGAACACGCGCAGTAGTAGCACCGCCAGTTAAGGTAGAATCAAAATTACCTTCAATTTTTATAGGACGTCCTTCGCGAGTGCGCACCAATACTGGTACAGCCTCTCCTCCATCTACATAGGTAGACGCGTACATTAATGGAACACCCGGTGTAACATTTTCAGGCTTAATGGCATAAGGAATTGCATTTCGTACTGGCATTTCACAACTCGCTACGATGGTAGCAGCAACAGTACTAAAGCCTAGGTATTTCAAAAAGTCACGACGAGTAGTAGTTGCAAAGGCAATGTTCTCCACATCTGCAAAAGGCAAATCTTCTTGAAACTCGTTTGAAACTGCTTCTTTGTATTGTGATGAAGGGTTAATTTCTTCAAGCCCTTTCCAATATTGTTTTTTACTCATTTTTATCATTTTATCCGTCGCAACGGAAATATATAATTTTTTATTCCTTAAACAACATACTTGTTTCTTATCCTTATTTTATCCAATCTATCATCAAATTAATAATGACATTTTTGACATTCCAATCCACCAATATCACTCACTTTCACATCGGTACGAGTACCTGCTTTTATTTCTTCATGATATTTTTTGAATATAGAATAGTAGTTATTGTCGGCAAACTGAACATTAGTATTTCTGTGGCAATTGATACACCAACCCATGCTTAAATCTGCAAATTGAAATACTTCATCCATTTGTTCGATATTACCATGGCAACGTTGACAATCAATTTTACCAGAAACTACGTGCAAAGAGTGATTGAAATAAACGTGATCCGGTAAATTATGGATTTTTACCCATTCTGGTGAAGTTGCTTTGATATTGCCTTGTGCATCTCTGTTATAATCTTTCTTCACAGGATCCCAACCAGCATATTCGTACAATTTAGCAATTTCTTTTGTGCCATCAATTTTATTTCCTTCTAAATCAACTAAAGGATGTGTTTCAGCACCTGTGTATTCATTAATTTGTTTGTGACAATTCATACAAACATTCGTTGAAGGTATCATCGCGTGGCGACTTTTCTCTGCACCCGCATGGCAATACAAACAATTGATTTGATTAATGCCAGCATGTACTTTATGAGAATAAAAAATTGGCTGCTTCGGCATATAATTTTTTTGACGACCTAATTCAGAACCATTGGTTAGCCAAATACCAAATCCAATTACAAGTAACGCAACAAATAAAGCGATAACTGCTTTGTTACGATAATAAGGAACATCTTTTGGAGAAGGCAATCCCATTTTCGCATTAGCCGAACGACTTAATACTTTGTTGGCTTGGGTTAAAATAAAAATAACCATCAACATCACAATACTCAAAATAGCATAGAGTAATGTATTATCACTTGAAGGCTCTTCACTAGTCGCTCCACTTTCCTTTGCCTTATTTGCATTAGGATCCTTGTACTCATTTACATAAACTATTATCGCATCAATTTCCTCATTTTTTAAATTTGGAAAAGCAGTCATTGCAGTTTTAGCATTTTCTGCATAAATTTTATTCGCATAAGCATCGCCACTTGCGATTACGCTTGCTGAATTACGAATCCAACTGTATAACCATTCTTTCGATGGGACTCTCGCATCAACGCCTTGCAATGCAGGGCCTGTAGCTTTTTTAATTGGATTATGGCAAGATGCGCAATTGGCTTGGAATAATGCCTTACCGTCGGTGGCTGCTTTACTCGCAAATGAGTGCAGCACTAGGAATGCGATGAACAGTATATATACTTTAATTTCTTTCGCCATGCTTTTTAGATAACTTAACATCCGCTATGTGTAATTTTTGTTAAATTGGATTGACCGCAAATGTAAGGTCTGAATTGTAATAATTATACACATTTGCCAAAAAAATATTTTCCCTTTCAAAACTAGTATTTATAAGGCTTTAGATATTGCATTTTCATTCGTAGAAAAAAGAATTGTCATGATTTTGTAAAAATCCATGCAAACAATTGCTCTGACGTTATTTCATAATAAAATAACAATAAGATTGAACACTTATTTACTCAAATACATACTTCTGTCTTTGTACAATTGTCGGAAATAAGGATCTCGTAAATCTTTGATAAAACGGATGGCTTCACCAGTACTTTTCATTTCTGGCCCTAATTCTTTATTCACACCAGGAAATTTATCGAAAGAAAATACAGGTTCTTTGATGGCAAATCCAGTCAATTTTTTCTCATAAGTAAAGTCCGATAATTTATTGACACCCAACATAATTCGAGTGGCAATATTTAAGTAAGGAATTTGATATGCTTTGGCTATAAATGGCGTGGTTCTTGATGCTCGCGGGTTTGCTTCTATCACAAATACATGACCGTCTTTAATTGCGAATTGAATATTAATGAGTCCTTTTATATTTAATGCCTTCGCAATTTTAAGCGCATAATGTTCCATCGTCGTAACCACCAATGGCGTCAAATTAAATGCTGGCAACATCGCATGACTGTCGCCACTGTGAATACCTGCAGGTTCGATATGCTCCATCACACCCATGATATGAATTTGCTCACCGTCATAAATGGCATCTACTTCTGCCTCCTGACATCTATCTAAAAAGTGATCTATTAAAATTTTATTACCCGGTATATGTTTGAGCAAACTAACTACCGCTTTTTCTACTTCATCATCATTGATCACAATGCGCATCCTTTGTCCACCAATCACATAACTAGGTCGCACCAAAACAGGATAGCCAACTTTGTTCGCAACTGCAATAGCCTCGTCTACATCATGCGCAGTGCCATATTCTGGATAAGGAATTTCTAATGCTTTCAACAAATCACTGAATCGACCTCTATCTTCTGCAATATCCATGTCATCAAATGAAGTACCGATAATTGGTATTCCTTTTTCATGCAATTTCTGCGAAATCTTCAATGCAGTTTGTCCACCCAATTGTACGATGACCCCATCTGGTTTTTCGTGTTCAATAATTTCATAGATATGTTCCCAATACACAGGTTCAAAATATAATTTGTCTGCCATATCAAAATCCGTGCTTACCGTTTCCGGATTGCAGTTAATCATGATAGCCTCAAAACCGCACTCTTTAATAGCAAGCAAGCCATGCACACAGCAATAATCAAACTCAATTCCTTGTCCTATTCTGTTTGGACCAGAACCCAAAACAATGATTTTCTTTTTGTTACTTACTAGGCTTTCGTTATGTATCATATTATAATTTGAAAATTGGTTAATTTGAAAATGTTGGCTTTGGAATTCGATTTTGGAATTTGGAATTTTTGATTTTGGAATTTCGATACTGCCTTTTCACTTCGTAATACAGAAGCTAACATAGTTACACCATGTTCGCTGAAGGCATAAGGTTTATAAGATTTTCCCCTATTTTTATTTGAACTCATCACAACTTGTGATGAGCTATTAGTTGATTTCACAAATTGCGTTCCTATCATTTCCCATTCTTTCTCCGTTATTTGAAACATAAAATCTTCTGGAAAACGCACAATATTTCGTTTCACTGCTTGATTCATCGTACGGGTTTCTACCTCAAACATTTCAGCAATATCATAATCGAGCATGACTCTTTGCCCTCTTATTTCGTATATTTTATTATGTATTAAGTCTATGTTCATTCTATAAAAACCTATTTACAAGCTCCAATGTAAACAAATAAGGTTCGGAATTTATTATTTTATTTAATGAGATTTTGATTCAAAAGTGCTATAAAAATAAGGTGTCTTTGCTTCAAACTCAGCGGCGCAAGTATCTACCATTTTAAACACACGCGTAATGCCCAAAGCTTTTCTTTTTTCATAGATTTCATCTTCCGTTCCATCATTCATGATACGTGCAATTTGCTCGTCACTAAATCCATGATGCTTTGCTTTACGCAATAAATCTTCAGG
This sequence comes from Bacteroidota bacterium, assembly GCA_947476825.1. GTDB lineage: Bacteria > Bacteroidota > Bacteroidia > Chitinophagales > Chitinophagaceae > OLB11. The sequence continues at coordinate 3,846 of CANJRV010000008.1, read as the reverse complement.
TAATGTTTCCAATTTATGCAAAGCAATTTCTTTCTCTATATCGCATATTTTTTGAATCTCATACAAAAACCATTTATCAATACCATGCGATGCTTTAGAGATAGAGTTCACGCTAAGACCAGCCATTAGTGCATCTTTGATTCTAAATACTCTATCCCACTTAGGTGTTTTTAAATAATCTAACAGCTCATCGGTCTTCATCAAGCTTTTACCATAATAACCTAAACCAACTGCATTATTTTCTAAACTCTGACAAGCTTTTTGAATGGCTTCTGTAAAACTTCTACCAATCGCCATCACTTCACCAACACTTTTCATTTGTAAGCCAAGTGTATCTTTTGCCCCTTTAAATTTATCGAAATTCCAACGCGGTATTTTGACAACCACATAATCCAATGTAGGTTCAAAAAATGCAGAAGTATTGCCAGTTATTTGATTTTTCAATTCATCCAAACGATAGCCAATTGCCAACTTCGCAGCCACTTTCGCAATTGGGTAACCAGTAGCTTTACTCGCTAATGCAGACGAACGACTTACCCGTGGATTTATTTCAATGGCAATAATTTCTTCGGTATCTGGGTTCATGGCAAATTGTACATTACAACCACCAGCAAAATTGCCCAAGTCGCGCATCATTCTAATAGCCGTATTACGCATCAGCTGAAATGCCGTGTCACTCAATGTCATCGCAGGCGCAACGGTTATGCTGTCTCCAGTATGTACACCCATAGGATCAAAATTTTCTACTGTGCAAATAATACATACATTGTCTGCACAATCGCGTAGAAGTTCCAATTCAAATTCTTTCCAACCCAATATTGCCTTTTCAACCAATACTTCATGAATAGGTGATGCTTGTAAACCTCGTGTGAGCGCCTCATCCAAATTACTGATATCATGTACAAATCCACCGCCCGTTCCACCCAATGTAAAGGATGGTCGAATAACCAATGGAAATCCAATTTCTTGTGCGTATTCCTTACCTTCTAAAAATGAATTGGCAGTCTTTGCAGTAGCCACATTCACACCTAATTTTATCATCCATTGCCGAAACTGTTCTCTATCCTCCGCTTTATCAATAGCCTTAATATCGACACCAATTAATCGAACATTATATTGTTTCCAAATGCCCAATTCCTCAGCTTCTTTAGCAAGATTCAAAGCAGTTTGTCCACCCATGGTAGGCAATACAGCATCAATTTTATTTTCTTGTAAAATCTGTTCTATACTTTCCACATTCAATGGCAATAAGTATACACGATCTGCCATCATGGGGTCAGTCATAATAGTGGCAGGATTAGAATTGATCAATATAACTTTGATACCTTCTTCACGCAAGGAGCGTGCAGCTTGGGTGCCAGAGTAATCAAATTCGCAAGCTTGACCGATAATAATAGGACCTGAACCAATAATCAGGACGGAAGTAATTGAGTTGTCTTTAGGCATTTTTTTTTTAACTCCAATTAAAATTGGAGCAGATGGCTAGAACACGACAAAGGGTTTGAATCGCACAAATGTAATAGAAAGATATTTCCTATTCTATATTGGGGATAAAAAATTTATTACTTGAAATCCTCTATTCGATAATAAGTTTGTTGCTATACAGCCCCGCTTCATCAAATACTTTTACTTCGTAAACACCAGAGGCAAAGGAAGTACAATTTACAAGTTGCTTTCTACCAACAAGTTTGCTGGCATACACTTTTTGACCAAAAGCATTATACATCTCTATACTTGCATTTTTTAGCTCGGTACTCACCTCAAGTGTAAACATATTTTTTGTAGGATTAGGATAAATATGCAACCCTTGCGCATTATTATTTAGCTCGGCAATGCCAGTTATGCTACTTAGCTTGGCTACATACAAATCGGCAACTCCATTATTAGTTAATGTAGTTGCCCCAAAAGTGATGGTGGGGTTTTTAAATTCACCAGTTACCAACACATTACCGTTGGCATCAGTTGCAATACCATAGCTATAATCGTTGCCGATTCCACCTGCCGATTTAGCCCATAGTTCATTACCGCTTGCATCATATTTTACTATAAAAATATCATAATCATAGTTATTGCCTGCATTGGTTAAGGTTGTGGTTCCGAAGGTGATGGCAGGGTTGGCAAAGGAACCAGTTAGCAATACATCACCATCGACATTGCTTGCAATACCAACACCATAATCTTGGAATATTCCACCTGCCGATTTTGCCCAAAGCACATTACCACTTGCATCATATTTTACTATAAAAATATCAAAGCCACCTACATTTGTTAGGGTAATGGTTCCAAAGGTGATGGTTTGACTGAAAAAGGATCCTGTAAGCAACACATTGGCATTGATATCTGTTGCAATAGTGCCGCTATTTTCAGCTTCTATTCCACCTGCCGATTTTGCCCAAAGCATATTACCACTTGCATTATATTTTACTACAAAAATATCATTGGCACCTGCATTGGTTAAGGTATCAATTCCGAAAGTGATGGTATCGGATGAAAAGAAACCAGTTACCAACACATTGCCATTGGCATCGGTCGCAACACTTGTACCAAACTCAGAATAGTTTCCTCCTGCAGATTTCGCCCAAAGCACATTACCGTTTGTATCATATTTTACTATAAAAATATCAGCACCACCTAAACTTGTATCTGCATTTGATAAGGTAGTGATTCCAAAAGTTATGGTAGAGCTTGTAAAGCCACCTGTTACCAAGATATTGCCATTGGCATCCGTTGTAATACCAATGCCAGTATCTTGAGTTTTTCCACTTGCCGATTTTGCCCAAAGCACATTACCATTTGCATCATATTTTACTATAAAAATATCACTGAATGCATTTGTATTTATTAAGGTAGTGGTTCCGAAAGTGATGGTGGGGCTTGTAAAATGACCTATTACCAACACATTGCCATTGGCATCAGTTGCAATGCTTCTACTATAACATTGGCTTTGTTCACCTGCCGATTTTGCCCAAAGTACATTACCGCTGGCATCATATTTTACTATAAAGAAACTGCCAGTTGTTAGAGTAACGGTTCCGAAGGTGATGGTAGGGCTATTAAAGACTCCAGTTACCAACACATTGCCATTGGCATCGGTTGCAATTCTTTGCTCAACATTAGTGTTGTTCCCGCCTGCCGATTTTGCCCACGCCCAATCAGGCGCTTGCGCATACATGCCACTGCCTAAAAGGGCAAGCAATAGAGTTAAAAATAATTTGAGGTTCATTAATAACGAGTTAGATTTGTTTTTCATGGTTTAATTTTTTTTCGCTTCGCCGTCGTAAGTGTTACAACCGGCAACTAAGTTATGAAAATTAAATCATAGTCAAAACTAATTCTCAAAATTTCAAATAGTCAAGCGTTTTTGTTTGTTTGTGGTAATACCCAATAAAGGAGAAAAATTGATGCCTCTGAGAATTGAGCAAATTTAAATATTTTCTTAAATAATCAATCGATAAAAGTTGCTGAAAGCAACAGATTAAAACTACGAAACGAAAGACGTTTCGTAGAACATTAATACCCTTCGCTGAATTCATAACTCATCATGCTAATTTATATTTATTTAATAATCATTCTGAAAAAGTTGCTGAAAGCAACAGAATGAAACTACGAAACGAAAGACGTTTCGTAGAACAATAACTTTTTTATTTTACTTTACATGCCTCGAGAAGCCGGAGAATAATAAACCCACAACCACCATTTAATGTGGCTTATAACCAGCTGCTCTTAAAAAGCTTTGACCATCCATATTTTGTTCTATCATCTTAGTCCAGGCTTGATCCGCATGTTCTTGGTTGTATTTTCGAACCAATTGCCAACCTATCCAAGTGCCAATATTACCTGGCGATT
>CANJRV010000007.1 GCA_947476825.1 Bacteroidota bacterium | reverse complement strand
CAAGGAATATTGATGTTTTACTTCATGGCAAAAATTTTTAATTTAGCCTATCCCAGCAAGTGGAATTTTTACGTGGCTGCTATTGCCGTTGCTTGGTATTTATTACATCCTGCAAATGCAGAAACGATTAATTATATCATCGCGCGTTCAGATTTGCAATCTACTTTTTTTGTTATTCTTGGGTTTGTATTATATCAATATTCGCCATTTTGTAAAAAGACTTACATATATTTATTGCCCATAGCAGTAGGCGGATTAGCGAAACCTACTTCTGTAATGTTTGCGCCATTATTCTTCTTTTATGTTCTATTATTTGAATATCAACTGAGTATTCCAGACTTATTTAAAAAGGAAAATAAACAATTAATATTGCCCATTCTTAAGTCAATTATACCTGCGTTTATTTTTTGTGTTATCATTTATGCCATCACAGAGAAAATGAAGCCAGACACTTTTTATGTAGGAGATATTTCAAGATGGCAATACCTGATGACACAACCCTTTGTTATTCTTCATTATTTTATTACTTTATTTTTGCCTCTCGAACTAAGTGCTGATACGGATTGGACTCTCTTGGAAAGCCCTTGGGATATTAGACTTTTGGTAGGGAGCGCATTTGTATTTGCTATGGTTTTTATTGCTTTCAAAACCTCCAAAATAGCTAAATGGAGGCCAGTCTCTTTTGGGATACTCTGGTTTTTTATTGCACTAATTCCGACTTCTAGTATTATTCCACTTTCGGAAGTATTAAATGATCATCGTATTTTCTATCCTTATGTGGGGGTGGTCATTAGCGTGTGTTGGGCTCTTTGTATTCTGTTTGAAAATCTGACGAAAAATATTGCAGAAATTAAACAGTATGAGCGTTCGGTTTTTGTATTGATTCTCGTCATTTTATGTGGATATGCCTATGGTACTACACAACGAAATCTAATATGGAAATCTGAATCTACTTTGTGGCAAGATGTTACTATAAAAAGCCCTAAAAATTCTAGAGGATTAATGAATTATGGACTTACTTTTTTGAGAGCAAATAACTACAAGGAGGCGGAAAAGTATTTTACAATGTCCTACAACATGAGGTCTCAGTATTGGGCAATTAACACGAATATGGGTGTTGTTAAAGCATTTTTGCACGATGATGTGAATGCTGAATTTTACTTTAAAAAGTCTATTGAAATTGGGCCTACCTTCCCAACGCCATATTATCATTATGCTAAATTCCTGAATAGTCGCTCACACACCGCTGAAGCCATTAATTTATTAAAAAGAAGTTTGGAAATAATGCCTGGATATATTTACTCTAGAAGTTTATTGTGTTCAATTTATCAAAATACAAAACAATGGGATAAGTTGGAAGAACTTGCACAAAAGACATTGGAAATTGTGCCAGGTGATCCAGAAGCAACTAAATTTTTGGAAGCTAGTAGATTAAGAAAAAGCGAGACGGATATAAAAGAAGATGAGATCATGAAAGCGCCTACCGCAGAAAAATATTTAGATTTAAGCTTAATCTATTATAATCAGAACGAATTTGAAAAGTGCATTTCAGCTTGCGAAAAAGCCATTCAAATTAAACCTAATTATCCGGAGGCTTATAACAATATTTGTTCTGCAAATAATATGCTTGGTAATTATGATGCAGCAATCATTGTTGGTCAAAAAGCTACACAAATAGATCCTAAAAATCAATTAGCAAAAAATAACTTAGCTGATGCTTTTGATAGAAAGGATAAGATAACTAGACTGCTTTATGCAATACAACAAACCCCATCTATAGATAATTATTTAAGTTTAAGTTTGGCGTATTTTAATATGAAGCAATATAGACAGTGTATTGATGTGGCAGAGAAAATACTTCAAAAAGGACCTAGTGATGCGGCCTATAATAATATTTGCGCTGCACATAATATGTTGTCTGAATGGGATAAGGCGATAGAGGCTGGTGAAAAAGGATTGAAAATTAATCCAAATAATCAATTACTAAAAAATAATTTACATGCTTCTTATGAAGGTGCAAAGGCATTTAAGTAGAAAAGGTTAATATAGAATTTTCAGATACATTAAATGTTCACAGAGCCTATTATGTAAGTTCATTGCAATTTTGAGATGTGAATTTTTGTAATAATTTATAATGAAAGTCCTATCATTAGTGGATTCGGATTTTTGTTTTATGGACTAATATGTTACATTTACGCTCAATTAAATTAATTTATATGACTGAGCAGATGCATAATACTTTATTGAAATGGAGAACCCCTATTTTTTTTATTTTACTTATTTGTAGTGTAACATTTACCTATCGAAATCACTTCCAGAATGCATTTCACTTTGATGATTCTCATACCATAGAAAATAATTTGTTTATTCAGAGTATAAATAATATTCCGCTCTTTTTTAAAGATGCTACAACTTTTAGTACAATTCCGATTAATCAGCAGTACCGACCAATCGTTAGTAGTTCACTTGCATTAGATTACTGGATGGGAAATGGATTTAATTTATTTTATTTTCATCTTTCCTCATTTATTCTTTTTCTACTACAAGGAATATTGATGTTTTACTTTATGTCAAAAATTTTTAATTTATCCTACCCGGGTAAATGGAATTTTTATGTTGCTGCTTTTGCCGTTGCTTGGTATCTATTACATCCTGCTAATGCAGAAACGATTAATTATATCATCGCGCGTTCAGATTTGCAATCTACTTTTTTTGTAATTCTAAGTTTTGTATTATATCAATATTCGCCATTATCCAAAAAGACTTACTTGTATTTATTGCCCATAGCAATAGGCGGATTAGCGAAACCAACTGCTGTGATGTTTGCGCCATTATTCTTCTTTTATGTTCTACTATTTGAATATCAACTGAGTATTCCTTCCTTTTTTAAAAAGGAAAATAGACATTTGATATTCCCCATCCTTAAATCGATTATTCCTGCATTTGTTTTTTGTGGTATCATCTACGCCATCACAGAGAAAATGAAGCCAGACACTTTTTATGTCGGTGATATTTCAAGATGGCAATACCTGATGACGCAACCTTTCGTCATTCTTCATTATTTTATCACTTTATTTTTGCCTCTAGAATTAAGCGCTGATACGGATTGGGCGCTGTTGGAAAGCCCTTGGGATATTCGACTTTTGGTTGGGAGCGCGTTTATACTTGCGATGCTTTTTATTGCCTACAAGACATCCCAAACCTCTAAATGGAGACCAGTTTCTTTTGGTATACTTTGGTTTTTTATTGCACTAATTCCTACTTCTAGTATTATTCCACTTACGGAAGTATTAAATGATCATCGTATTTTCTATCCTTATGTAGGTTTGGTCATTAGTGTCTGTTGGTCTCTTTGTATACTAATTGAAGATTTAATGAAAAATATTGTGGAAATTAAGCAGTATGAGCGCGGTTTAATGCTAGTTGTTTTATTAGTTTTATGTGGATATGCTTATGGGACTATCCAACGAAATGAAGTATGGAAATCTGACTCTACTTTGTGGCAAGATGTTACTATAAAAAGTCCTAAAAATTCTAGAGGATTAATGAATTATGGACTTACTTTTTTAAGAGCAAATAATTACAAGGAGGCAGAAAAGTATTTTACAATGTCCTACAATATGAAGCCTTGGTATTGGGCAGTTAACACAAATTTGGGGATTGTTAAAGCATTTTTGCATGATGATGTGAAAGCAGAATTTCACTTTAAAAAGGCTCTTGAAATTGGACCTACCTTTCCTACGCCTTATTATCATTATGCTAAATTTCTGAATAATCACTCACAAACTGCTGAAGCCATCAATTTATTAAAAAGAAGTCTGGAAATAATGCCTGGTTATATATACTCCAGAAGTTTATTGTGTTCAATTTATCAGAATACAAAACAATGGGATAAGTTGGGAGAACTTGCACAAAAGACATTGGAAATAGTACCAGGTGACGCAGAAGCAACTAGATTTTTGGTGGCAAGTAGATTAAGAAAAAGTGAAACGGATATGCAAGAGGATGAGATTTTGAAAGCACCTACTGCTGAAAAATATTTAGATTTAAGTTTAATCTATTATAATCAGAATGAATTTGAAAAGTGTATTACAGCTTGTGAAAAAGCCCTTCAGATTAAACCTAATTTTGCTGAAGCCTATAATAATATCTGTTCCGCTAATAATATCCTTGGCAATTATGATGCAGCAATTATTGCTGGACAAAAAGCTACACAAATAGATCCAAATAATCAGCTAGCAAAAAATAACTTAACGGATGCTTTTAATAGAAAGAGTAAAGGGACAAAACTTCAAAATTTAATGCAACAAAATCCAACAGTAGACAATTTAATAGATTTAAGTTTGGAGTATTTTAATATGAAGCAATATAGACAGTGTATTGAAGTAGCCGAGAAAATACTCCAAAAAGGGCCTAATGATGCGGCTTATAATAATATTTGCGCTTCTTATAATATGTTGTCTGAATGGGATAAAGCAATTGAGGCTGGTGAGAAAGGATTGAAAGTTAATCCGAATAATCAACTGCTCAAAAATAATTTACATGCTTCTTATGAAGGTGCAAAGGCATTTAAATAGTTAATCCGAATTATCAACTATGCAATGTGGCTTTTGAGTTCACTATAATTAGGCTCAATTTAATTATGTTGACTGAAATTGCAGCGGAAAATTGTAATCAGCAATTGATTATTATGGACCATTTTGCAGAATAATAATTTGCCTTGTCATTATTCTATCGTGAATTTTATCGTGTTTGCTGAAGATGTTAAATGGAAAGTTGTTCTTATTTAAATTTCAATTTTGTGTTGACCCAACCCTTTTTCTCTAGAAAAGAATAAACAGCGGAATGTTCAAAGTGGAGTTTTCCTGCTTCCGTATAATGGTAATTTTGTTTGAGAAGTTCCTTTTTTAATTCTATTTGAATTTCGTTTTTGAATCTGAGAGGTAATTGCTTTTTGTAGGATGTAATTTCTTTTTTTAGATTTTCTGTTGCCTTATATGTAGAAAGTTTTGGTAAATAATCTTCTTCCGGCAAATGAATGGAATTTAATTTAGATGCATAAAAGGAATTAAAAGAACTATAAAAACTATTCTTGTCTGTAGGGTAATTTTCAGATTGCAAACTTCTATATTGGATACAATAATGTACAATAATTTGCGATTGGATAATTGCCTGAACAAGATTAGGAATGCTATCTTTTGTATTGCACTTAATATCTGGATCAACTCCTTTTTTACCAATGTATTTTCCAGATGGCGTATAATAATGCGCAGAAGTAATATATAAACAAGATCCATTTTTTAGAATATGCGTTGTTTGCACAAGTCCTTTGCCAAATGTTGTTTCGCCAACAAGAATCGCCCTTTTTTGATCCTGCAAACAGCCGGAGAAAATTTCCCCAGAAGAAATAGTTTTTTTGTCTATCAATGTGATGATAGGCATCACCGTATCAATAGGGACTTCTGTTGTTCTATAAGCATAATTTTGCGTACTATCTTTCATTTTTAAACTACAAACTAAAGAGTTCAGTGGTAAGAATGTACTTATGGTAGAGGTGCATTCATCTACCAAGCCACCAATATTACCTCTTAGATCAAGAATTAATCGTTTCATACCTTTTGATTTTAACTCGGTAAATATTTTCTTAAATTGTTTAGAAGTACTGCGTAAAAATTGGCTTAATTGAATATAGCCTGTACTATCATTTTCTAGGAAATAAAGTGGAACTGTGTTTTGAATAATTGTTTGCCTAACAATATTGAAATTCAACTTTTGGTTTACATATGGTCTTTTGATGGTGAGTTGCAAACTATCGCCTTCAAGACCTTTCAGTTGTTTAATAATAGAATCGAAAACCAAATGCTGTACGTTTTTTTTATTTATTTCTAGAATCAAATCACCTGTACGTAATCCCGCTTTCATTGCAGGCATATCGGTATATGGGTATGCAATGGTCGCACCACTATCTGATGGATTGATACTTGATCCAATCCCTGCAAATAGAATTCCTTTCCAATCATTATTTCTTTTGTCATTCTCTATTTTATCATAATAACCAGAATAGGAATCTAATTCAGCAACTGTTTTTTTCATAGTGGCTTTCATTAAATGCTGTATATCTACAGTGTCCACATAATTTTTATCTAATTCGGTGAAAAAATCTCCAAATAATTCTAATTGTTCATGTAATAATTGTTGTCTCGTTTCAAAATACGTGAATGAAATAAGAGTCAATAAAAGTGCCGAAACTAAAATTTTGCGCATGTGTAATGGATACGGATGTTATTTAAGGATGCATATTGAATCGGTGTAATTTACACCTTCCCCTTCAAATTGTATTCTTTGTGATCTTCAATATTGTATTTCCATAAATCTATACCTATCCATCAAATTGGACTTCAGCTTTGAATAAATAGCAGAATTATAAGCTATGCAGAATATTCGCCTAATTATGGGATTAAATTTCAATTCATTTTTTTTTGCGAATCACAATAATATGATGCAAGGCAAAAATAGAACGAATTGGAATAAAAATAAATTCAAAGAATTTAATTATTGGAGAAAAAAAGGAAGGAAGTAATTGTCTGAAATTTAATCCGCCAGCGAACAAATACTGCAAGTAATTATTTAGAGGTTTTTGCAGTACAATTTCTAAGTTAGGATACATGCTTTCCCATTTTTTTTTATCTCGTTGAAATACAATATAGGAAAGTGCTTGATTAGCTCCATTCATAAATCCAAGTGATTCATTCGCCCATTCTTTTTGATCCATATCAAATACTTCGGAATTAAATATTTTTTTATAAAATCGACTAGCTGTAAAACCATAATAAGGGTCAATTAAAACACACCGCAACCTTTATCTAGAGTGCGTTCTAATTCTTTAAAAAAAAGGTTAGGGTTTGGTAAATGGTGGAAACAATTGATACCATAAATTGCTCGTATACTATTATTCTCAAAAGGCATATTTTGCGCATCAACTACCATATCCAGATTATCGGCATGTTTAATATCTGTAGAAATAATTTCAGGATATTTTTTTTTGAAAAAACTTACGCCAGCACCAATTTCTATTCGTTGTCCTTTGCTATCGCCAAAATATTGATTATCCAATGCAATACAAGTATCATAAAATTTCTCAAAAACTTCCCGCATCATTGGTTTTTCATATAATATTTTGCTATGAACAACAAGCATTTCATCGCTATCTGGATCTACTCCAGCAAGCCTCGGTTCTTTCAAAAAATCTCTAATTTTTATAAATAATGACATCGTTTAATATTTTAATAATGATTGAAAACTCTCTTTATAATTTTTAATAGTTATTCCTAAATTCAATAGGTCTTCTTTGGTTTCAAATGTAGTCATTTGTTTTAATCCCAACAGATTGTCAGTAGTTACTGGGAATGGGATATGCAATTTCTCCACTAATTTGCACACCACATACATCCATTGTAAAGGAATAGAAACAAATGTAATTTTTTTATGTAATTGATTTGCAAGTTCGGAATAAAATTCTTTTAAAGTAATTGGTTTTGGTTCTGCAATACAATATTTGCCAGATAAGTTTCTAGCTAGAATCGCATCAAGAATAGAGAATAAATCTTCCATGAAAATGGATTGTACCTTTTGTTTTCCTCCATCAAGCAAAGGGAAGAAACGGGAATGGTTCATACGGTTTAACATTTCGCCAAATAAACCGTTCTTACCTATTACTAAACCTGTATTAAGAACCACTTCCTCACCTAAATCAAATAGTTGTTCGCATTGTAATTTACTTCTTCCGTAATGGGATAGAGCATTTTTATGAGCAGAAAGAGAAGATAAAAAAATCATTTTAATTCGCCACTTTCTGCATTGATCTATCAAGGTTTTTGTTCCATTAAAATTGATTTCATCTGCGTTCTTATTTTTTTCAAATCTTACATAAGCACAATGAACAAGGGCATCCACTTCTTGAAAGATACTTTCATCTGGTATTTGCATCATGTTGTAAGCAATATATTCAACATGCGGTAGACCAGTGGTTGGCAGTCGATGCACAAGGGCTTTTACTTTCCAACCCGAAGATAGAAAATGATTTACTAAGCATGCTCCGATAAAACCTCCTGCACCAGTAATGATTATTGTTTTATTCATTTTTGAGGGAGTTTAGTGCGGTTAAATGAGCATTCGCCATAAGGGACCATGTAAGACTTTTAGCAGGTAAATAATTGAAGCCAGATCCATCTGCAATGAATACATTTTTGGTGCCAGCTAATTTGCCATTTGGGAGTGTAGTGAATAAATTTCCAGATGTTTCCATTGGCAAAGACCCTGCATAATGAATGCTTGAACCAGAACCTGGATTAATACTTTTAATCGCATAAGCACCTAATGCTCTTAAATGAGATTTGAATTTTTTTTCGCGTGCGGATATTTTATTTTTTTCAATATCGTCAAGCACATAATTAATTTTCAATTTGTCTCCTGTTATAGAATTAGCATCGTGTATTAATTCTACATATTTTGTGGCACTTTTAGTTTCAGGGTGGTGCAAGCCCATAATTAAAATTCCTGACATTAAATAACGCATAATAATACGAGCATCCGCAAAATTTAATGGGGCTTCTTTTATTATACGGAATAACATTAAGGATTGGTAGCTATAAATAGAACCCATCGCCACATCCATATTGTTTCCATTTTCATTATGAAATATCGATAGTTGGGCAAACCCTAATTTGTTTTTCTCTGCTTCTTTGCCAAACATGGCAGGTTGTAAACATGGAATATAAGAATAGGCGTTCGTTAAAATGGGAAGGGTTTTATGTTGTTCTTCAAATGAACGCAGAACGATGCGAGCACTGCCTAACACGCCAGGTGCAAGAATTAATTTTTTACAATGAAATATTTTGATTGTATTGGTTTCTATTTCTAAGGCATGTATATCTATATGGTCTGTCTGTTCTTTGAATTTGAGGATCAGTAATCCATTGATATATTGGAAATTATTTTCTTTTTTAAGTCTGTTAATGGTTATCCAAGGTCGGTATGCACTTTCGTCATTGTCAGAATAAAAATCCATGTCTTTATAGGCATATGCTTTTCTATTATCTTGAGCTTGAGTAAGCAATGCTAATCCAGGTCTTCCCATGTAAAAGCCATTTTTTGCAAATGTTTTTTGTTTCTTTTGATAATTTTGATACAAAAGGCGATGATTCCTATCCATAGCTGGAGCGGATTGGAAATCCTTTAGTTCTCCAATAGTATAGGGAGATGCATCATCCTGAGCACCGCAAATACCAATGCGATTTGCAACGATATTATAGGCATTTTGCATGTCAAATTTATTTAATCCAACTGCATTTAACTCTACATCTGAAAATTGACAACAACCTAAACCCCAAGCGCACCCCAGGCCGCCATAAGCGAGGCTTTCCATTGGGAAAAATGTGTTAGATTCAATTGGTAATAAATTCTCCACCCATTTTAAAATATGTTTGCGAGCTGGAGTAAGATGCTCGCCTGTTTTAATGCCGCCCCATGCAATTCCTTCTCCCTTATCGCCAATTAAATAGCGATGCTGTTCTTGTTCTGTTTCACGAATGCTCAAATAATCCTTGTCTGGGATAATTGAAGAGTACTTGCTTTCATCTGCACCTGCATCTAGTAAAGTAACATGAACACCTGATTCAACAAGTGTTTGTGCCGCCATTGCACCCGTACATCCAGAGCCTATTACTACATAATCAAGAATTTCCATGTCGTGTAATTATTTTTAATAGAAGGATACCAAAAAATGCTTTGAAAACGCTCCTAGCACCACTATAAAAGATGAAAAATAAGTATAGCCAATTTCTTTTTGTTGGTAAAAATAAAGAGCAATATTCTGGTCTAGATTCCAAAATGGCGAACATAAAATAGAGTCTTTTTCTCAATTCGGAATCTGATTTTACAAGGGCTTGTGCGGCATCTAGAAAGCCAATACTCCATGGATGATGAAGTGCAAAATGAATTATTTTTTGGTCATTCGAGCTGGCAGAAGATGTTTTATGTGGATTTGTTTGTGCGTATATTTCTATGGTCTGCTCATTAGGCAACTTATGTAAAAAGTATTTTCCATAAACTTGAGCTTCCTGTCGTAATGAAAAATCATTCATCTTTATTTTTCTCTAGCTTTTGTTTTAATAGAGCAAATTCTTGCCCCATTTGTTTGTTTTGTGATTGTAATTTGGATACAATTAGACTTAAATGTAGCAAATATATAAAAATCATAAAAATGGCAACAGTAAATACTAGATTCGGTGGAGAATAAATTCCCATAATATGAGAAACCACATCTAACCCTTTTCTCCAAAAAGAGAATACAACTAAAATTGTAGTAGAAATAATCCAGACGATAGAATATTCTTCTCGAAGTTTTCCTGTAATAATAAGTCGTACAACGAAAATAAGAAAGAGTAAGCTTAATCCGATTGTAATAATTTGTATTTTTTCCATGAAACTAATTTTGATGAATATAAATAATTTTAATTTCCTTTTTTAAATTTTATTCGCAAGAAAGTAAATAATATTGCTAATGTTACTTTTAGCATGTAATAGAAAGAAGAGAAAGTGCCGATAGACGAAACCCCTCCCTGCCTTTCCTTCATAATAACCGGAACTTCTTTTATTTTTAAACGGTTCAAAGAATACACAATAATGGATTCTGGCTCAGGATACTCATCTGGGTAATAGTTCTTCACTATTTTTAAAGCTTTTCTATTGATTAATCGATAGCCAGAGGTGCAATCGTGAATAATAATATTGACTAGAAAACGGTTTAGCCATTTGAAATATTGAATTCCAAATCGTCGAATCGCAGAAGATTGGAAACCCTCTTTGGCAATAAATCTAGAGCCAATCACTACATCAAAACCCTCATGAACCGCAGCAGCTAACAATTTAGAGATTTCGGATGCCGGATGTTGCCCATCACCATCAATTTGTATGGCGTAATCAAAGTTGTTTTCATAGGCGTATTTATAACCAGTTTGAACAGCGCCACCAATACCAAGATTTATAGGAAGATTCAATGCTACACATTTTAATTTGGCAATTATATTTTTTGTATTGTCTGTTGAACAATCGTTTACTACGATGACTGTGATATTTAGTGCAGTTGATTTTGCATAATTGTTAATATCGCTAACTACTGAAGCGATTGCATTTTCTTCATTATACGCTGGAACTATTACAGCTATTTTCATGATAATAATTTAATATTCTTACAATGATAAGCCCTTTGAACTGAATTGCAAAATGTGCACGAGCCAGTTTAAAATAGAATTTGCAATATTAAAAAAAGTATTGAATATAGATTGTCAAGTACAATAATTTTTTTTTAGACAAATTTATTTAAATTTGCCGAGCAAAATCTTAAATAGTATTAAAATGGAAACAAATAAAACAGAAATCGTAGAAAAAGAAAATCCAAAGTCGAAACAATTAATTATGTGGCTGGCTATATTACTTATTCCTGTTTTGATATTTTTTGTCATGTCAAAAAAGAATTCTGGAAGTGGCGATACACAAAACTCTACCGCGCCAGTTCAAACAGTTCAAGATCCGAAGGTTAGCGCATTAATTAATGCTTCTTTAGAAGCTTATAATCAAAAAGATTATCAGAAATGCGTCGATTTATGTGATGCTGCCATTGCAATTAATCCAAATTCCTACATAGCCTACAGTAATAAATGTTCTGGACTAATTCTATTGCAAAAATATGATGAGGCAATAGAAGCTGGTAAAAAATCAATTTCCATTAATCCAAGTTATAAATATGGAATAGGCAATCTAAAGTGGGCAACTGATGAGAAAGCGAAAGCAGAGGCTGCTAAAAAATAATTTTTTTTCTTAATGGCATTCTTAAAGTATTATTTATAAAATGAATAATACTTTTTTTTTAATGAAATAATTGGTAAAAGATGTATTACTATACTACGATATAGCAATTCGTCAGCTAAAAATAAAGCTATTCAATAAAATGCTTGTGGTGTATTGGCGATTATAAAACCCATCTCAATTTTCTTTCCGGTATACCCCATTTTTTCTAGTGTTCCAATCAACATATATTTGATTGCCTTTTTACCTGAGGTGGTTATAAAATACATTTCTCTATTCCGGGCATCTTTTTCAAATAGATAATACTCGTAGAAAATTAATTCCAATGGTCTTTTGGGTGAAGTGCTTTTTGTACCTCCAGAATTATGGTTTAGCAAACGATTTTGAATATTAGTAGTAAAGCCAATGTATAAGAATTAATCTTTTTCGCTGAATAGAATGTAAACACAAAACGGGAGTGGCATATTGTAATATTTTCTACAAAAAGCAATTGGCTTTTATCAACCAATATCGATATAGCGATATGTCAAAATAATGTAGATTTCATGCCTACATTCCTTTATTTCATGAACACAATAACGTCATAAAGAGGGGAAATGAGTGTTAAGTGGTATAGCAGACTTCGAGCCTCTGTTGCCATACCAAGAAATAGCAATACGCTAATGAAAAACGCCATAAAGAGGAAAATCTTTATGGCGGATCTGCTGTTCGGGTGGAAGCATCATTGCAAAGTCGAATCTTTCGAATGATTATTTTTCAATTTTAGAACACTAAATTTGATTGAAATAAAAAAGAGAAAGAGTAGGAGAAAGAGAAAGAATTTTGTACTTCATTCTCATTCTCTTTTTCTTTCTCTTTCTGTTCCGTGGAGGATAACGGATTCGAACCGATGACCTCTTGCATGCCATGCAAGCGCTCTACCAACTGAGCTAATCCCCCGTTTTTAATTTGAATGTCAATAATGAATATCAAACTGGAGTAGGGGGCAAATATAGTTTACATATTTAAAATAATGGAAGTAAATTTGATGCATGAAACAACCAAGCATGTGGAGTCAAATACTAACTTATTTGTACATTAAAAAAAAGGATAAAGATGCACCTAACAATACCAATATCAAACTGATGCATGGTATGAATCGAATTTCAATTATGATGTTTTTAATTGCCTTGATTGTTTTGTTGGTTAGATTTATCAAAGGCTAACCTATATATTATTTTCGCTACATTTTCGCTGGCATTACCTTCATGTAAAACGCTTTCTAATGCTTTATAATCATTCGCCAAATTCGTTTTCCGTTTTTCGTCATGAATCAATAAATTGATTTCTTGTTGCAGTGCTTCAACGGTCAAATCAGCTTGTATCAATTCTTTTACGCTTTCCTTATTCAATATCAAATTGATAAGTGATATGTATTTCACTTTTACAAATTGCTTTGCTATCGCATAAGATATTGGATTCGCGATATAACATACCACTTGTGGTACACCAAATAATGCGGTTTCTAAGGTAGCAGTACCAGAAGTAACTAATGCAAGGGAAGCAACTTTGAGAATGTCATACGTTTTGTGCTGTAATAAGCTTACAGCATCATTTTGAAGGAAAGACGCATATACTTCTTTTTGTATATTTGGGGCTTGTGCAATAATGATTTTATAGTCTGGATAGGCGCGAATGGCCTCTAGCATAATTGGCAACATTTTGTTGATTTCTTGTTTGCGACTACCAGGCAATAATGCAATTATTTTTTTTTCTTGAATAGATGAGGGGATTAATTTTTCTTTTGCAATGACTTCAGCCGTTGGATTTCCTACGTAATCGACAGTGTAATTCCATTTTGCGTAAAAGGCTTTTTCAAACGGTAAAATGCAAATCATTCGGTCTACATACTTTTTTATGGAATGCACTCTATTTTCTTTCCACGCCCAAATGGTAGGTGAAATATAATACGCTGTTTTGTATCCTTGTTTTTTTGCCCAAGTTGCCATACGTAAATTAAAGCCCGGATAATCTATCAAAATCACTACATCAGGTTGGAAATTTGTGATTTGCTCTTTGCAAGTTTTAAAGTTTTTAAGAATGGAAGTAAGATTCATTAATACTTCTACAAAGCCCATGAATGCAAGCTCTGTGATGGGCTTGAGAATGTCAACGCCCGCTGCTTTCATCTTGTCGCCTCCCCATCCTACACATGTTGCATGAGGGTTTTGCTTCAATAATTCAATCACTAAATTGCTGCCATGCAAATCGCCACTTGCTTCTCCTGCAATGATAAAAAATTTCATTATAGCATATTGAATTTATACAATACAGCAACGATACCATACAGCATGATGGCTACAAAAATTCCTTTTAAGGTAGTATGTAATTTCCTGTTTTTGTAAAAAGTAATCAAAGGAATAGTTGCCAAAAGACCTAGTGAAATAATTTTTGGAATCATGTACTGATTGGATTTTATTAAAAATAAAAAATCAGTAAAAGATAAATTATCTGGCATGAATTTGAATAAATAAAAAAAGAATATGCCAATCATTGGAACCATTATTCCCAATAAAAAGCCTAAGAAAAAATGATCTTTTTGCATGTCACAAAGATGCTGGTTAAAGATGAAATTACAAAATAGGGTGAAATAAAATTAGGCTTTCATTTTTTGTTTCATGGCTTCAAAACAAATGATGCCAGCGGCTACAGAAACATTCAGGCTATCAAAATCACCAACCATCGGAATGCAAAAAGTTTCATCACATTGTTCTTGTGTAGACCTTGAAATTCCTTTTTCTTCAGCACCTAAAACGATGCAGCACGGGGTTTTGAAATCAATGTCTAATAAAGAAGTTTTGGCTTGTAAATCGGTTGAAAATATTTTAATGCCATTTAATTTTAAGGTATCCAACACAGTTGAAATATTGCGTTCTCTACAAAATGTAATTTGCATCATGGCGCCAGCGGAAGTCTTGACCATGTCTTCATGTAATGGTGCTGAATTTTTTTCTGTAAAAAGAATGGCATCCACACCGCAACATACTGCACTGCGAATAATTGCACCAGTATTTCTAACATCTGTAATGCCATCGAGCAAAAGGAGTAATGGCGTTTTGCCTTGGTCGTACAAGTGAGAAATGACATCTTGTAAAGGGGTGTAGTCAACAATAGCACCATAGGCAATGATACCTTGATGAACACCTCTTACCATGGCATTCAACTTTTCCATAGGTACACGCACTATAGGGGTATTGGCCTCTTTAGCTAGACGGATAATATCACCAATATTGTCGCCACTGATGGTATGGTGCATCAATATTCTGTCTAGAGGTTTTTTATTTTGCAATGCTTCTAACACGGGGTTTCTGCCGTAGATGAGCGATTTCGTTGAACGCATGTATTTTATTTATTAATGATAAGTTTGGATGTTTCTAAAATTTTGCCATTGCCGTCTTTTGCAATAACAACATAAACACCATTTGGGTAAGCGTCCATTTCTTCAAAATAGACTTCGTCAGAACCAGCTGGAAATGGCTTGTCTATTAGTTTCTTGCCTATTAAATTGCGCAATTCTATTCGGGCAATTCCTGAATTGAAATTATTTAATTTGATGGTAAGTTTGCTTACGTGTAAAGGAATTGGAAACATAGAAAATAACTTCTGCTCATCGCTACCGCCAAATAATTGTAGGTTGCAAAGGATAATAAAAAGCAGGATGTAGATTTTTTTCATGGATACGTTCACAAAAATATACTCATTTTGAATAAATAATCTAGAAAGTTTGCTAAACTTTTTAAATAACCCTTATATTTGGAAATCAAAATTGAAACATCATGCACTACATTCAGAATAGTTGGTTTATGATAAATGGTATGTGGATTATCTTAATCATGTTAGTAGCCCTTGCCGTAATTGCGTATATGAACAATCGCTTGGCATTGTTAAAAAAATTGACTGTTTCATTTGTTTCTGTATTTATACTTTTAGTAACACTGCACATTGCCTTGCCTTCATTGAATACATCTGTAGATACTTCTTCCGTTTTTACTGAAAAAGCAATGGAACAAACGCAAGTTTCTAGTTCGTCCATTTTTAATTCGGCAATAGATTTTGTGTTGAGTGTTTTGCGCGATAAGGTTTCGGATTAAATAATAAAAAAATATTTTGGGCGGCACACACGCTTTTCGCTCCAATCTTTTTGCTTCAGAGCAAGCAAAAAGGATTTTCACTACAATCGTTGCCGCAATGCACCGGCAATGAAAGTTCACTTTTTGAATATCATTTTTAATTCTTCTCTAAAGTATGCCCACCACAGGCACATTGAACAATTGCAATCGCATTTTGCCTCACAAAAATTTTACTCAGCTGCAAGATTACCTTAGCAGCACACACTGCAAGAATGGAAATGTATTGAAGGATAGTAGGACTCTTTAAGCAAGCTTACGCCAACTCATGTTCAAAATCATTGGTGATGTAAAATTTAATCCCAGGATTATTTGTTCTTTCTGTATTTAAATACCATTCACTTTCTGCAAGATAAACCAAATGACCTTCTTTGTCTTCTACAATATTGGCTTGTTTGAATCGAATAAAATCATCTACTTTTTGGCGTTCACCTTGTATCCAACAGGCTTTGAAAAATGGCAAAGTTCTGAAGCTACAAGCAGCGCCATATTCTTGTAACAAACGATATTGAATCACTTCAAATTGCAAATCACCTACACAACCAATAATTTTTCTATTGCCTCCATGTTGTGTAAATAATTGCGCTACACCTTCATCCGTTAATTGACGAATACCTTTCTCCATTTGTTTCGTTTTCATTGGATCATTGTTCACGAGCTCCTTAAATATTTCCGGTGAAAAACTCGGAATACCAACGTAATTTATTTCTTCGCCTTGGGTTATGGTGTCACCAATTTTGAAAGTTCCAGTATCAAACAAGCCTACCACATCGCCTGGAAAAGCATCGTCTATCACATTTTTTTCTCTGGCTAAAAAAGTATACGGATTGCTAAAACGAACTTTTTTATCAGACCGAACATGGTGATAAAAGGTATTGCGTTCAAATTTACCAGAGCAAATTCTTAAAAATGCAACCCGGTCGCGATGACGTGGATCGATATTCGCATGGATTTTAAATACAAAGCCTGTAAATTTTTCTTCATCTGCCTTCACTTCTCGCTTATCCGTCATTCGTGGTTTTGGCGAAGGCGCGATTTCTATGAATGTATCAAGCAAATCTTTGATGCCGAAATTATTAACCGCACTTCCAAAAAATACTGGTGCTAATTCTCCTTTTAAATAAGCTTCTGTATCAAAGGAAGTATATACACCATTGATTAATTCCATATCCTCTCTTAGAGAAGCTGCGTCTTTTTCACCGATAATGTCTACCAACTTCTCTGTACTCAAATCGGGTAGGGCAATCATGTCTTCATCAGTTGCTTTTTGGTGCGCGCCAAATGTCAGTAAGCTTTTATTGTGGATATTATAAACGCCTTTAAAATCTCTACCCATGTTGATAGGCCATGAAAGTGGTTGGGTTTTGATGTTTAGTTTTTTTTCTACTTCTTCTAATAAATCAAATGGGTTTCTTCCATCACGATCCATTTTATTGATAAAAATAATAACTGGGGTGTCTCTCATTCGACAGACTTCCATTAATTTTTCGGTTTGTGTTTCAACGCCTTTCACACAGTCTATCACTAATACAACGCTATCGACAGCTGTCAAGGTTCTATACGTATCTTCCGCAAAGTCTTTGTGGCCGGGCGTATCCAATAAATTAATTAGTTTGTCTTTATATTCAAAACTCATTACTGAAGTGGCAACGGAGATTCCACGTTGTCTTTCAATTTCCATGAAATCGGAAGTAGCATGTTTTTTTATTTTATTTGATTTTACGGCACCAGCGGTTTGAATGGCTCCACCAAATAGTAAAAATTTTTCGGTTAAGGTTGTTTTTCCTGCATCGGGATGCGAAATGATAGCAAAGGTTTTGCGTTTTTCTATCTCTTGAGTATATTTCATAAAGGGCGCAAAGGTAATAGCTTAGAAGT
Organism: Bacteroidota bacterium; assembly: GCA_947476825.1. Taxonomy (GTDB): domain Bacteria; phylum Bacteroidota; class Bacteroidia; order Chitinophagales; family Chitinophagaceae; genus OLB11. Next base: position 34,878 of record CANJRV010000007.1, on the reverse strand, counting down.
AAATTGCCATTAGCATTTTTTTTGTCAAAAACTACGTTTCAGTTTTCTTCTACTTGGACGAATATGAAATTGTTGATACTAATAATGTTTTGTTCTTTTGTCTTGACACAAAAGAACCAAAAGGTCAAGGCTGTGGATAGTTTAGCTAAAAAATGTTCGTGCTCGACGCAAATCGTCCAAACTCACAATCCTCCTAACGTCGGTTGCTCAAATAGGGACGATTTGTTCGCCGATCTCTCCATTTTTTTACGCCAAACTATCCAAGGCCATTTGCTAGTTCATCATTAGAATCTCCAATTTAAATACACCGATTTGCATGCAAAGGGAAGCCAGTATTCTGAATTTATTATTTCCCATTTTTTGCTTTTGTCCAGCCAATCATAACTCCAAAATTTCCATCTTCTTGTATCCATTTTTTTTCTGGTAAATAAGTTCTCGAAACAAAGCCATCAAGATATAAAGCTTGTTGGCAACCTAAACTTTTGAAAAATTCTGCAAAGTCATAAAAGTTTATTTCCTTTTTTGACATGGCGAAAATAATCTGATGGTTTGGTAAAATGCCCACACCATTTCTGATGTTTACATTGCTAGAACCTTTGATAAACGCTGGATGTATTTGTCCATTTATTACCAGCATAGGTCCTGATTGTGTGGCGTATTTTATGTGTTTATCGTTTTTGAAATTTTCTGTTTTGCAAATTTTAGCTTCATGATTCATGGTCAAATAAAAAATGCCATTTGGTTTTAAATAAAAATTTCCACCACCATTGGCATGATCTATTTTTTTAATTAGTTTTTGGTTTTCAATATAGAGTCCTTGTGGTGAAAAATCTTTTTGATACATGCCACCGTTCATGGCGAATAACAAGGTTTTTTGTTGACCCTCTACATACGTTTTTAAGTTGCTAAAATTATGAATAAATTGACCTTGATTGTCTTTCAAGTAGAATTCTACATTGCCTGATTTTGGGTCAATGATTTTGGTGATGAATCTTTCATCATCCGCATTGTTATATGAAGTGAAAATGAATAGACAAACAACACTGCATGTAGCAAAGAAGCAGGCTAATTTAATGTTGAATGATTTCAAGGTGTATGTAAGATGAAATGTTTTGTGTATCCAAATTCATTAAGCTCTGCTCTTTTCTAAATCCGATGTTAGCTTATGCAGTAGTTCGTCGAATTTGATTTGCAAAATATTGGATGTTATACTTATCGGCGTGTGATACGTTTTGTAATTCATTTCCATCATCTTTCTTTTCATGCTATTGGCTTGTCTTGCGATATATTCTTCTGGTTTATTTACTTTTATCATGATTAATTTTTGTCTATACATTTCCATCACAGAAATGTTTTCAATATCAGACCATGCGATAAGTCCAACAGAAAGCGCGCTTGAATTATCTGTAATGCCTTGCTTGTCAATGATTAATCCAAGTGCAGAGCTTCTGAGCTTTTGGATATACATAATAGCAAAAATGCTGAATAATATAATTGAGGCAATTCCTCCGCAAAAGATAACAGTAGGGTTACCAAAATATGGATTACTGATAACTGGAGGTTTTATCAATAACCAAATGCCAATGACTATAAAACAAATGGAAACAAACAATTGTTTAATTATTTTGTTTTTGCTTAATCCAATTTCCATCTTGGTTATTTCATGCGCCATAAAGAAAAATATTTTTATTAAAGAAATCTTATGATCAAATAGCGGTTTATCTGATAGGGTAATTCTTGATTACAATCGAACGATGTAATTAAAAATCCTCTCCCCATCTTTATACATTAATGTAAATTCATTTGGATAAAATTGAATCACACGAAATGTAGAGAAGTTAACACCATCGATATCAGCATCTACCATAATTAACCCACTTTCATTATACATTTTTGAAATGTGGACACTCTTTTTTACATCTTTTTGATCCATATCAGGTTCTCTTTGCGACATTTTAAATATCTCTACACATTCAAATTGTGACCTTGTGCCGATTAAATTATTGAAGGTTTCATAACTTGGTAATTGATTGGAATAGGCTACTCCCGCAAGATTTGTTTCTGTAGAATTTCCTGCTTGGTATTTGCTTCCTTGTTGATTGCCTGTTGTTGTATTTTGTGTCAAGTAAATAATATTTGCACCCATCATAGCAGCTACAATTTTTAATTTTTTGTAGGCACGTTCTTTTACTTTTTCCATACTTGCTAAGGTTGTAGTGCCCTTTGCTTTCGCACTTACATCCCCTAATTTAAAAAGTCCATTCACTTCATTCTGTACCGAAGTCAAACTTACATTTTCATAATCTTCTGCACCTTTCACTGTTTTAAAATTGGTGGCTTCAGCAAAAGTTTGTGTTCTTCCAGATTTAAACACAATTTTTTGAACTGTATTTTTATAAACTGTATTGATCATTTCCTCACCAGGGTAAACAAATTTAATGGCGTCTTGACTTACTTCTTTTACACTGCATGCAATTTTTTCTGCATTGGTAAAAATAGTATCTGTCTGTGCGAAAGTCCATAAGGAAGTGAATAGGAGGCTAGCGATAATAAAAACATTTTTTAGCATACGATGAATTTTTTTTTATAGAAAGTTCGGTAGAAAGGGGTTTGATAATTTAATCATCAAAAGTAATTATTTAGTAATTGAGACCAAATATTTGAATTTGATTATTTGTTAAAATTTCTAATGTTGACATATGCAACTGAAAGTGAATTTAATCATCAAAACCTTAAGGTTTTCCTCCTCTATTCTCCATTACTCACTCACCTTTACTTTCAATTGACTTCCTTCACTAATCGCATCGAGGTAATTGCTTAATTCTCCTTTTGTAAAATAACCGTGCGCGAATGAATCTCTGCCATGTGTATTTTCATTTTCAACAAACAAAAACCATTGCCCATCTTCTTTTTGAATATTGGTCCAATCAAATTCGCCCGTCATCTCCGTCTTTGGTTTTATACCAGAAAATGTTTGGGTACTATTATTTGCTTTAATGATAAAGGAAATCGGAAAGGAATTGTTATTGGTCACATGAACTTGTGTGACTTTTCGATTATTACAAGCACCAAATAAAAGCAAGGACAAAGCAAGTATTTTTATTTTCATCTGGTAAAAATAATCTTTTCTGATTACCAATTCATTCGATTTTTTAAGGAAGTAATATGCGCTAAATGGTGATTGCCATGCCATGCATATAAGCAAATCACGTCTTTGATACTAAAGCTCCTTTCGTATTGTGAGTGATAATACGTTCGATTTAATTCTTCTTCATTTAAGCTTCGTAAAATGCGAATTAATTTTTCATGAATGCAAAATAACAACGTGATTGAATTGTTGTAAGGCAGTTGATAGTCGGCTGTTTCAGCCCATAATGCTTCTTGATATGGCTTGATGCTTGGGTTGTCTTCTGTCAATGCCATTTTGATTCGTAACACTGCATTCATGTGACTGTCTGCACAATGATGGATCACTTGATTGACTGTCCAACCTTCAGGGCGATAGGCAGTTTGCAATTGATATTCGTCTAAATGTTGTACCGCCAATTCTAATCTTTTCGGAAAAGTTTCTATTTCCAACAACCTATTACGCAACATGTCTGCGGTATATTCTGTTGGGTAATTACAATGTCCGATTGGGTAGCGAAGTTGTTCTGGTTGCATGTACAAAAATTATTATGGTTATGTCTTATTATTCGAAAAATCAAAAGTAGATTATTTGTTCAAAAGATGCAGTGAATTATAGCTAAACTAATTTTCTAATGACATCTTATGTCTTTAGGTGCAGGTGTATTGCGGCAACGATTGCAGCGGAAATCCTTTTTTGCTTGCTCTGAAGCAAAAAAGATTGGAGCGTAAAGCGTGGGTGCCGCCCAAATATTTCTCAGGAGATATTTAGTTTTGCCTGAATCATCAACTGATTTCTTAAGATTAATTGCAAACGATTTTTATTTTTCAGAAATGTAAAGAACATAAAATCCTTTTATACATTTGCGGCATGAATCCAAATAGACATTTAATGACCATTGATGAATTTACTATTTATCAATCTCGACAATTTTCACAATCAACTGGGGAGCTTTCTATTTTATTGCGTGACATTAGTTTGGCTTGTAAACTGATTAATAAGCAAGTAAATAAAGCTGGGCTAGTAGATATTTTGGGTGCACATGGCGCAGTGAATGTGCAAGGTGAAGAACAAATGAAACTAGACATTTTTGCCAATGAGGTTCTTATCAATGTACTAAGAAACAGTGCGGATTGCGCGGGTATTGCATCTGAAGAAAATGATGATATCATTGTATTTGATGATGAACATTCTTTGCAGTCGAAATATGTGGTCATGTTTGATCCATTAGATGGTTCGTCTAATATTGATGTGAATGCTTCTATTGGAACTATATTTTGTATTTATAAAAGAGTAACCCCATTGGGGACGCCTTGTACGCGAGAAGATTTTTTGCAAAAGGGAAATAAAACCATGGCAGCAGGATATGTTATTTATGGCTCTAGTACGATGATGGTTTATGCTACCCAATTGGGTGTGAATGGTTTTACATTAGAACCTAGTATTGGCGAATTTTGTTTGTCGCATAAGGATATCAAATGTCCGGTGGATGGAAAAATATATTCAGTAAATCAAGGTAATACCAATAAATTAGATCCTAAATTACAAAGCTATCTTGCCTATTGTATGGAGAATGACAAGGAAACTAAACGACCTTATTCGCATCGTTATATTGGCAGTATGGTAGCAGATTTACATCGCACGATAATTAAAGGTGGAATATTCCTTTATCCTGCAGATTCGAGTAATGCTTCGGGTAAATTGAGGTTGTTGTATGAATGTAATCCAATGAGTTATATCGTTGAAATGGCTGGTGGTATTGGGTCTACAGGTAGTCAACCAATATTGGACATCATGCCAACGGAATTACATCAACGAGTACCGATTTTTATTGGTTCGAAAAACATGGTAGAAAAAGCGCTTGAAATGATTTCGTAATCACTTAAGAAAATTTCATTTTCCAAACGCCTAAAATGGCTTCTTTTACGATGCCTTTGGACATTTTTGAATTACCTTCTTTACGGTCTACAAAGGTGATAGGCACTTCTTTTATTTTAAATCCTTTTTTCCATACACGATATTTCATTTCGATTTGAAAGGCGTAACCGATGAATTGTATTTCATCTAAATTGATGGATTCAAGTACATTGCGTTTATAGCAGACAAAACCAGCAGTGCAATCTTTCACATGCATCCATGTTATTAAACGAACATAAACAGATGCGCCGTAAGAAATGAAAATTCTATTCATTGGCCAATTTTCAACTTTGCCTCCCTTCGTATATCGAGAGCCAACACTAACATCACATGAATTGTTTTGCACAGCTTCATACAATCGAGGAAGGTCATTTGGATTATGGGAAAAATCGGCATCCATCTCAAAAATGTAATCGTATTTTTTTTCAATGCTCCACTTAAACCCAGTAATATAAGCAGTCCCAAGTCCTAATTTGCCTTTTCGTTCCAACATAAATAATTGTGTTGGAAATTCTAATTGCATTTTTTTTACTTGCGCAGCGGTTCCGTCTGGTGAACCATCATCTACAATTAATACATCAAATGATTCCTTCAATGCAAATACGGCTCGAATGATTCTTTCGATATTTTCGATCTCGTTGTAAGTAGGAATAATGACTATTTTGCTCAAAAAAAATGGATTAGAGGTGAAAATTAACAGATAGAGTTTAGAAAAACAAAATGAAAATGAAAATGGCCTGTTTTTACACCTTTTTTAACATGGTTTCGTGAAATAATTTCGAGATGACATTTTTAGTATCTAACGCAAAATCTCCCTTCATGATCCAATCGTAATATTGTGGTTCTTTTTGTAAAACCTCTGAAACTGCTTTGTCTTTGTACTTTCCGAAATTAAATACTGGCTTGCCTTGCACGATTTTTACTCTACGAGAATAATCCATAAAATCTTCTCCTTTTGAGAAATTACCCAATGATTCTACGTCGTTTTGTAAGTCAGTGTATCTATCCAATTGTGCTAATAATATTTCAAAAGTAGCCAGTGCATCTGCTTCTGCGCTATGTGCATTTTGTAATTCTTTTTCGCAATAAAATTTATAGGCTGCTGTTAAATTTCGTGGTTCTTTTTTGAAAAATATTTGTTGTACATCTACTAAATGCTTGTCTCTAAAATTCACTTCCATGCCGACTCTTAAAAATTCTTCCGTTAGAATAGGGAAGTCAAAACGATTTGAATTGAATCCACATAAATCGCAATTTTCTAAAAATTGTTTGATGCCATTTGCTAACTCTTTAAAAGTAGGTTCATTGGCAACATCACTATCTGAAATGCCATGCACAGCAGTTGCTTCAGCAGGTATTGGCATTTGCGGATTTATGTATCTTGTTTTGATTTCTTGGGTGCCATCTGGAAAAATTTTGATGATGGAAATCTCAATAATTCGATCTTGTGTAATGCTTATACCTGTAGTTTCTAAATCTACACAGGCTATTGGGCGTTTTAAATTCAAATTCATGTGGCAAAGGTGGGAATAATGTTCGTAAGATACAATAAACAATTTCGTTGTCTATTGTTTTTTTATCCACTTTAAAATTTCGTTTTCATCCAGAGTAACATAATTCGACTCTTTCAGAAGCGTTGTGTCCTTTACCCACTTGATAGTAGGTAATGCAGTTCCTCTATTCAACATTGTAAATTGTACAACCCCATTAAAAAGAGAGTGTTCAATATTTGTGGCTTTGGTGTCCTGTAAAAAATCTTGCAGGTTCTCTTTATCTCCATTTAATATAATATAAAAAGGCAATTCAGGATGCTTCTCTTTCATGATACGCATTCGTTTCGCTGCCTTTCGACAAAAGCCACAGGTAAGGCTCATGAAGGCAATGATATGCTTTCCTTTTCGTAGTTCTGTTGCGGGCTTGACATTGTTGCTAGAGATATACAATAGACTTAGTGGTATAGGTTGATTAATTTCTTTTTCTTTTTCACTGATATAAATGCTCTCTGGCGGGCTAAGGTAAATTGGAGTAGCGAGACAGAGTAAGAATAAGCAAGCAATCATCCAATTGCCAAATTTATGGTTCCATTCGTAAGAAGATGCCCATTGAATGATAAAGATAAGTACAATTAATACTATGTTTTTGATCACAGATTCTAATGGTGTCATTTTAATCACATCGCCGAAACAGCCGCAGTTGCCATCACTTCCATACCGTCGTATGACAAGTAATAAGTAAATACTAAATACACTGAGTAAAAATAAAGATATTGGAATCGCCAATTTGCGAATACGAAAGTGTGCAATAAAAAGTAAGCCTAAAAACAGCTCTAAACCAATGAGAATTCTTGCAGACCATTCAGCTGCAGTCCACTGGAGAAAAGTAGTTTCTACAATTGTCCAACCAAATTGCTCTAAGGTTGGTATCTTAGAAATGGCTGAAAAAATGAAGGTAGCTCCTACAATAACACATAAAGTGGAAATAAGGAGTCTTAAGAAAAATTGTTTAGTCACTGGTAATTTCTGTAAGGTAAAAATTGAATTCTTAAAGATTTTAAGAGGTAAGTGCTTAATCTTTGAAAGCACAGAGGAATTGAATTAGGTATCTAAGCCAAATTGTTTCAAATGATGGGTAAAATGTTTGTTGTGCATTGTCATCCATTCATCGTGATTCAATAATCCCATACGTGGTTGTACATGCATGGCATCAGGATTTTTTGTATAGTAATTTTCAAAGTTGTTTAATTCCAATTCTAATTGATTCAATGCTTCTTGTAAGGAATTGTATTTCAATTCAGCCAAACCCTCTCCAACCAATGGGCTAATAATACCCTGCGGAATTGCCATGTCGCTAAAAATTAATTTGCTTTTGATCTTCTCGCCTTCTTCACGCGTAGTGGCTTGTTCTACCATTTTTTTACCGGCAGAAACTTGGATACTCATGGTTAAGTGTTCGATGGCATGTTGTGGCGACATTTTACCCCATAATGCGTTTGCACTTGGACTGAGTTTGTGCAAAATTGTACGTAAAGTGTCGCGGTCTGAAATATTTATCATAGTTCAATTTGTTTAATATAAAGTCAGAATGTACTAATGTAAATCTGCACTGATTAATCGTAAAAATTCAGAACGTGTTTTATCGTTTTCGAACTCACCACTGAAAGCAGAAGTAGTGGTGGATGAATTTTGTTTTTGAACACCACGCATCATCATACAAAGATGTTTGGCTTCTATTACAACCGCTACGCCCAAGGGGGTTAATGCATCTTTTACAGCATCTAATATCTGATGTGTCATGCGCTCTTGAACTTGCAATCGACGTGCATAGCAATCAACCACACGCGCTAGTTTACTCAAACCTGTAATATAGCCATTTGGAATATAGGCTATATGTGCTTTACCGAAGAAGGGCAACATGTGGTGCTCGCACATGGAATACAATTCAATATCTTTAACGATTACCATTTCGCTATAGCTTTCTTTGAATTTTGCAGAATTGAGAATTTCCAATGCATTCATTTGGTAGCCTTGTGTCAAAAATAAATTGGCTTTTGCTACACGCATTGGTGTATTCTCTAAACCCTCACGACTAGAATCTTCGCCAATCGACTCTAAAATATTTTTATAATTAGCAGACAATTTTTCTAAAGCCTGTTCATCAAATTGTTCAATTTTTTTATATGACATTTTTTTTTATTTATCCGTTATCTCCAAAATACTCAACGTAAATTCTTTGGGTTTCAATTAATTTTACGCAATGTATTTGTGCACCATGTTTTTGAATTTCAGCTTCTAATAAATTCCAAATAGCCACAGCGAAATTTTCGGCTGATGTAAACTTACCCTTCATGAAAGGTACGTCCATATTGAGGTTGCAATGGTCTACTATGTCTACTACATGCACTTTCATGATTTCACCAAGCTCTTTTGCATTAATAACAAAACCTGTATCTTCATGCATATTCCCTTTTACGGTTACATGCAATTCGTAATTGTGGCCATGATAATTTTCATTAGCACATTTGCCAAACACTTCTTTATTTTTTTCTGCCGACCATTTTTCATTCCACAATTTATGCGCTGCATTAAAATGTTCTACACGAGTTACATGAACCATTCTGTTATTTTTTTTGCAAAGATAATTGGGGAAATTGATAATTGGTGCAATGCATTCGAAGGATAAAATGAAGATTGGTAATAAATGTCCAATTAGCCTATTTGCTTATCGAATACTAATTGATTTTTCAACAAAGGCTTTAGGGTTTTTCGATATTAAATGAGCAGGTACTCCGCCATTTTACGAGTCACTCCTAATTACATAGGTTTTCCATTCATTTCTGTAAAAACTTTTTCAGAGATGCTACTGATCACTTTGGCTAAAGTTTCTGCTGAAGCTCCTTTCGTCATTACTGTAAGTAAATAAGCCTTATTGTCTAAATAGATAATGCCAGATTCATGTAATTGTTTTTCTGTTTGGTTGCCACTTTCTCCAAATTTACTGGCAATTTTATATTCTTTTGGAATCGGTTTACGAAGACCATTTTCGAAATCAGAAGTGATCAATAGTTCTAAAGCGTATTCAGAATGTTCTTTTGTTAAATAGGCGCCATTATATAAGGCACGCATAAAACAAGAATATTCAGCACATGTAATGTTTATGTCTTTATTTTTGCTATTTGGTGCTTTTAATCCAAAATCGGAAAATACTTTTTCCAACAAACCTTCTTCAATAGAAGAAGCCACTAAGTTGGTTGCATTGTTGTCGGAATATTTAATCATGTAAGTCATTAATTCTTTAACAGTATACGTGCTACCTAATTGAATTGTTTTAGTAATAATGTTTTGGGTTTTAGCACTATTGTAAGGGATTTTAAAAGTTATTTGTTTGTCCAAAAAGCCAGGTGTGGATTCACTCATTTTCAATATCGATATTAAGAGTGCCACTTTCATGAGAGAAGCTGGTACATAGGTTTGTGTTTCGTTGATACTCAAATAATCATTGCTTTGAAAATCTTTTAAATAGATGGATGCAATATTGATTTCACTTTTTCGCGCATAGCGATCTATCATTTCCGACAGTTCACTTTTTAAACCAGCAAATTGAATGCCTTCACAATTGTTATCTACAAAAAGAATTGGCTTGACATATTTGAAATCTTTCATTCGTTTTATAGAAGGGGTACAATGGCTTTCTGCATTAGTATATGTTTCGTTGGCGAACGAATCTGAATTGTTTGAGTAAGAATAAGAAGTAGTAATAAATACGATAAAGCCTGTTGTGCATAGTATTACAAGAAGTTGAAATAGATTGACTTTTACTTTCATTAGTTTCTTAATCATGATTGTTTTAAGTATTTAAAGCCTAAAATTAAAACTATTTTAATCAAATAGGTAGTAATGTCGAAATTTAAATAAGGTTGTTATCTTTTATCTCATTTTTTTTGAATTAAAATGTAGAGATTTAGGTAACATCTAATATTTGGTAGCTGCTGTTATTTTTAGCATTTTTGCCAAATGAATATTGCTATAGTAGCTGCTACAGAATTTGAATTGATTGGTATCGCCAAAAAATGCAATTCGTCAAAGCATAAGATAGAGACATTTATTCATGGAGTAGGGCTTTTGGCATCTGCTTATCATCTAGCAAAGCTTGCAAACAGCAAACCAAATTTAATTATTCAAATAGGTATTGCAGGGAGTTATTCGAAGGCGCTGCAATTGGGCGAGGTGGTATTTGTGAAGCAAGAAATATTAGGTGATACGGGAGCGGAAGACCATAATCAATTACTAGACTTATTGGATTTGGAATTGCAAGAAGCGGATGCATTTCCTTTTAAAAGTATGATGCTGGAAAATCCAATGCAATATCCATTTTTCAATCGGCTCAAAAAAGTAAGAGCGCTGACAGTTGCTTTAGCGGCTGGTTCTGCGCAAACAATTCAGCTTCGACAAGAAAAATTTAAGGCGCAAATTGAATCTATGGAAGGCGCCGCATTGCATTATATTTGTTTGCAAGAAAAAATTAATTTCGTGCAATGTAGAGGGATTTCCAATTATGTTGAACCTCGTAACAAAACGAATTGGCAGATACAACAAGCAATTGCAAATTGTCAAAAAGAAGTCCTTTCCTTTATTCAATCTATTTCTTAAGCCATGAAATTTACAGTTGGTATTTCACCTTGCCCTAATGATACTTTTATTTTTGATGCGATGTATCATAGCTTAATAGATACAGATGGGATGTCTTTTGAATTTATATTCGAAGACGTAGAAACTTTAAATAAATTGGCGCAACAAGGCAAGCTGGATATGGTTAAAATGAGCTATGCCAACTATTTTTCTGTTTTGGATAATTATATCATGCTTCGCAGTGGTAGCGCATTAGGCAACGGTGTTGGTCCTTTATTGATTGCAAAAGAGAATTTCCCAATTCAAGAGATTTCTAACTTGTCTATTGCTATTCCGGGCATTCATACCACCGCAAACTTTTTATTGAGTTTTGCTTTTCCAGAAAGCCAAAACAGAATAGCGTTACCATTTTCTGACATAGAAAACAAGGTGCTCCAAGGCGAATTCCAGGCTGGTGTTATCATTCATGAAAATAGATTTACTTATCAGGATAAAGGACTGATTCAATTGTTAGATCTTGGAGAGTATTGGGAACAAAAAACGGAATTGCCGATTCCACTCGGAGGTATTGCTATTCGCAGAAATTTGTCAGAAGAAATGCAAAGCCAAATTAATTTTTTAATACATTCAAGCATTTCTTATTCTAGAAAAAGCTATCCTTTACTTAGTCAATTTGTAAAAAATCATGCACAAGAAATGGACGAAGCTGTGATGCTAAAACATATCGACTTATATGTTAATGAAAATACGTTTGAGATATCCGCAAATGGAGTAGATGCGGTTACAAAAATGGGTTCTATTTTACAACAAAATTATTCACTTCCTTTATTTATCAAGACTAATTAAATGATACAATTTAAAGCTTATACTTTCGCGGAATTGAACACCGAATTATTATACCAAATTATTTCTCTTCGTTTGGAAGTGTTTATTATGGAACAAAATTGCTTGTATCAAGATTGTGATGGGAAGGACTTGCAAGCCTTGCATTTACTAGGTTTTGAAGAAAATCAACTCGTTGCTTATTGTAGAATTTTACCTGAAGGAATTTCATATACCGGCTATTGTTCTATTGGCAGAGTGCTAACTAAATCTTCGCATCGAGGTAAGCAATACGGAATAGCATTGATGGAAAAAGCAATCAGGATTTGCACAACTGAATTTACATTTCCATTAAAAATAAGTGCGCAAGCCTACTTAGAAAAATTTTATACTAATCTTGGTTTTCAAACAGTAGGTGAATTGTATTTAGAAGATCATATTCCGCATATCGGAATGATATATAAACACCGTACTACTTAATGTCAAATTGCATCGACATAATGGTTTGCAATTGATTTTGTTGCGATCGCAATTTTTGAATTTCTTTATATACCACATAATCTTCTCCAAGTACTTTTTTTACAACAGCTTCTTCTCTTTTTTGTCCTGTCAATTTAGAAATAATTTCTTCTAATTTGTCGACTTGTTTTGGATACTCTACTGTTTTATAGCTGCTTAATTTAGCCAATGCAGAAGCGCTTTGTAAAGCTCTTGTCATATTGCCAAAATCATCGATTAAGTTTATTTTTTTTGCACTCACGCCACTATACACATGCCCTTGCGCTAGATCTTCTACTTGTGCCATTGTCATTTTACGGGCTAAAGCTACACGGGATTTAAACTGAATATACGTACTGTCTAAATAACTTTGAATCCAGGTTCTTTCCAAGTCTGTCATCGGGCGAGACATGTTTGGAAAATCAGCGAAAGTACCTGTTTTTACAACATCTGTAGTTACACCTAATTTATTTTTTAGCATGTCCCCAATATTGAACATTACACCCACTACGCCAATAGAACCAGTTAATGTATTTTGATCAGCAAAAATGCTATCAGCTGCGCATGCAATGTAATAACCACCGCTAGCCGCATAGTTACTCATACTTACCACGATAGGTTTTTTCTTTTTTAATTCCACTAATTCATGATAGATTATTTCACTTGCCATCGCGCTTCCGCCAGGTGAATTGATACGAAGCACAACTGCTTTGATAGATTCATCGTTCGCCAATTTGCGAATCACTTTTATATAATCTTTTGAATGGATATCTTCATCACCTTCTCCATCATAAATGGTGCCATCTGCGTATAAAATTGCAATTTTATCTTTTGATTTGGAAGTGCTAGGAATCGATGCCGCATACTCATCAGGGGAAATAAAATTGATTTTGTCCTTGGCTTTCAAATTTATTTTTTGTTTAACAATATTTTCGACAGAATCAGAAAATAAAAGACCGTCTACTAATTTTGCATCTAATGCATCTTTCGGAAAACGAACGGAGCCATTGCGTGCCATCGCGGCTAGAGTAGTGGTATCTGTCCCAGTTTTTTCAGAAACTCCACGTAAAAATTCAGCATAAAAATCGCCCAATAAAACGCCCAATTGATATCGATTTGGATCGCTATACTTTTCTAATTTATAAGGTTCGTAAGCACCTTTAAATTGACCACAATGAAAAGCTTCTGTTTTAATATCAAGTTTGTCTAAAGTGCCTTTGTAAAACATGCCATTAATTGCCAATCCTTTGTAATCCATGCCACCAGCCGGGTTCAAATAAACTTTTTTACAAGCGCTTGCTACATAGTAAGATTTGTGGTCAGCAACTTCGCCATACGCAATCACAAATTTATTTGTTTTTTGAAAATCAATTAAAGCCAATCGTAGCTCTTGCATACTCGCCCAGCCATTTGGACAAATTCCCATTTTGACATATATGCCATTGATTTTAGTATCGGTTTTTGCATTTTCTATGGAGAGTAAAACATCATTTAAACCAATTGTAGTACTGGATTGGTTGGAGAGAATAGCCAAGGTATTCTCTTTGCCTTGTTCCATAATTGGTTCATTCAAATCAATGAGTAAAACGGAATTTTTTTCTACCACTTTATCTTTACTCGAAGAACTACCTGCAGCTACACCTAAAACAATAATAAATAGGATTAGATTAAACAGAATAATGGCACATAAACTAGCAAATAAAAATTTAAAAAATTGTCTCATTGTTTTTCTTGATATTTGCGCAAATGTAATAAAGCAACACAACAAACGACATTTAATTGGTATGAACGGTATGTATGTTATTATAGGAGGCAATCAAGGAAAAAGGGAAGAGTTCCTTGCCAAAACTTGTGCACTTATTGAAAAAAAGGTTGGTTTTATTGTACAAAAATCTAGTGTTTACGAAACTGCTGCATGGGGTAATACGCAGCAGGCTTCATTCCTCAATCAAGTTCTATTTATTAAAACGGAATTAATGGCGATGGACGTATTAGTAGCTTTTCTCCAAATTGAAAAAGATTTAGGACGAATTAGACATCAGAAATGGGAACCAAGAAATATTGATATTGATATTCTTTATTTTAATGATGAAATACATGTGGAGAAAAAATTATTTATTCCACATCCAGAAATGCATAAACGTAAATTTGTATTGATGCCTTTACAAGAAATAGCGGCATTTACAAAGCATCCAATATTACACTTGTCTTGCACAGAATTATTATTGACTTGTGCGGATGAGCTAAAGGTGAGTAGAGTTCCAGCCTTGCATTCGGACATGTTGGTTTAATTTCATGTTTCCTTATTTGATTGCTGTCCAATATTTCAGTTGACGTGACACATCTATATCCCCTCAATAATTGCCAAGCTTTTTTGTATCATTTGCTCTATACTTTTTGCACTATCTTTAGAGAAAGTTTTTTGAATTCTATTGGCAACTATGGTATTAATTGACAAGCAATGATGTCCAAATATTTTTCCTAAACCAAAAATGGCAGAAGTCTCCATTTCAAAATTCGTGATTCGATGACTATCAAATTGGAAGCTCGATAAATTATTTACTAACTCTGGAAATTGAAGACCAGCGCGGACTACACGGCCTTGTGGCGCATAAAAACCTGGACAGGTAACCGTTATGCCATGGCGATAACCTTCCGTGAAATGATGCAATAACTTCGTAGAGCCTTTAACGACATAAGGAATAATATTTTTATTGTCTAATTGCACATGTTTTGTAAATGCCTCTTGCATTTTGCTTTCATGTGTAGAATTTTCTAATAGGTAAAAATGCAACACATTATCTAAACCGATGCCATGACTGGAAGCAACTAAACTGTCAACTTGAATATCTTCTTGCAAGCTCCCAGAAGTGCCAAGGCGAATGATTTGTAAAGCAGTATGTTGTTCTTTAATTGTTCTTGTTTCAAAATCGATATTGACCAATGCATCTAGTTCATTCATCACTATGTCAATATTATCTGGACCTATACCACTAGAAAGCACTGTCAATCTTTTTTTTCCAATTCTACCTGTATGGGTTACAAATTCGCGATGCTCTGTTTTAAATTCTATATGATCGAAGTATTTGGAAACCTCTTTCACTCTATTTGGGTCTCCAACTGTGATGACAGTATTAGCAAGGTCTTCAGGCTTTAGGTTTATATGATATACTCTTCCTTCTGTCGTAATTATTAATTCGGATTCGGCAATGGTAGGCATATATTTTTTTTACAAACTTAATCAAATTTGCTATTTCTAAAATAAGTAATATATTCGCACCCTATTGGTCTTGTAGCCGAGTGGCTAGGCAAAGCTCTGCAAAAGCTTCTACACCGGTTCGAATCCGGTCGAGACCTCCGATATAGCAGATGCGCCCTAAATTGATTCATTAATTTAGGGCGTTTTTCGTTTATGAAATAAAGTGATGGAGGCACGACATCTACTTTATTTAAGCGCATCGCTATATCGTGGTATAGCGACTGAAACAAAAGGAATGTAAAAGGAATCTACTATATATTGAATTCTGCTATATCCCCGAAATAGCAGATGCGCCATAAAGATTTTTTTTTCTTTATGGCGTTTTTCGTTTAAGAAATATTGGTTGGAAAATCTAGTCTTCCAAATACGATATCTACTTTTTGTAAGAGCATCGTTTTATGGCGACTGAGGATGAAGCGACTGAGGCACGAAGTCTGCTTTATTCCGTCCTTATCCAATTTGTTTGTATACTTGCTGTCTAAAAAAAACATTACAAAAAAAATAATACCCTTACTATGACACTACCAAAATTTTTAATAGGCGACAATACAGATTTCCCAGAAGATATTTTCATTGTTCATTTAGATTATCCAAGATTTGTAATCAATTTGAAAGATGATGATTTAGAACTTTTAGAAGAGGTAGATGATATTAGTGAAGCGGAATTGAAAACGGAATTGACAGACTTAGTTGCTTTAGCTGTTGAGTTTTATGATAGAGAAATGAAGCGGTATGAAGAGTAATCGTTTCTACAGCTTACGCAAAAAAATTGTCAATAAATTTTTGATTGCCACAATTTCTGCTTGATTAACTCCCACATACGATAAACTTTCGTTCATGCTGGATGGTGAATATTCTGCAGAATGTGTGACGGCCTGTCTAGCTGCGGTATGAAATTCTTTCGCTTGCGTATGCTTAGCCAATAATGCAATATTGCTGCTATTTACGCCACTACCAGGCATAATGATAATGCGATCTTTCGCCTGTTCGATGAGAGCCTTTAATAAGTCCATTCCCTGCACAACAGAAGGATATTGTCCACTGGTAAGAATTCGTTTACAACCACAATCTATCAATTGTTCTAACGCTTTTTGTGGTTGTGCACAACGATCAAATGCACGATGAAAAGTTACTTCCATATTACCTGCTAATCGCACTAATTCTTGTGTTCGATGGATATCAATTTCTCCATCTTTATTTAATAATCCAATTACAACGCCGCCATAACCGAACTCTTTGCAAACCAGAATATCCTCTTTCATTATATCGAATTCTGCAACTGAATAAACAAATGAACCACCTCTTGGGCGTATGATAGGGAAAATAGGAATGCTGATTAATTGTTTTGCTGTTTTTAAAAAACCATAAGAAGGAGTAGTTCCTCCGTCATGGGCGTTTTCGCAAAGTTCGAGTCGGTCTGCACCTGCCAATGCCGCATCCAATGCACCTTGCAGACTAAATACTGCGATTTCTAATGTAAAAGCTTTATCCATTTTTTTCTAAGAAAATAAGGAAGGAGCATGAATTACTTTTTCTCCATTAGGGTCTACAATAGCCATGGTAAAATTTGGCAATAAAGAATAACAGCCATATTCACCTTTTTTATTGAGGGCGATAAAACCAATCTGTACATTTTTTGCATAGCTTTCTCCTTTCATGCTTACCAATCTCATCAACGCTAATTTACAAGCCTCTTCTGGACTTTTTCCGTAGCGCATTGCTTCTACTATGGTATGACTTCCACAAATTCGAACCACTTCTTCACCAACCCCTGTCGCAGTTGCAGCTCCAATTTCATTGTCTACATACAAACCAGCACCAATAATAGGGGAGTCGCCTACACGTCCATGTAACTTATACGCCATGCCACTTGTAGAGCAAGCACCACTTAGGTTTTGTTGCTGGTCGATGGCAATCATTCCTATGGTGTCATGGTTTTTATGTATCCTTTTTTCTAAATCTTCAATAGTAGTCATTGGGTTATACTTCGCCGTTTCTAGCCATTTTTTCCAAGCTTTTTTGGAATTTTCTGTCAATAAATTTTCTTTTTTGAATCCATTTTCCAAGGCAAATTGCAATGCACCATCCCCAACCAATTGAACATGCGGCGTCTTTTCCATTACCAATCTTGCTACACTGCTTGCATGAATAATATTTTCCATACCCATCACAGCGCCTATATTGCCAGCATGGTCCATCATGCAAGCATCTAAAGTTACTATGCCGTCTCGGTCTGGTAGTCCGCCCAATCCAACGCTTTGGTCATTAGGGTCGGCTTCTGGAACCATCACACCTTGATGCACCGCGTCTAATGCAGAACCGCTTGATTTTAATACTTTCCAAGCTGCTTGATTCGCCTTTTTATTTTGATCCCAAGTAGTAATAACTATAGGAAAATTGGATGCACCACCTTCTCCGAAACTAGCCATAGGCATGACCAAAGCTGGTGTAACGGCTCCAATTATTTTGACAAATTTCCTTCTGTTCATAGAATTTTTATTGTAGAGGTAAAAATAGTCGAATGTTTCAGAATTTCTTTATTTGTCTTCTTTTTTAGGTGAAACTAAATTTATTGTAAGAATTTTTTGGGCGGCATACACGCTTTTCGCTACAATCTTTTTGCTGCAGAGCCAGCAAAAAGGATTTTCACTACAATCGTTGCCGCAATACAAAGCATATAAGGATCATCCATTTCCTTACATCATTAGTTTGCCGTTATTTAAATAGTAAATCCGCTGGGCTAGCCTCTCCCTTTTTTTTGTCCATCTTCCTCATTTCTGAAATAATAATACATGCATACCAAAAAATTAAACTTTTTGTTTACTTTTGCCCACCTATAAAAAAAATCATTTTAAAAAAGCAAAATGGCTAAACAAGATTTATATACCGCTCCGCGACAAAATACCACCACGGTACAAGAAGATTTATCCATTCCTTCGGCAGAAGACCGTTTAAAAGGCGTCGAACATTGGTACCAAAATAACAACAAAATAATCAATAATATTTTGATTGGCGTCTTAGCATTGGTTGTTGGTATTTTTGCTTACACGAAATTTTACAAAGGACCACAAATGCAAAAATCGAATGATGCTATCTTTCGTGCACAAACTTATTTTAATATAGACTCGGTTGATAAAGCATTAAATGGAGATGGACAATATGATGGATTCCTTTCTATTGCTAAAAAATACAGCGGTACGCCAGCAGGAAATATGGCTCACTATTATGCAGGAGTTTGCTTATTGAAGAAAGGAAAATTTGAAGATGCCGTTAAACAATTAAATGATTTTGACGGGAAAGGTACTTTGATCGCTGCAATGGCTAAAGGTAATTTGGGTGATGCTTATATGGAATTAGGAAAAACAGATGATGCGATAAAAGCTTATTTAGATGCTTCTAATGATAAAGATAATTTGTTACTATCTCCAATTTACATGCAACGTGCAGGTATGGCTTATGAATTGAAAAATAACCCAACGGAAGCGATTAAATTATATCATCAAATAAAAGATCAATTTCCACAAAGTAACCAAGCTCGTGAAATGGACAAAAGCCTAGCTCGATTAGGTGATTATAACCCATAGTACATGAACAATTTACAAAATAATTCGCATTTAATTGCTACTGACAACCTGCAAATTCCTATTTCGCAGGTTGTTCTTATTTATACAGAATGGAACGAACCAATCATTTCGGAATTGAGAAATGGTGCAAAGAAGATATTTGAAAATTTTACACAGGTCAATATTACTGAAATAAAAGTGCCAGGTTGTGTAGAAATTCCGTATGCCATAAAACAACATTACAAGTATATAAAAGCGGATGCCTATATTGCATTAGGTTGTGTGATAAAAGGGGAGACACCGCATTTTGATTATGTTTGTGATAGTGTTACACAAGGTATTTCTCATTTAAATACAGAATTAGATAGCCCAATCATTTTTGGAATATTGACAGTAAATAATGAGGAGCAAGCGAAAGAGAGACTAGGCGGTAAGCATGGTCATAAGGGTGAAGAAGCTGCAGTCGCTGCATTAAAAATGATAGACTTGAAATATCAAATCATGAAATCGTAAGGAAAACAAAAGCCATGAAAGTACAATTATTTATTCCTTGTTTTGTAGATCAACTCTATCCGGAAATAGCCGTTAATACGATGAAGATTTTAGAAAAAGTTGGCTGTACAGTTTCCTATAATCCAAATCAAACTTGCTGCGGGCAACCAGCCTATAATGCAGGATATATTGCAGAAGCAAAAGCAGTTAGTGAAAAATTTTTACACGATTTTTCAAGCAATGACATCATCGTATCACCTTCGGGTTCTTGTATAGGTTTTATCAGAGGTAGTTTTGAAGAATTATTTGACAATAGCAGCAGCCATAACAGCGCAAGAACTATCCGCAAGCGAAGTTTTGAATTAAGTGAATTTTTAGTTGAAGTGATTAAGATAAAAAATTTAGGCGCGTCTTTTAAAGCAATAGCCACTTATCATGATGCTTGTGGTGCGTTGAGAGAGTGTGGCATTAAACAAGCACCTCGTACTTTATTACAACAAGTGAAAGGTCTTGAATTGCGTGAAATGAAGGAATGCGAAACTTGTTGTGGTTTTGGTGGCACCTTTGCTGTAAAATACGAACCTATTTCCATCGGCATGGCTAAAACCAAAGTCAACAGTGCCATTGAGCAAGGTGCAACACATATTATTTCTACCGATATTTCTTGCTTGATGCATTTAGACAGTTATGTAAAACATGAAAATGTAAATATCAAAATGGCGCATATATCAGAGGTGTTAGCAAGTGGTTGGTAGCGGTTTATTTCTCTAAAACATCCCATTCCATATGAACCATACAGTGAAATGGTATGAAGATAATTTTTTTATACTAGGAAAATAAATCAGCAAATTATTCTTCGCAGGTAGATTTTTTTGAATCATGTATTCATGATTTTCTACAATGAAAGAAATAATTTACAATCACGAACTGCTAAATAAAGGCGTTCTCAAGAACTAGACCAAAATAATTTTACAAAAATATTTCAGTGCCCACGGAATCTCGAAGCCTTACCTTCGCAAAGTATCTGCATTAATAACAAAAAGGAGAGCAAAAAGCATGAAGCCTAAATCCATCATTATTATTCTATCTATCATCATTATTATTGTAGTAATTAAGTTGGTTTTATTGAAACCGGACAATGAAAATCCTACAAAAAAAGGCTTATCAAAAGACCAGGTTGCTAATGTTACAGGTTTCGTTGTACATGCTCAGTTACTGGAAAATAAAATATTTTCTTCCGGTACGGTTATGGCAAATGAGGTTGTTGAACTAAGACCCGAAGTCTCTGGAAAACTTGTTTCCATTAGGTTTAAGGAAGGAAGCTATGCAAGAAAAGGAGAACTACTGGCCAAAATAAACGATATCGATTTACAAGCTCAATTGAAAAAGGCAAATCTTGAATTAGAATTAGTTTCTCAAAAAAAAGATCGACTAAAAGGGATGCTGGATATTCAAGGCGTAAGCCAAGAAGAATATGATGGAACTGCCAATCAGACCTTAACCATATCCGCTGACATAGATTACATAAAAGCACAGATTGCTAAGACCGAGATTTATGCTCCGTTCAGTGGCAAAATAGGATTACGACAAGTAAGCCAAGGAAGTTACGTAACAAACGCAAGTGTGATTGCAACAATTCAACAAACCGGTCAGCTTAAAATTGATTTTACAGTTCCAGAAAAGTACGCTGCAATTGTAGCGCTTGGTGATCTCGTGCATTTTCATGTTGAAAACCAAGCACAGGAATTTACCGCTAAAGTCTATGCCATCGAACCCATGATAGACCAGCAAACTCGTAACTTCTCTATTCGTGCCGTGTTCAGCAATCCTTCTACAAAAGTGTATCCAGGCTCATTTGCAAAGGTAGAGTTGGTCGCGAGTAAACAACTTGCTTCGCTTATGATTCCTACAGAAGCTGTGATTCCAGAATTAAAGGGCAAAAAAGTATTTATAAGTAAAGACGGAAAGGCCAAGTCCGTTCAAGTGGAAACAGGAACAAGAACAGATAAACTAATTGAAATTACCAGTGGATTATCGGAGGGCGACACTGTGATAACAACTGGTATAATGACGTTGAAACCAGATGCTAAAATAAAGATCATTAAAATAAATAATTAGCCTTCTACTTGTATGAATATATCTTCAATAAGCATTAACAGGCCAGTACTTGCCATCGTCATGAACTTGATTATTATCTTGTTTGGTGCTATTGGATTTACATTCCTCGGTGTGCGTGAATATCCTTCCATAGACCCGCCTGTAATAACCGTCCGAACAAATTATGGAGGGGCCAATGCAGATGTGATAGAATCTCAAATCACAGAACCATTGGAAAAGGCAATCAATGGAATCGAAGGTGTTCGTACTATTTCTTCATCGAGCAACCAAGGTTCAAGTGTTATTACGGTTGAATTTAATCTAAACTCAAACTTGGAAGCTGCTGCAAATGATGTACGTGATAAAGTTTCTCAGGCAGTCAAGCAATTACCCCAGGATATTGATGGATTGCCAACTGTTACAAAATCAGACGCAAACTCAGATGCCATCCTTTCGCTAACCCTGCAATCTGATTCAAGATCACAATTAGAGGTTAGTGACTTTGCTGAAAATGTACTTGCCGAACGCTTGCAAACTATTCCTGGCGTTAGTACGATTCAAATATGGGGGCAAAAAAGATATGCCATGCGGCTCTGGATTGATCCTGTAAAACTGTCCTCACTTGGTCTCACACCGCAGGATATAAAAGCGGCTTTGGACAGAGAGAATATTGAATTACCGACAGGTAAAATTGCAGGCAACGCAACAGAGCTTACCTTGAAGACTGTAGGAAAATTAAAAACGGTAGACGATTTTAATAACCTGATTATCAAAACTGTTGGCGATCAAGTCATCCGTTTTGAAGAACTTGGTACTGCGTCTTTAGGACCTGAAAATGAAGAGACCATTTTAAAACAATCTGGCACGCCAATGATTGGACTTGGTATAGTGCCACAACCAGGTGCTAATTATGTGGAAATTTCCAATGAATTTTACAGACGGCTCGAGCAAATAAAAAAGGATCTACCAAAAGATTTTCATGCAGAAATTGCACTGGATAATACGGTCTTTATTAAGAAGTCTGTCACAGAAGTAATGGAAACCTTAGGTATCGCTATATTTCTTGTAATTATAATAATTTATTTATTCTTCCGAGATTGGCTCATTGCATTCCGCCCATTGATCGATATTCCAGTTTCTTTGATTGGGGCATTTTTCATTATGTATATCATGGGATATTCGGTGAATGTTTTAACCCTGCTCGCAATAGTTCTTGCAACTGGTCTTGTGGTTGATGATGGTATCGTGGTAACGGAAAATATTTATAAAAAAATTGAAGGCGGTCTCAGTCCGATGGAAGCTGCACACAAAGGGTCTAAGGAAATTTACTTTGCAGTCATTTCTACCTCCATCACATTGGCTGCTGTTTTTATGCCAGTTATTTTTTTAGAAGGATTTGTTGGAAGATTGTTTCGCGAATTTGGGGTGGTGATTGCAGGAGCTGTTTTAATCTCTGCATTTGTTTCGCTTACGCTGACTCCCATGTTGAACGCACGCATGGTAAAGAAAAACCCTAAGAAGAGTCGATTTTACACAGCTACTGAACCTTTCTTTGAAAACATGACCAATAGTTATAGCAATTCTTTATTATCGTTTCTTCAAAATAGATGGTTGGCATTGGTCATTTTACTTGGTGCTATTTTATTGATATTTGGTTTAGGAAAAACTTTGAAAAATGAATTGTCACCATTAGAAGACCGTAACTGGATGCGTCTTTCAATTACAGCTCCCGAAGGTTCATCATTTGATTATACGGATAAATTTGTTGACGATGTTTCTCAATTTATTAATGATTCGATTCCTGAAAAAAGAGTGAGTCTTACTGTCACAGCACCGGGATTTTCTGGATCAGGAGCTGTCAATACAGGTTTTGTTAGACTCGCCTTGGTTGAAAGCAATAAGCGAAAACGAAGCCAGCAACAAATAGCAGATTACATCTCAAAGAATGCTAAAAATTTTCCGCAAGGAAAATTATTCGTAATACAAGAACAAACCATCTCTGCCACGAGTGGAGGTCGTGGTGGACTGCCAGTACAGTTTGTTTTGCAGGCCCAAAATTTCGAAAAACTAAAAGAGAAATTGCCTTTGTTTTTAGACGCAGCAAATAAAAGTCCGGTCTTCCAAGGTGTTGATTGCAATCTGAAATTTAATAAGCCAGAAATCAATATTACTATCGATCGTGACAAAGCAAATAACCTCGGCATCTCCGTTGAAGATATTGCTCAAACATTGCAACTGGCATTGAGCGGGCAGCGTTTAAATTATTTCAACATGAACGGGAAACAATACCAAGTTATTGGACAGTTTAGTCGTCAGAATCGAGATGAGGTAATGGATATCAAATCGTTGTACTTGCGCAATGCAAAGGGCGAACTTATACAGCTTGATAATATCGTAAAACTGACGGAAGAAAGTTCACCTCCTCAGCTTTATCATTACAACCGATATCAATCTGCGACTGTTTCTGCTGGATTAGCTCCAGGCAAAACCGTTGGTGATGGAATTGATGAAATGAATAAGATTGCCACTAAGATTTTAGATGATAGTTTCACTACAGCGCTTACAGGTTCTTCACGTGATTTTTCGGAGAGTTCGTCCAATATTCTTTTTGCCTTCTTGTTGGCAATGCTCATCATTTATCTTGTTCTTGCTGCACAGTTTGAAAGTTTTATTGATCCGTTTATCATCATGCTTACTGTTCCATTGGCATTGGCAGGAGCCATCTTGTCCTTATGGTATTTCAACCAGACCTTAAATATTTTCAGTGAGATCGGTATCATCATGCTCATCGGATTAGTTACCAAAAATGGCATTTTAATTGTTGAATTTGCAAACCAATTAAAGGAACAAGGCAAGTCCGCCAAGGAAGCGATACAGGAAGCTGCTGCGGCACGTTTACGCCCGATATTGATGACGAGTATTGCTACTGCTTTAGGTGCATTGCCAATTGCACTAGCATTTGGTGCTGGCGCTAAAAGCCGGATGGGAATGGGGATAGTAATTGTAGGTGGCGTTTTATTTTCACTCATACTTACCTTGTTTGTAATACCTGCTATTTACAGTTACTTATCAAAACATAAATCTCATGCTTAAGAAGATGTTTTTTATATTGTTTCTCATGCCATTTTCTGTTTTCGCGCAGAACGGAGAAATAATATCTTACAGAGAAATGGTGGAGTTGACTTTGAAAAATAATTTCGATTTATTGGTAGCAAAAAATAATGCAACAATTTCTATCATGCAAAATAATTATGGCAATGCAGGATTTCTACCGAAGATGGACATTGTCGCAAGTGGAAATATTGCCAACAACAATACACACCAAGAATTTTCCAGTGGAACAGGGGTTGATAAAAATAATGTGCATTCAAATAACCTCTCTACAGGTGCCTACCTCGCCTGGACTATTTTTGATGGTTTTAAAATGTTTGCGACAAAGGAACGATTGAATCTTTTAGAGCAGCAAGGTGAATTAAATTTTAAAATACAACTTGAAAACACAATTGAAAATGTGACCTTACTTTATTACCAGATTGTAAAACAAAACCAGTTGATAAAGGGGATACAGGCAAGTATGGCTGTGTCGGATGAACGAATTAAGGTTGCTGAAACAAGAATCAAAGTTGGATCCGGATCAAATGTTGAATTGTTACAAGCCAAATTGGATTTCAATGCGCAGAAGTCAAACTTGATTTCACAAAGGAATACACTGAATGAATATAAAAGTCAATTACTGGTTTTGGCAAAAGCCGAATCAAGTATACGTTTTTCTGTCGATTCTTCTTTTGTATTTGATGATATTCAGTCGATGGAAAGTATAAAAGAAAAGATAGACAGGGATAATAATTCTATTCTTTTCGCAAGGAAAAATATCCTTGTTTCCAAACAGAATATCAAAATTATTAAGTCACAAACATTACCAACTGTTACCATCAATTCGAATTATCTTTTTGGAAGATCTGAAAACGGCGCAGGACTCATATTGCTCAATCGTAATCTCGGATTTAATGCAGGATTGTCTGCTTCATGGAATATATTTAATGGATCTCTTACCCGAACACAATTAAAGGTTGCATCTATTCAACTTCAAAATTCATCTTTGAATGAAACTTATACGAAACTGCATTTATTTTCTAATGCCGACATGGCGTTTATGCGCTGGCAAGGTGATAAAGAACTGGTAGATTTGGAAGAAGAAAATATCAAACTAGCTGATCAGAGTCTGCATATTACAACTGAACGTCTAAAACTTGGTTTAGGTAATTATCTTGAAATTAAAGAAAGTCAGAACAGTTATGAAGCAGCCGTTACAAGACTTGTGAATGCACGTTATAATTTGAAGGTTTCCGAGACAACGCTGAAAAAACTTACAGGTGAATTAGTGAAGTAAATGCAGGTAAAATAGATTGGTTTCGTTATGTATCATCGTATCGGAATATTCCATTCTACATTGGGAAGTAAAAATATTTTGTAAGATTTATTTTAAGCACAAGCATGTAGGATTGTGTGAAATAAAGTAAATTATCGAATAGCAATTTCATAAAATAAGAAAAAATATGTACCACTTATTTCTAGTCATATATTTGGGTATTATAAAATCTTTAATATCTTGAAATGCAGAATGACTACCGACTCCTTTTTGCTAGTTTTGTTAGGATAGCTAAGCGGGGTATTTTTGGGAGACGCTCTGTAAGCATTGGTTGCAAACCCTCACTAGCCCTAATCTTTAGTCATTAAAGAAAAGGAAGTGGTGTGACGAAAAAAACTAATTTGCATAAAAGCATAACCTTTCATAAAAATAAAATCAATTCTATGAGTTTTAAAATAGGAACAAAAGAAAAACCAATGTCTCTAAAAACACCACCATTGTCTAGTTAATACACCATGCATATTGACCAAAAAGATGGGAAAGATATTTTAGTATGTACGGTTGGTAAAACAGTTCTGCATTACAATATCGACTGTCTAGCTGATTTACATAAAATGCTGAAAGATCACGGAGATTGGATAGATCTAGGAAGTGCTGACGAACAAAAGCCAGCAAAGGAAGGCACAGTAGAAGCATGGGGCGTTCAGAAAATAATCCTGTTGGCGGTTGGTACGGACTTAAAAAAGGATTACGTGGACGCTTCGGTATGTATATACCACCATTGATGGAGGCACTAGGACTTGCAGAAGTTACCCATGGGGCAAAAGGAAATAAAATGAGAGCTAAATAAAATTTGTGAGCACAGGTTACAAACCTTTGCTAGCCTTGGAAATTAAAATTGTAGTCAGCCTAATTCCTTCGTTATTTCTCAAATAAAAAAAATACAGTCTCGAAATTTGTAACCAAATAAAAAATGCCCTTCAATCCCAACATTCATCATCGTAGGTCAATCCGTTTGAGAGGATATGATTATTCGCGGGCAGGTTTATATTTCATAACAATATGTTGCGAGCGTAGGGGCAATCCCTTGTGGTTGCCCTTTGGCAAAATTGAAAATAAGGACATGATATTAAATGATGCAGGGAAAATGATTGAAACAGAATGGGTGGCATTAATCACACGATTTCAAAATATTGAATTGCACGAATACATTGTAATGCCAAATCATTTTCATAGGGTATTGCAAATTGTCGGGGGAATTTCTGTGGTTGCCCAAAATGATGGGGCAACCACAAGGGTTGCCCCTACGAAAACAATCGGTGATATGATGGACGCATTTAAATCTAAAACAACTGTTGAATACATTCGTGGGGTTAAAACATTCGGATGGCAAAGGTTTGATGGAAAATTATGGTAACGCAATTATTACGAAAATATAATTCGTGATGAACAAGCGTATCAAAACATTTCTAATTATGTCATAAATAATCCTGCGAAATGGAATGAGGATAAATTTTTTACACCATGAAAATAGAATGTCAAATTATTCGCATTTGTTATTATTCGATTCTATTCTTGACATGCATATTAGTTTAACCAACTTGAAAAATATTCTTAAAAAATAATAATAACTTTAAAAAGAAAATGAACTAAAAATGAAAGCAACTAAAAATAAATTAAGCACAGCACAATTAGCCGAATTATTGAGTACGCTAAAAACTCGTTTTGAAAAAAATATGCCTAGGCATAAAGGTATCAAATGGTCCGAAGTGGAAGAGCGTATTTGCAGTAAAGGCAATGATGAAAAACAATGGTCTTTGTCTGAAATGGAAAGAACTGGTGGCGAACCAGATGTGGTTGGAATGGATAAAAAAACTGGTGAATATATTTTTTATGATTGTGCTGCTGAAAGTCCTAGTGGTCGCCGAAGTTTTTGTTATGATGCCGAAGCATTGGCTTCAAGAAAAGAAAATAAGCCGAAGGATAGTGCAATCCATGCTGCTGAAAGTATGGGTATTGAAATATTAGGAGAAGAACAATATCGAGAGTTGCAGCAACTTGGGAAGTTTGATACCAAGACTTTCAGTTGGATAAACACACCTGCTGCAATCAGAAAACTAGGTGGCGCAATTTTCGCCGATTATCGATACGGTACCATTTTTATTTACCATAATGGTGCCGAGTCCTATTATGCAGGACGAGGATTTCGCGGGATGTTGAGGGTGTAATTTTTATAATAAAATTCATATTAAAGATTCGCAATATTAGATAAAAATTGGAAAAAGAAATACCATGCATAAAGTAGAATTGAAACAATTTATTCAGGCTAATATTCCAGTTTCAGAACAAATAGTCCTGCAAATTGTAGAGCATTT
Organism: Bacteroidota bacterium; assembly: GCA_947476825.1. Lineage (GTDB taxonomy): Bacteria > Bacteroidota > Bacteroidia > Chitinophagales > Chitinophagaceae > OLB11. The sequence continues at coordinate 6,234 of CANJRV010000007.1, read as the reverse complement.
TGATGCGTATACGATTTTGAAAAACAAGCTAAGAGTATCTAAAGCTAAAGGTTTGGTCGAAGCCAATTCTTTACGCTTCATTTAATAATTGTTCAACTTGGATTTTTAAATCAGGTAACTCACGACAAACAATTGCCCATATTATTTCATCCGAAATGTTGTCATAGCTATGAATAATTCGATTTCTTGTTCCAATAATATTTTTTGCATTATTAAGATTAAAATCGCTATCAACATTCAAAATGCGACTGACGGCTTCTCCAATTATTTCCAAATTTCGCTCTACTGCCTTCTTTGTTTTAATGTCTGTGAGATATGCATTAAAATCTCTTTTTTCTCCAAGAAAAACAAATATCTCCTCTATACACTGTAGTATATCAACTAACCAAGAATTAATTCTTATATCCATAAATTTCCACCTTAGTGTTTTCAAATTGCTGCCTAAATATTCTATTTTTTATTGCCCTTTCTTCCAATAAATCAACCTGCCTTTTAAGAATTTCTTCAAGCTTTGATTTTATATGGAAATACAAGTCTGTATATTTAAACGGGTCTTTTTCGTCAATGTCGACCACTAAATCAACATCAGATAATTCATTGAAGTCATCTCGTAAAACTGATCCAAATGCAAATAAAGTTTTTACTCTGTTAGATTTACAGAGCTCCTGAATTTGTCCAATTTTGGTTTCTTCAATATTCATACTCAAATATAAGTTACACGGATGAGTTCGCCAAATAGTATTGGGATCAAAGGTTTTAAAAGTATGGATGTTGGATACTGGTGACGAATATATTTTCATAAATTACCAAGCTGCTTATATTACATTTGTTGAATAAAATATTTTTTTATGAAAACACTTTTCTCCTGCCTGTTCTTTATAAGTTTCACAAGCATACTAATTGCTCAAGTGCCACAAGGTATTTCTTATCAATCTATATTGCGAAACAATGTAGGAAACCTACTTGTCAATAAGCCTATTGTTATGCGTTTTAGTTTTAGAGATAGCATCATTACTGGACCTATTGAATACCAAGAAACACAAGCTGTAACGACTTCTCCACTAGGAATGGTAACGCTGACAATTGCTAATGGCATTCCAACTATTAATAGTTTTGCAAGTATAAATTGGGCTTTGCATACTAAGTTTTTAGAAGTGGAAATTGATACCAATGCTAGCAATAATTACATTAACCTTGGTACTCAACAAATGATGAGTGTACCGTATGCATTATACGCAGCAAGTGCAGGAGCTATAACACCAATCAATTCTGGCATTACGGAATTCTCAAATATTTCACCCACAACAATGGTGTACTTTGAAGCAGTAGAATATTGTAGGCTGTTGGTTGAAAATGGACATACAGATTGGAGATTGCCAACTGCAGATGAAGTAGAAAACTATATTGAATTGAATGGAAGATCAATAATTACTTCATATTTATGGACAAAAACGAGGCTAGAAAATACACCTAGTCAAAGGATTATATTTCTTAAAACTAGTAATTATTTTTATATTACACCAGAGGATGCAAATTCTACTCATTTGCCATTCCAATGTGTTCGCTAAGATTGTATAAAATATAGAACTAAACCTTATTAATTTTATTTGGTTTGTAAGTTCCGAAATTGCTACTTTGAGAGTAAAGAGAATCTATGCTTAAAACTGATTTTAAATTTTAATTATTTATGTGGCTTTAAATTTCAAAAATTAGGTCAAAATTGTAAAAGTCAAACCGCAAAGGTTGCCTGACTAAAAAAATAAAGAATAAAGAAGCAATTGAATATAAAATGAGATGATGAAAATGGAAAAATATTTATTTTAATGTGAGGAGTAAAGGTTCCTCTTTTTTGAAAGTGCGTAATAATTTGATGAACCAAAGTCTTTTAGAAACTTACGAAGTGTGATGTGTAAAATTGTTATAGGGAATTGATAGTAGGTAACTGGCTTTGTTCAGTTATCCGTTTTGTACCATTTCAGCATATTGTCTCAAGGCAGACTTGTAATTTGAAATTGACTTTTGACTTTTCATTCCTTTCAGTTTGTTAGCTATTTCAATTACACAGGTTTCATGATAAAGATTTTTTTCTGATATGTCTTCACCAATTAATTTAGAAACAGTATTCAAGTATGAAATATATGATTTGGTTGAAGAAGCAACTAGATCATTTTTGCCAACTCCGTTTCTTTCAATCCATTCTAAATATTTCGGTTCATTTTTTATCATAGAAACATAGTTTTTAATTCATTCATTTTAGGATTCTTATTCAGGATTTTTGCCAATGGTTGGAGGCTTGCGTTGTGGCAGAAGTAAAGATAGGAAGTATGGATAAACAACCAAAAGAAAATTAAAGAAAAGATGATTGAATAGTTACTAAATCCGTCATTGCGCAATTACCGCATCTTAGGTGCAGGCTATTACTTAATATTGTGGTAAATGATTTCGCTCAATATAGTTGATTGTTTTTCCTTTAAAAGCATGTCTATTGTCAACAGAAAAACATCGACTTATGTTGCGATAAATTTCAATGAAGTCTGTTGTAAAATCTTCTCTCTTGTGATGGAATATTTTAATTTCCATACATCTTGGGTTATCAAATATAGCCTTTAATAAAACCCTATCTGAACTACCACATGAATGACCCAAAACATGAACTTCATATTCTGTTGTGTCAATAAACTTACTGACAATTCTATAATTAGGACTTAGACCATATCCATCCGATTTGAAGTACTTTACAAATTGATGATTATCTAATTCTTCAAGTAGGGAAAAGTACTTATCAGTCTCATCACCATATCCAAAGATTATAGGATACTTTTTTTCTTCAGATACTTTTCCATGAATGTGCAATAATTCATATTTAAGCCCTATTCCATCTTCTGGCCATTCAAAATTCAAATACTTTTCGATTGTATTAGTATAATTAAAATTAATGATTAAAAAAGTTCTTGGTTCTTTTATTTCTTTATTAGAAAGGCTATTTAAGTTCAACAGATTTTGTATACCGTAGTTAATCTTTTTACAGTCTATAGTTTTCAAGTATTCGATTAACTTAATTTTCAAAAGTTCAAAACAATCGTTAAGACTTTCGATTGATTCACTGGGAGACATCTTAACTACTTTTGTGACTCCTGAGGTCAGCTTCAAAGCAGAGTAAAACTCTTTTTCAATATCAACCCAACCGCAATCTGAGCAATTATCTATTATTTTTTTTAAAAAATCTGATTTTATTGTCCATTCGAAAATTTTTAGGCCAGGGCTGTATAAGGGAGAATATTTATTATCTTAAACACGCTTTATATCGGTTCTAAATTTTTCAAAATCCTTCAAATTCTTTTCACCGCCTAAATTGAAGGGGGAATCAGTTCTTTTTATAATATTGAAATGCACATTATCAAAATCCTTTTGTTCATTCGCAACACGAAAACAATCTGCGATGTACCAAGTAATAAAGTCTATGTAACGCGTCGGTAATTGATGTGCACAATCAAAGCCGTTTCCTATGATGTAAATTCTATCCATTTGTCAATTTTTACAGAATTTGAATGCTTGCAGCTAACTTATTTATTGCCGATACAATCTTTCAGCACCTAGCCCTATTTATTAGGCAAGACGAGAGTTTGAGTGTCATAATTTTTTTAGCTTCTCACAAACCTATCAATTCAATTTTATAAATCCAAATTGCAACAATGCTGCGGAGCATACTTGTTCTAATAAAAACTCTCTTCATTCCCATCAAAAAGCTCTATTAACCCCTACAACCCATCTCCAGGCAATATAATCTGGTTTGGCATATGGCGGTGAACTTAAAAATAATGGCATGTCAAATCGAATCACAAATGGAGTGAATTTTTCAAGTGGTCCAAGTTTCTTGATAGTGAGTGCAACACCAACTCCAGCATCTATTCGAACTTTACTCCATTGCTTTATAGGATCTAATGTTGGGATGTTTGTATAATTCAAAAGACTTCTACTTATCACACCTGCATCTCCAAATAAGTAAGTATCAAAATGGACATAATCTCTAACTTTTTTTGGATGAATATTTACCAATCTATCGAAGTCAAGTTCCATGTTGATGGATGCGCCACTGCGACCTTTGTAGTTGAGGTAGACATTATTTTTTTCGTCTTCTTCAATCGCATAATAACCAGTATATCCTCTTAAATTGAGTCCGCCACCCATTTGGATATGTGAAAAATTGTCTGTCGAATAGCCGCCCCAATCCAAAGGTAAAACACCTTGTGACCTGGTGAATTTATTTTCCATCAATTCTTCTGGATTCGCTCCTTGTAGAGATAAAGTACTTTCTTTTGGAATGTCATTACCCATACCCAAACGAACAAATGCACGCGCCCTAGCATCCAGTTTTTTCCAAGTAATTTGGTGAACTGTTTCGCCTTGTAAAAAAGCATAATTATACGTCAATGGCGAGCGCAATGTAATATTGAATTTGCCATTTCCTCTATAGTAATTGACGCGTTTGTTCCATTGCAATTGGAGATAAGAATTCGTTTGCGTATTGAGCGAACCAGCATGAGTATAGGAACTCCATTCATTTGGTGTAAACAAATAATAGTTTGCACCTTTTCCAACTCGTGAAGATGATATAGCTTCTATTTTGAAGGAACTTGTATTACTCAATTTATACAAAGAATAAATTGAATGTCTCGAATAGCCTTCCAGCAAACGAGAGTCTATACCGATGTTGATTTTTTTGTTGATATTTTTCAAAGGCGAATCATATCGTAAAGTATAATCAATTGGCGATGTGTTCGCATACCAACTTTGACCTTCATACGGTTTGTATTTTTCGTCAGAAAGTAGACGCGTATTGAACCAAACCGTGCAATATAAATTACGCATAAAGTTCATATAGGTGCCATCTACATGCATACCTAATTTTATACCGTCAATATTATTCCACCAAATATCAGGGCGAACAAAGGCATTGTATTTTTTCCAACTCAGTGGATTATTGATATAGCTTTCCCATCTTATAATGGCTGATTTAGGTTTGATATGCAAACCTGCTATTTTGTAATTGTTCAACATGTTCACATCGGCTAGTCTATATGTCGGATCTATTTGAACGAATTTTACACCAGATGGTATCATCACTTTTGCAGTATAAGTTGGGTTAAGTATATCCCAACCATACCATTTTGCTAATTTTGTGGAAGCAGAATTTTTGATAAAATAATTATTTGGAATGGTGTAGTTATAGGTTTTTTTATCTTTTGCAGTGACAGTAAAATCAATGGGCATTTGCATTTGACCATAGCGTTTAAACGTAATATTGAATTCATCTTTCACCTTTGTTTTTTTGATAGAACGAATGCCATAATCAATGGTCTTGGTCGTTTCAAGCCATTGGTCAAAGAAATAATTCAAGTCTTGGTGCGTGTATTCGATGATGCTTTGTCGAAAATCTTCAAAATAAGGATGTGCTATTTTCCATTTGGAAACATAGTGTTTCATCGCATTTAAAAATAAGGTATCGCCTAATACATATTGCAAATTATATAGCATGGTTGCTGTTTTGTGGTAAACATTACTATAGCCATTTTCATGTCCCAATGCACTATGAAAATCATTCGAATGGGTGTTCAACATTTTATCTTCGCCACGCATCGCATCTCCAATATAGCGAGGATAAATATTTCTATCCATCACTAATTTGACATCTCTATGATGACGTTTGTATTTATTTTGATCTGGTGTTTCTATCATGGTATCACCATCTATTTTTGCCAAACCCCATGCAGTCAAAAACTGCGTAAAGCCTTCATCCAATGCAGCTCTATAGGTCTCATTATTACCTATCATACCATAAAACCAATTGTGACCTATTTCATGAACAAGCAAACCTCTATTATCAGGATCAGCACCGCCATCCATCGTTATCATTGGATACTCCATGCCATCATTCGCATCTGCAGCAACAATTTTTGGATATTCATATTGTCCAAAATCAGTTGAGAAAGTTTGAATTATTTTAGCAATATAATTTGGTGTGTTTTGCCATTTGGATGCATGAGGTTCAGTGACGATGCAAATGCATTTTACACCATTCCATTCGGTTTCACCAAGTCGATAAGATGGGTCTGCAGAGAATGCAAAATCATGCACATTGTATCCGATATAATGCCATGTTTTTCGTTGCGTACTATCATAAGGAGTAATGGTACTTGGCTTTTCATTCCATGGTTTTTGTGCGAAATTTTTAAT
>CANJRV010000006.1 GCA_947476825.1 Bacteroidota bacterium | reverse complement strand
TTGGTTGCAATGGCATTCATAGCAGGTGGTTATATCATTTATAAAGAGCTAAAACGCAAAGAAGACGCAGGTCTTGTAGGTTTTACTATCGATGAAATAACAGTTGGCAAACCAAGTAGTATAACAGATTTTATCACCTCTGCCCTCTTGGGATTTTTAATTGGCTATAAACTAATTGGTATGTTTTTGGATTGGAAAATATCTTCTCCAGATCCACTCAATTATTTATTTTCAGCCAAAGGCAATTTGGTAGCAGGTATCACTTTTCTTGTTCTAAGTGTATTGTATAAATTGTATAGTGAGAAAGGAAATACTGCCGAAACCATTACCACCAAAAAAGTAAAAACTTATCCGCATACTCGTGTTGGAGATATAGCCATGATAGCTGCATTAGGCGGTTTTACTGGCGCCAAAATATTTAATGCAATGGAAACTTGGGATGATTTTATCAAGGATCCTATTGCCAGTTTAATCTCCAGTAGTGGATTAACTTTTTATGGCGGATTAATTGTCGCGACCTTCGCACTTTGGTATTTTTCCAGAAAAATCAAATTAGACTTTAGACATCTTTGCGATGCAGCCGCACCAGCACTTATTTTGGCTTATGGCATTGGTCGTTTGGGTTGCCAAGTAAGTGGCGATGGCGATTGGGGGATTTACAATTCAGCGTATATTAGCGACTCTAACGCTAAGGTTGTAAAAACGGCTCAACCATTTGAAAAATCTGTCATGCAATTTCATGAACATATTTATAGACATTTCAATGCGCACGAAACCATTCCGCACGCTGCATTTGAAGCACCTTCCTTTTTACCAACATGGCTTGTTGCCTATAATTATCCGCACAATGTCAATAATATAGGCATTCCGCTACCAAACTATATTGGTGATTATGGTTCGGTATTGCCCATTCCAGTTTACCCAACACCGGTATATGAATTTATTATGTGTGCCATCATTTTTCTAATCCTTTGGAAAATGCGATTAAAAATAAAAACCCCACTTGGTATTTTTTCCGTCTACCTCATATTCAATGGCATGGAAAGATTTCTCATCGAACAAATCCGTGTGAATTATAAATATGATTGGGGTTTTATTCAACCTACACAAGCGGAAATAATTGCCGTTTGCATTATGCTATGTGGTGTCCTTTTATTTGTAAGCAAAGATAAAATCGATGCCTTGGTGAATCGATCTAGTTCTGCAGAAATTCCTTCTGTATAAAAAGGCGGAGAAGTCCTATGAAGATGGTTTAATCAGACAAACCCAAGCAGATTTAGATTATATAACATATCGACAAAGAGAGCAAAAATTGAGTAGTTAGTAGTTAGATGTGATGTGGCTAACTTCTACTTATGCCTTTCAACTTTCCACTTACGCCTTACGCCTTACGACTTACGACTTTTTACTTTCTACTTTCCCTAACTTCTCAATACTAACTACTCAATACTAACTACTTTTTAGGCGTTCCCCTTCGGGTCGGGCTATCACTGCAATCTTTTTTTGAAGAAAAAAAAAGGATTTCCGTTCTATCCCTAACGTGAAGTGCTGAAGAATAAATGTAGAATTAATAAGTTGCAAAAAATTGGATTTACTTAATTTCAAAAAGGAATTTGTAAAAAAGTTTGTTGGCTAGAAAAGGTGTGTTACATTTATAGAGGATTGAATGATGGGATAATGATATTTCTCAGTTGAGAAATTTAAAAATACAGCTCTTAATAAATATTGATTTGCGTTTGAATATAACGTGCTTTGTACTGAAAATTAGACACTTTCAAAAAATGACTCAAGAAAGATATATGCAAAGCCCGCGCACAGCGTGGGCTTTTGCATTTACTTAAGTATAGGTATGTCTAGTACTTCAGTAAATGGTATTTGTTAAAAGCCCATGCTGCACGATTAGGCAGAATGGGAAGAAAATATGCTTCTTAACCATTAAAAATAAATGCCATGACTAGAAAATTAACCTTGGTGAATTCATTGAAATTATTATTGTTGACCTTAATTGTAATGAATTTGAGTAATGCTGCTTATGCTCGAAAAGTTACACTTACTAAAACAGGAGGTAATGGATTACTTTATACCACTGGTATTACTTTAGTTCCCAATTATTCGCAAACTACAATTATAAATACTATAGATTGGGATGAGGCAAATATCTTATTGGGCCCTGTAATAAATTGGACAGATATTTTTAATAATATTGCCTCCATAGTCAATGCAGATTATCCCCAAAATGCGCTCACTGGCGTTTCATACAAAATAGAAATTGATGCGCCTAGCTCGACGAACCCATTGATAGTATGTAACCAGATAGCAGGCTTGGCTGGTTATTTTAGTGCAAGTAAAAATAGTATGCTTTTTTTGGGTAATCCTAACCAATTTATAAACCAAATAACTGTAACCAGCGGAGATCCTACAAACGATTATGCGTATATAAAATACGCAGATAATGTTCAGTTTGGCTCGTTCCTTAATCCTGGTCAAACAATTCAAGGTTTTGTAGCAACCAAAGTGGTGAACGGAATAACAACAACATATAACACAACGTCGAATAATACTACTAGCGACTGGCCAAGTCCTTGGAGTTTAACTCCTGTCAGCTTTACAAATAATGATCCCAACATAATTTCCTTGGATTTGGTAACGCCTATACACACTTGGGTAAATGTATCTGGAGAAGAAATTGCAGCTTATCCAGGCAAATTTTTAGAAGCCCAATATTGCAATAATATACGAGTAGAAAAATTGGATATTGACGGCAATAGCGAGCATGCGAAATTGGGTGGCGTGTATGGCGACCATGATGGTATACAGATAGCATATAACAGTGTGTATTATTTTAATTGTACGAATAGTAAAATGTCTGATTGTAGATTTCATTCGATGGGTCTAGATGGTATAACGGTGGCGGGAGCCTTGACAAATATTATTGACATTGATAATTGCGTATCATATAAAAATGGAAGACAAGGATTTTCGTGGGTCGGTGGTAATGCAATTACATGCACTGAGAGCCATTTTTCACATTCGGGGAGGGCATTCAATATATTAAAAAATCAGTTTTTTACCAACAACCCATCAGCCGGAATGGATATTGAATCCCATAGTTCAGTGATGACAAATGGCAAGTTTATACATTGTTTTTTTGAAGACAATGCAGGGCAAGCCGTTATCAATGATGCTGATATACTGGCATCAGCTGCCACTAATAATATGCAATTTATTGAATGTACATTTTCAAAAGTGGATGGATATGGCCTCTGGGTTAGAGGCGAGCAATTTTTATTTGACCATTGCCATATTTACTGCCCTGTGGTGTATGCGTATAGCGGCACAATCAATGGCTATGAAACCCAATTTAAGTATTGCGACTTTGAAGATAAGCCATATAATGGAGTGCCTTGGAGCGGGCTTTATGAACTAGTTAGTATTCAGAACTCGTTAAGAACCAATTTTGAAAATTGTACATTTACGGTTAATGATGCGCAGCGTGAATTCGCTACTCTAAAAACTGGCCCTGTTAATAATGGCAGCGCTGATTATAGCACTATTGAGAATTGCTCTTTTATATACAACAATGATGGATTTACTAATAATGACCCCAATGCAGCATATACATTTATAGAAGGGGTAATATTTAAAGGCAATAATAGTGTGACAAACAATATGCAAACTGCCAACTCGTCGTTTCATAATTTTCAAACTGCATATGCGCTAGTAGAGGGTAGTTCGAATGCCTGCCAACCAAACATACTCGAATTTAGTGGGCGTATAAGCCATTGTTTAAACTCGAGTCCAAGCAATAATATTCAACTTGAAATTGGCAAACAAAGTGGTGGTATACTCGATGGATACGCAAAATACATTTTGCATAATGAAGCTCAAAGTTGTGTGAACCCCAATAACGATATTAATATTGGTAAGTTTTCTTCTATACAAGTGGAGAATAATGCAAGTTTTAACTGCGGAAATTCTACCGTAGAAGTGAATGGACAAATGATACAAGAAGCTAATAGCTATTTAGAAATGAAAAGTGGAGCAACGTTTACCACTACCTCCACAACTCCTTTGTTATATATTGACCAAGCATGCAATCCAGGAGGCAATACATTAAATCCTATTTGGGGGCCGTGTTTGGGTGGTAATTCGTGGTATGGCACAATACCTTTTCCGCAGCTTTGTGTACAAGGCAACCACCCTACTTTATCTGCCTATGCTTGTTCTGCACCATTGTATAATAACATCTCTACAAATGGTGCATTTTCTATAATGTACAATTTGACACCGAATGGAGGAAATACTGATATATCCTATACCCCTAATGGTACTGGTTATACTGTTAGTTTTGATGGAGTGATTACAACTGCCAACCCTATTGTTGGCGTAGCTGACGGCTGTCATAAATTAATAATTACATATAGTGCTAGTGGGTGTGGTGCAGTTGCATTTATAACCACAGGTACAAATACCGTCCCATGTTGTGACCCTAGCATTGGCAATAATGTAAATTTAATAACTTGGACCAACCCAACAGCTTTGGCTATGATAGCTCAAAATGGAAACGTTAGTACTTTTAGCAATAAAATTCTTTTAATAGATGGTATATTTACAATTGATCACGACATTACATTTGACAATTGCACACTTTATTTTACAAACCAAAGTTATGTGCAAATGCAAAGCCCATATACATTGGATATAAGTAACAGCACCTTACAAGCAAGTTGCGATTACTGGAATGGAATAGTAGCAGATGATGTACTACAAAAAGTAATAGTAAAAAATAATAGTACCATAAAAGATGCTACAGTTGGTGTGTATATAACAAACAATGCATTAGCAGAAATTTCAGATTCTCATTTTGAAAATAATCAAAATAGCGGTATTGTTTTTTCTAATATGACCTCTACTAACTACACTGGATTTGTTTTGCATAATACCTTCACTAGCAACAGTGCTATGATAGCACCTTACACCAAAGGGAGTTTTGGGATAACTGTAAATAATGTAACTCAACTGAATATTGGAGATTTTACAGATGCTGCTAGTGGCAATGATTTTACGAATTTATTTACTGGCATATTTGTAAGTAATAGTTACAGTACTGCTGTGATACCTAGTAGCCATATTGGAATTTATAACAACACTTTTGATAATATAACCAATAGTACTTTAACAGGTTCTAATATTGGTGTTCAAAAAATAAATAAATGCTATAACTCAACTGATGGGAATGATTTTTATGGTGCAGCCATTTTTGCAAGAAATACTTTACCAAACTTGAATGATGCTTTAATTGATGTAAAAAACACCAACTATGCTGATGCAAGTCTTGCGATAAAAAATTGCGATAAGGCAATAGTGAGTATTGCCACCGCAGTGAATGCTAAACACCTTTATATAGATAATTGTTTGATGGGAGTAATGAATAATGTTACAACTGGGAGGAAATATCAAATTGAAAGTAATACATTGGAGAATGTTTACCTTGGGATACAACTTTTACAAGACTATGATAATAGTTCAATTCTAGGGAATATTATTCATGTTGAAGTTGGTTCAATTGCTCCAGCTGGTACATTTAATACTATTTGGCCAATAGGAATAGATGTAAGAAACTTTACGAATTTGAGTGCTTCCACTTTGACGATTGAAGGTAATTTTGTGGACTTGGATGGATATTCAGGTACTGGTATTAATCTACTAAATACTGGAACTTATGTGAATACCCATGCAAATGAGTTAAACTTGACAAATACCCAAACTGGTACTATCGTCTGCATGAATTCAAGTAGTTTGAGCGGCATAAGTTCAACGAACGCAAATAGTACTATCATAAACAAAAATAATATTTATGGGAACCCAGCTTTATTGAATCAAACTAGGGAAGATATGTGCGGTATATTACTCAATAAAAGCCTTGACCAAGAATTGAATTGTAACTATATAGAACATACTCGTTTTGGTATAACAGCAATAAATAATTGTACAACCAACGATGCCAATGTAAAAGGCAATACAGTACATGAATCAGTTATGGGCTGGGTATTTCGGCATTTGGTTGACGAAGGAACATTTGGAAATGTAGGTGATGCAACTAACGATAATAATAATACATTTACTGGGGCTGTGCCAAGTGCTAAAGTGTTCAAATTTTGTGAGAACACTGACCCTGCCGTAATTTTCACAAATTTAATAGCAGCTGGAGAATCTCAAAGCGTCAATATTAATACAAATGTTTTAAATGATTGTAAGTATGACATTTTAGACAATACGGGTGCCACATACTTTACTGGATGTCCAAGTTTGATACAAGCAAATCCTGGAGATGAAAGTATTAGATTAGATGAAGCCTTGGCAATTGCTACCGACACAAAAGAGTATGCAGAGTATCCAGTGCTTGGGCATTGGTATGATAGTAAGAGATTATTTAATCAACTTAGCAAGGATGCAATTTTCAGAAATAGCCATCCTACTTTATTATCGTTTTATAATAGTACTTATAATAGTGCCATTGCACAGGAACATATTGCTGATGCCCGTTTGCAAGAACTGATAGATAATTTTACCTCTAATAACCCAGCTTATATTGAAGCACATTTGGAAGACACAGAACAAGCTAATGAAGACATTGATGACTCCGAAGCGCAAGATGAGAATGAGCAAATTATAAATAGGATATATTTAAAAGTACTTCGATATAGTATTGATTCGTTAAGTGTAGATGATAGTACTTTTATTGTTGAGTTGGCAAATCAATGTCCGTATATTGGTGGGAGTGCTGTGTTTAAAGCACGGTCACTTATTACTAATTATTATCCTTCAAGTATGTTTGATGATTTGAAGTTGTGCAGTGATGTGGGTATATATAAACAAACAACTACAAATAATAGTAATACAAAATCAATCATTACTAGAGAGAATGAATACTTGCAACAAGTAAAACAACATATGGATACTAAATTAGCTTATCCTACTATATTTAGTATAAACCCTAATCCAACAAATAGTCAGATTATTATCTCTTATCGTATAAAACCTAATGAAGAAGGTCAATTAATAATTTATGATATACTGGGAAGAGAGAGAATGACAATTTACTTACAATCAAAAAACGATAAGGCTGTTGTGGGTTTAAATGATTTTGAGCAAGGAATTTTTATATATAAATACTTCGTAAATAATATTCAAATTGAGTCAGGCAAATTATTAAAGGAATAATCTATGAAACAAATTATTTTTTTTATTCTATTGATTTCTAACTTTTACATCAATGCCCAAATAAAATTGGGCAATGAATGGGTAAGTGGTAGAGGTGGTGTAAAAATTAATTTCAATAATTCTTTGATTTATACTCATAGTAATAATTATATATCATCCTATTTTACTGGAGGCAATTCAAATATTTGTGACACAAATGGCAGCTTAATACTTGCAAGTGATGGCTTTAATGTTTATGATAGTTTAGGGAATTATTTAGATGGAGGAGATACTCTAATTTATAAGGATTATTATGTTGCTCATAATGGCTTTAGCATCTTGTCGCAAAATAGCATTTTCTTGCCAATGGATAGCAGTAAATACTATTTTATTAACGCTACTATGGGTGATGCACGTTATGCAGATTGCCAAGCTAATAACAATTGCTATTTCGATCTACTTCTATATAATGTGATTGACATGAAAGCGAATGGAGGCGCGGGTAAAGTTATACAGCGTATGATTCCCTTATTGCAAAATGCTAACCTACGTAAAACGCAAATGATGGCTTGCCGACATGGCAATGGCAAAGATTGGTGGCTATTAAAACAAGAAGGAGACAATGCAAATGTGCATACTTTTCTGTTTACACAAGATAGTGTGTATGATAAAGGAGTGCAAGTATTTAATGAGCCTGTATGGGGCAATTGGGATATAAGAGGACAAAGTACATTTAATGGAGATGGAAGTAAATACGCTACAACCTCGCATGGAAGCAGTTCGGGTCTAATTTTTTTAGCAGATTTTGATAGATGCTATGGAAAATTAAGCAATCCTTGGGTATTGGAAATGCCTGCTGGTTCACAGCATATTCCTTCAGATACAACCATTACTGAACGTTTATCTGTAGGATTGGCTTTTTCGCCAAATAATAAATTTCTTTATGTAATTAGTATGAGTAATATTTATCAATACGATTTACAAGACAGTACTTGGTTGCATATTGCAGGATTAGATACAACTTATATTCAGTTTCAAGATTATGAAACAGCTTATTTAGGACCTGATAATAAAATATATATTGGAAATTTCAATGGTTTAAGTAAACAAATGAGCCGAATAGATAATCCAGATATAAAAGGGGCGGGGTGTAATTTTTGTCCAAGATGTTTAAGGTTAGATACGTTAACAGGTTTTATAACAGCTGGCACACCACCATGTATGCCTAATTATAGCTTGGGTGCTAAGGAGTGTTTTCCTGATGATGTAAATGAAGTAGATATAAAGAATACAATAGAAATTTATCCTAATCCTTCTTCTGCTATTTTTTATATCATAAATGCGGATAAGAAAAAGAAAGAGTTATATAATTCGGTGGGGCAAATGATTTTCTCTACTAAAGAGAATGAAATAGATGTAAGAGAATTTAGCAGTGGTATTTATTATATAAAATGTTGCAATAAAGTTAGAAAAGTAATTGTTGAATAATGAAAATCATTTTAATCTATCTAATTTGCGTTATCTGTGTTCCAGCATTTGCCACCAATAACGCAAGCATAATAGAACAAAGAAGATTAGAAGCTCATTCGGATAATGATGCAATAGATAATACAAGAATGCAAGATGAAAATGAACAAACCATCAATAATATTTATCTTAAAATTTTAAGAGACGGAGGCGTAGCACTTAATAATGAAGATAAAGATATTATTGTTGAATTGGCGAACGAATGTCCTTACATAGGTGGCACAGCAGTATACAAAGCTCGTACACTAAATGCAATGTATTCGCCAGCGAGTATGTTTGATGATATAAAGTTATGTAATAATGTAGGGGTTTATAAAACCAATAATACTAGTGGAAATACAAAAGGGATTTTTGATGCAGAGAATAGTTACTTAAAGTCTTTATTGCCTAATTCTAAAATTCCCATTTTAAGTACTAATAAATTCAATATATACCCTAATCCTGCAAGTACTCAAATTACAATTGCATACGAAATGAAATACAACGAAGCAGGGTTAGTAATTATATATGACATAGTTGGAAGAGAAAGAATGAAAATAGATTTAAAAGCAAGTGTAAACAAAATAATTTTAAATGTTACAAATCTAGAACGAGGTATTTATACCTATAAGTATATTTCAAATAATTTCCAAAAGGAAACCGGTAAATTCTTAATTGAATAATTATGAAAAAAACGATATTAGCTATACTAACGATTTTATTAATTAATAAAATTGAGGCACAGGTAAATTATGGCAAAGAATGGGTAACAGGTGGTGGTATTTCTTATAAAATTAATTTTGCAAATACAGGCATTATAAATACTTATTTAGATACCTTTTATAGCCCCTATTTTACAGAAGGCAATTCCAACATCTGCGATACCAGTGGCAATTTGATTTTGTGTAGCGATGGTTTTAATGTGTATGATAGTAATGCAAATTATATTGATGGTGGTGATACACTAATTCCAAATTATTACTATACTGAACAAAATGGTTGGAGTTTTGCTTCGCAATCAAGCATATTTTTGCCAATGGATAGTAGTAAGTATTATTTTATTACGCCTACTTTCTCAGATAGTGCATACTACGAATGCCATGTAAATAGCGGAAGTTGTTTTTTTGATTTATTGCTCTATAATGTGATTGACATGAAAGCCAATGGCGGTGCAGGCAAAGTAGTAAAACGAATGCAACCTATAATGCAGAATGCACAATTAAGCAAAACGCAAATGATGGCATGTAGACATGCTAATGGTAAAGACTGGTGGCTACTAAAACAAGGAGGCGATAGTAATATTGTTTATAAATTTTTGTTTACTCAAGATAGTGTATACGACTTTGGCAGACAGGTGTTTAATGAGCCCTTATTTGGTGCTTGGGATTTAGAAGGGCAAAGTGTTTTTAATTATGATGGAAGTAAATATGCAACTACAGTAAAAAGTTTCCAAAGTACTGGCTTAGTGTCTATTTTTGATTTTGATAGATGCTATGGTAAATTATCTAATTTGAAAGTTATACATGCTCCTGAAATTGTATTTCCTATAGATAGTATTACAAATGGTTTAGATGCCCTCACTACTGGCTTGGCGTACTCACCTAACGGACGTTTTTTGTATGTGGCATTGCAATATGATATTTATCAATATGATACGCAAGATACTACTTGGTATTTGGTTGCAGGCATAGACACTACCTTTACCCAATTTCAAAACTATACTACTATTTACTTAGCCCCCGATAGCAAATTATATATTGGAAATTTTAATGGTTTAAGCAAGCAAATGAGTAGAATAGATAACCCAGATGTAAAAGGGGCTGGTTGTAATTTTTGTCCTAGATGTTTGAGGCTCGATTCCGTATTTCATTATGGCGGTGCTGGTACACCGCCATGCATGCCTAATTATAGCTTGGGTGCAAAGGTGTGCTTTCCTGATGGTGCGACTGAGGTACAAAAGGCGGCGAATAATATATTGTTATACCCCAACCCTGCAAACACTCAACTAAATATAAAGTATAATTCTGCTTTTGATACAAGATTACAAATAGTAGATATGCTCGGAATTGTTATTAAAGAAATTTTCCTTTCAAAGACTACACAAACAGTTGCTATCAATGTAAATGATATGATGTCTGGAGTTTATGTGTACAGACAATTAGAAGGGAAAGCAATACTAAATACTGGAAAATTAGTAATCAATAATTAGGCATAAAAAAAGTAATCGCACTCTTCGACATATTCCGCAGGGCATGTCGAAGTATAGATAATGGCAGATTTGCAATCTGCTTGTATGCGATTAAAAATCGCTTTTTATCTACAATTCGAGATGCGCTGCGCTCACATCTCAAACAACACAATTACACCTACCGTGCACACTTTTAATTTTCTCCTCCCCCAAATTTGTTTTTTTCAAAAAAGCTTTTTATTTTTCCTATTCACTTTTAAAAACAAGTATATTATGCAAAACACAGAAACCGGCCACGCCAAAAACGTAGCAAACTTTGAAGATTTTATTTCGTTCATCACAGGTTATGGAGCCACCTACAACCCCACCAAAGTGCCCATCAAGTTACTCTCACTCAACACGCTCTTCACCACTGCCAAAGCCGACATCCTCAACGTTACCTCCAAGTCTGTAGCATACAATAATGCTACCAATGCACGAGCACTATTATTCGAACCACTTCGCCCACTCACTACCCGTTTAGTAAACGCATTCTCCGCCACCGACGCCACCACCGAAATGATAAAAGATGCCAAAGCCATCAACAGAAAAATACAAGGCAAAAGAGCAAAAGCAGTACAAGAATCTACCGACCCTAACACGCCCGCTCCAAAAACCATCAGCTCATCTCAACAATCTTTCGACCAACTCATAGAACATTTCACTAAAATAATAGAACTACTCAAAACACCCGAAGCCAATTATGCCCCCAATGAAGTAGATCTAAAAATTGCAACTCTTACGACCCAATTAGCCGCTCTCAAAACCGCCAATACAAATGTATCTAACGCTTACACCGCAGTATCCAATGCACGCATAGCAAGAGATAAAACATTGTATAAAGACAAAACCGGTTTATATGATATAACCGCCGCTGTTAAAGACTATGTAAAGTCAATATATGGTACTACCGCCCCTGAGTATAAACAAATCAGCAAGATTAGGTTTACGAAGCCGAAAGCATAAGAATTCCGTTAGCTAATGCAGAAATCATTTAGCCAGTACAGTGCATCTTGCATCCGTTAATAGAAATCTTACATCCACAAAAAGAAATGGAGCATCCTGAAAAAGACTTGGAGCATCCGACAAAAGACTTCTTAACTTTGTAATAACGCATCTCGCATCCGTAAAAGGAAATGGAGCATCCGACAAAAGACTTCTTAACTTTGTAATAACGCATCTCGCATCCGTAAAAGGAAATGGAGCATC
Organism: Bacteroidota bacterium; assembly: GCA_947476825.1. Taxonomy (GTDB): domain Bacteria; phylum Bacteroidota; class Bacteroidia; order Chitinophagales; family Chitinophagaceae; genus OLB11. The sequence goes on along the minus strand of CANJRV010000006.1, from coordinate 41,196 downwards.
CGGCAAAAGACTTCTTAACTTTGCAATAACGCCTCGAGCATCCTGCAAAAGACTTCTTAACTTTGTAATAACGCTACGAGCATCCTGTAAAAGACTTCTTAACTTTGCAATAACGATACGAGCACCCGGAGCAAAAAATCGAGCTTCCAGAGCAACTAAACAAGCTAAAGTACAAATACAAGTTGTCTTCCATTCAGTGCAAAGCAGGTCTACAATAAGTGAAATGCCAAATGCTAACAGAATAGAAATACCCTACAAGATAAAATGCCCCTTCATTGGGGCATTTTTGTTTACTTATATTCACCCTATCGATTGGTGTCCCACCAACCGAAATCATGTAGTTCTTCAACAGGTTCCGAAATTCATGTCGAAGTATAGATAATGGCAGATTTTCAATCTGCTTCCTAGAAATTCCTTCTACACAATAAAAAAAGGTTGACAAATTTGCCAACCTTGAATTTTATTTCTATAATTAATTTTATACTCTATCCGCAATTTCTTGCTTCATGCGCGCAATAATATCTGCGATAGTAAATGAACCTTGATCACCCTTGCCTTGTATGCGCAATGCAACCATATTTTCATTCATTTCTTTCTCACCAATCACAAACATATAAGGCACTCTAGATAATTCTGTATCTCTAATTTTCTTACCTATTTTTTCGCTTCTATCATCAATCTCCACACGAATACCATTGGCTCTTAATTGCTTTTGAATACCCAAACAATACTCCATGAACTTATCGCTAATCGGCAATAATTTTACTTGCAAAGGTGAAATCCATAAAGGGAATTTACCAGCATAATGTTCTAATAAAAATCCAATAAATCTTTCATGTGTACCAAGTGGCGCACGATGAATAATCAATGGAATTTCTGGTTTGTTTTCACTACTTGTATAACTCAAATTAAATCGACGACCTTGTGCAAAATCTACTTGATTGGTTGCTAAAGTAAATTCGCGACCTATTGCGCTCCAAATTTGAACATCAATTTTAGGCCCATAAAAAGCAGCTTCATCTTGTACTTCTATGAAAGGAATTTTACTTTCAATGAGTACATTACGAACCATGGTTTCGGTCTGTTGCCACAACTCAGGTTCATTGATATACTTTTGTCCAAGCTTAGCAGGATCATGTAAAGACAAACGCATGACATATTTATCCACGCCAAAAATATTGAAGTACTTCACATACATATCATTCACCGCACGGAATTCATTCGCGAATTGTTCATGTGTACAATAGATATGGGCATCGTTCATATGCAAACAACGAACACGCATCAAACCAAATAATTCTCCACTTTGTTCGTAACGATAACATGTGCCATACTCAGCCAAACGCAATGGCAATTCTTTATAGCTTCGTGGTTCTGCATCAAATATTTTATGATGATGCGGACAATTCATCGCCTTCAAATAATATTTAGTTCCATCCATTTCCATTGGCGGAAACATACTATCTTCATAATAAGGTAAATGACCGCTTTTGATATACATACTTTCTTTCGCTATATGCGGCGTCACTACTCTTTTATACCCTTGAAACTCCTCAGTTTCTTTCGCTAGTTTTTCTAATTCTTCAATAATGATTGTTCCATTAGGCATCCACAATGGTAAACCTTGACCGACATCATCATCAAAGCAGAATATGCCCATGTCTTTACCTATTTTGCGATGGTCTCTTTTCTTCGCTTCTTCCACCATCGCAATATATTCTTCTAGCAATTTATTGTTTGGAAAAGTGACTCCATACAAACGAGTTAATTGCTTATTTTTTTCATTGCCTTTCCAATACGCACCAGCCACAGAAGTTAGTTTTATGGATTTGATATGCCCAGTGCTTGGGATATGCGGTCCGCGGCATAAGTCGGTGAATTCGCCTTGTTTGTAAAAAGTAATTTGTCCATCTTCTAAATTACTCAACAAGTCCAATTTATATTCATCTTGTTTTTCTGTAAAATAAGAAATGGCATCTTGCTTCGTAATTTCACTTCTTTCATAACGATTATCTTGCTTTGCCAACTCATTCATTTTGGATTCTATTTTCGCAAGATCATCTTCAGAAATGGTTTGACCATTCATGTCAATATCATAATAAAATCCTTGATCTAATGCAGGTCCAACCCAGAATTTTACACCCGGATAAATGGCTTCAACAGCTTCTGCCATCAGGTGGGCAGAGGAATGCCAAAACGTGTTTTTTCCAGCGGCATCATCCCAAGTTAATAATTTAAACGTAGAATCCTCTTGAATAGGTCGAGCAAGATCCCAAACTTGCCCATTCACTTCTGCTACCAGTACCTTTCGTGCCAATCCTTCACTGATAGATTTGGCAATGTCTAATCCTGAAATACCAGCTTCATACGAGCGAATGCTGCCATCAGGTAATGTAATATTTATCATAGGGTGCGAATATAAGAAGTAGTTAGTATTTAGTAATGAGTATTTAGAAAAAGTAGTGAGTAGTCGTAATAAGTAAAAAGTAAAAAGTCGTAAGTAAAAAGTCAAGCCCTGAAAGAGCGACATATTCAATCGAGTTGGTAATGCCCCTCGCATAAAATAATAGTTAGTAATGAGTAGTAACTAATTAGAATTCCCCTTTGGAATTTGGGATTTAAAAACTTTGGAATTTTAAAACTGTGGAATTTAAATACCCTTCGGGCATTTGTATGTAGGCAATCTAAATGAAAAGCCTACTTGGAAAAACATAAATTGATCTTTGGTACTGCTAATGCCCCTTTGTCGCCCTTCAACGCCAATCGGTGTTGCGGTGATTTCACTGGAACGATCTTGTAATAATTCGGCTGGTGATGGATAAGGATTGGGGCCCGAACTTTGGAACTTGTCAATCCCAACGTACGTTGTGCTCACATCATCTAAATAATCTGTCGTAGTCACTCGGTCAACCGCTTCAAGACTCAAAGTCATGCCTTTGGACAACCATATCTTTATACCCATGCCAATCGGAAAGGAAACGGCAGTTGTGGTGTATTTTCTACTATTATATTGCGCTAAACCTTGTCCTTCAGTACCAAGAGGTCGCAAATAATAACGTTTATTTTCAAGCGTTGTATAAGGGTCATACCTAAAAACGCCCATTCCTAAAGTGACATACGGAGAAAATCGATGTTCAAAGTCATTGATTGTATATTGAAAGAAACTGAATTCCGTTTGAATAGTTCCCTCGTAAATATTGGTTTGAAAATTCAGGTTGCGTTGTTGCTGAAAATAATTGCTCGAATTTTTATCATCAAATCCAATATGGGCAGTATTCAGGGCTAATTTCAAAGCAATATAATGCGTGAAATTATAACGATAAAATAGACCACCAGTATAACCTAATCCTTTGAAACTGTAATTTTGATTGAGATCTCCATAATAATTAGCGGCACCAAGTGCTAATCCAAATTCAGATCTACGATAAAAAACTTGTGCCTTCACAGAAAAGGAAACGAAAAGCACTATCGACAAAAAAAATATTCTCATGTATGTTTCGACAAAACGTAAAAGTAGGAAAAAAAAGTACAGAGCAAAGGAATAAATTTTTAAATACTTAATTATGAATGCGTAATTGAAAATTGTACATGGTTAATTGCGAATAGAAGTACTTATCCCTTTTGACTTACCCATTATGCCTTATGCCTTAAGCCTTATGCCTTACGACTATTAAATTATTTGTAGCTGATTTCAAACAAAAAACATAATTTTGAAAAACATAAAATGCACATGAAATATACTTGTTTTCTTATTTTGCTTTGTACCTTTTTTGCTTGTAAAGTAGATCCATCCTTAGTAGCAAATGATGGGCATGGACATACCCATTACAATTTAAATATTCCGCCTGGTTTACCTGTGATGAAAATTCCAGCAGACAATCCAATGACAGTAGAAGGTATTTCCCTAGGCAGAAAACTTTTTTACGATAATATTCTTTCCGCAAATAATACCATGAACTGCGGTTCTTGTCATCAACTCAACAATTATTTTATAGATGGCAACAAAGCCTTAAGTGTTGGTATTGACAATATTGCTGGCACCAGAAATTCGATGCCTTTATTTAATATTGGCTATTCCACTTCTTTCTTTTGGGATGGTGGCGCAAAAGATTTGGAATCACAAGTAGTAGGACCCATCACCAATAAAATTGAACTGCATGAGACCTTAGAGAATGTAATTTCTAAATTGCAGAATCATCCAGAATATCCTACTCTATTTAAAAAAGCATTTGGATCAGATATCGTTTCTAGCAAACATATCATGCAAGCCATTGCGCAATTTGAAAGAACCCTTTTGTCGGCAGATTCTAAATTTGATAAATGGCGAAGGAACGAAGTAACATTAAGCGATGCAGAAAATAGAGGCATGTTGGTCTACACCGATCCAAGTAAAGGTGATTGTACCCATTGCCATTCGTTCGGGAGTACCTTCACCGATTTCGAATTCAGAAATACAGGATTGGATAGTATCCCTGTAGACAAAGGACGCGCATTAATCACCTTAAATTCTTTAGATGAAGGCAAATTTAAAACGCCCTCCTTGCGCAATATCGCATTCACTGCGCCTTACATGCATGATGGCCGTTTCACGAATTTGCAACAATGCATAGAACATTACAATAAGAATTTTAAGTATACCAAAAACTTAGCACCAGAATTAAAAACGGCAGTAAAAAATCGAATGACAGAACAAGATGTTACAGATTTAGTTGCATTTCTAGAAACACTTACAGATACAGCCTGTATTCATAATCCAAATTTTGATAAGCCTTGATGAAAAAAATATTTATACTCCTACTGCTGTGCACGAGTTTCTCCCTTACTTCTTCCGCACAACTAAATATTGGCGATTCTATCATTGATATTCGACTGCCTGATTCTTTGGGTAAATGGAAACCACTGAGTGATGTAAAAGCTAAAATTATCGTGCTCGATTTTTGGGCGGCATGGTGTTACCCTTGTGTGCATCACATGCCCGAAGTGGTTCAACTCTATGAAAAATACCATGCGAAAGGATTAGAAATTTATGCCGTTTCTTTAGATAAAGATTATCATAATTGGGTGAATAAATGTAGAGAATTAAAAATGCCTTTTGTATTGGTTAATGACGTGTATGGCTTTAATGGCAAGACTTGTACAGATTATAAAATTACATCTATTCCCAATAAATTAGTTTTGAAAGATGGTAAAATAATTGGTATAAATATGAGCTTGAATGCTATTGATAAAATGATAGAGAAGGAGTTGGGAAGTGAGTAGTGTGCCGAAACTAAAAAGAATTTGGGATTTAAATTTTGGAATTTAGATTTTGTAATATTAGCTTTGTCTAAAACCCGTTATGCCAAAATTGTATGAATATTTAGGATTTATTTTTTATTTCTATAGCCATGAACACTTACCTATTCATATGCACGTTAAAAAAGCAGATCGGGAAAGTAAATGTGAAATATACTATGACAAAGAAGTCTATTTGAAATGGAAAAAAGTAACAGATAAAAAAAGCTAACAGCAAGTGAGATAAAAGATGCCGATCTTTTCATCCACAAATATTATTCGGCAATTATCAATAAGTGGACACAATACTTTTTATATCATCAAAATATTGTGTGTGAAAAAATACAAAAATTGTAAGAACATGGACATACTTTATGCAACATACAAAAACGATTTTTCGATAGAATTACAATTCAGTAATAATGAACATCGAATTGTAAATTTTGAGCCAATATTAAAAAAATACGCAAAAGGTGAAAATGAAAAATACTTGCTTTTATCTAATTTTAAAAAATTCAAAGTAGAGGTAGGCAATATCGTTTGGGGCAAAAATTGGGATATCATTTTACCTGTAAATTATATTTATGCTCATTCTAGAAAAATGAATAGCTAATAATTCGCAATTTGGAAATTGAGCATTAGGATTTCCATTTTGGAATTTGGAAATATAAAGTTTGGGATTTTGTAATTGCCTCAAGATACTATCTTTGACCGAATGCAACAAAAGCGATTACATAGAATACTAAAAGAAGGCAAGGAATTTATATTTGATCCTATTCGTAAAAAGTATGTATTCCTAACCCCAGAAGAATGGGTTAGACAACAAATTGTAGATCACTTGATTTATGAACAAAAAATCCCTCCCTCACTCATTGCTGTTGAAAAAAAAGTTCAAATAGGCAATCTGTCCAAACGCTTTGATATACTGGTTTTCAAGAACTCTATCCCTTGGATGATCGTAGAATGCAAACGAGAAAGTGAGTTATTAAACGAATCCGTTATGCAACAGATCTTAGCGTATAATAGTCAACTAAAAGTTGCTTATCTTGTTGTAAGCAATGGAAAAGAAGTGTATTGCTTTGATACAAAAGAAAATGCTTGGCAAGATGGATTTGCCGCATTTCACATTACAGAATAAATTACTTGTCTTAGTCCAATTAGACTACACTAACCCCAACTGCTTTTTAAAATAATCTAAGGTAATTTTCAATCCCTCTGCACGATCCACTTTTGGTTCCCAACCCAATATTTCTTTTGCCTTCGTTATATCTGGTTGTCTTTGCTTAGGATCATCTTGTGGTAAATCTTGATATATTATTTTTGAATCTGTAGCAATTAATTTCTGAATCTCTTCTGCAAATTCATTTAAACTAATCTCATTTGGATTACCAATATTTACTGGCATTGGATAGTCGCTCAACAACAATCGATAAATGCCTTCAACTAAATCACCAACATAACAAAAAGACCTTGTTTGAGAACCATCACCAAATACGGTAATGTCCTCTCCTTTCAATGCCTGACTCATGAAGGCTGGTAAAGCACGACCATCATCTAGTCGCATACGAGGACCGTAAGTATTAAATATCCTTACAATGCGCGTTTGCAATCCATGAAAAGTATGATAAGCCATGGTAATTGCTTCTTGAAAACGTTTTGCTTCATCATAAACACCCCTAGGTCCAATTGGATTCACATTGCCCCAATACTCTTCATTTTGTGGATGCACCAACGGATCGCCATACACCTCAGAAGTAGATGCGATAAGCATTCTAGCGTTTTTTGCTTTTGCTAAACCCAATAAATTATGCGTACCCAAAGATCCAACTTTCAACGTTTGAATAGGCATTTTCAAATAATCAATAGGGCTAGCAGGAGATGCAAAATGTAATATGTAATCTAAGTCGCCAGGCACAAAAACATATTTACTTACATCATGGTGGTGAAATTCAAAATTGGATAATTTGAATAGATGTTCTATGTTTTTGATATTGCCAGTAATTAAATTATCCATGGCAATCACATGATAACCTTCTGCAATAAATCGATCACATAAATGAGATCCTAAAAAACCTGCGCCTCCTGTAATTAATACTCTTTTCATCTTTTAAATATGAATTGTTTTACGTCCAATTGAATTATAATAAAATCCAGATTCTTTCATTTGTGGAATATCAAATAAATTTCGACCATCAAATAGTATAGGCGACTTTAATAAAGATTTTAATTTGGAAAAATCTGGTGTTCTGAATAAAGTCCATTCTGTACAAATCGCCAAAGCATCTGCTCCGTCTAATACTTCATACACATCATCCACATAAGAAATATGCGCAATACATTCTGGATGTTCTCTTTCAAAATATTGTTTCGTGTTCGGCATTCCTTCTGGATCATAGCAAACAATTGTAGCTCCAGCAGAAATTAGTTTAGGTATAATGTATAAAGCTGGCGCTTCGCGAATATCATCTGTATTTGGTTTAAATGCTAAGCCCCAAACTGCTATTTTTTTACCCTTCAAATCTCCATGGAAATAATCTAAAATTTTATCTGCTAACACTAATTTTTGTTCATCATTCACGCGCATTACGGCATTCAAAATGCTATAATCATATCCATATTGAGAAGATGTATGTACAAGGGCTTGCACGTCTTTCGGAAAGCAGCTTCCACCATAACCAATACCTGGAAATAAAAATCTTTTTCCAATTCGATTATCACTTCCCATTCCAACTCTTACCGTCTCTACATCCGCACCTACTTTTTCACATAAGTTAGCCAATTCATTCATGAAGGTAATACGCATCGCAAGGTATGAATTAGCTGCATACTTAGTAATTTCTGCACTACGTTCATCCATATAATAAATAGGATTTCCTTGTCGAACAAATGGTGCATATAATTGGTGCATCATTTTTTGTGCACGCTCACTACTGCTACCAATCACTACTCTATCTGGTTTCATAAAATCTTCAACAGCTACCCCTTCTCGTAAAAATTCAGGATTACTCACCACATCAAATTCGCCAGTGTAATTTTCTTTAATTTTTGCAGTCACCTTCTCAGCAGTTCCAACTGGCACAGTGCTTTTATTGATGATCACTTTATATTGTTTATGCTCAACCAATAGTTTCCCGATTTCTTCTGCAACACCCAACACATAACTCAAATCGGCAGAACCATCTTCACCTGGAGGCGTTGGCAACGCAAGAAAAACAAGATCTGATTGTTCAACCGCTTGTTGCAAATTGTTGGCAAAATGCAACCTTCCTTCTTTTAGATTACGTTGAAATAAGACTTCCAAACCGGGTTCGTAAATTACTATTTCACCTGCCTTCAGTCTTTCAATTTTTTTCGTGTCAATGTCTACACAAATTACATGATTTCCAGATTCGGCAAAACAAGTGCCTGAAACTAATCCTACATATCCTGTTCCTATGATTGCTATTTTCATAAATATTTTTGTTCTTTACTTTTGTTTTAGATTTTCTATTATTTCTATTAATTGTGTGCTAATAAATGACAATTGTTCTTCATTCATTTCGGTATGAATTGGCAGGGACAATACTCGTGCAGTCAACCAATCTGTTGTTTCCAAAACAGTTTCTCCAAGATGTAAACTTTCGATCATGGCTTGTCGATGTGCAGGAATTGGATAATAAATTGTAGTTGGAATTCCTCTAATGGCTAATTCCTTTTGAACGGCATCTCTATCCACATCATGTAGTTGAATGGTATATTGATGATAAACATGATAAGAAGATGGCGAACAAAAAGGTGTTGTGATACTGGGATTATTTGCAAATGCTTTATCATAATAATCCGCTACACTTCTTCTTGCTTCGCAATAGCTATCCAAATATTGTAGCTTCACGCGCAAAACCGCAGCCTGCAAGGTATCTAGTCTCGAATTACAGCCTACAATCTCATGCACATATTTCGATTTTTGTCCATGATTTGCAACCATTTTCATTCGTACAGCTAAGTCGCTATCATTGGTGAATAATGCACCACCATCTCCATAACAACCTAAGTTTTTAGATGGAAAAAAGGAAGTACTACCCACATTCCCCATCGTTCCATTTGCTTTTTTAGTTCCATCACTAAAAGTATAATAACCACCAATCGCTTGTGCATTATCTTCAATCACAAACAATTTATGTTTTTCAGCAATGGCTAATATCGGTTCCATATCCGCTGTTTGCCCGTATAAATGCACTGGCACTATTGCTTTCGTTTTTGCATTGATTAAGCTTTCAATTTTAGCGGCATCTATGCAATAGGTCTTTGGATCAACTTCGCAAAAAACCGGTGTCAATCCCAATAATGCAATAACTTCAACGGTTGCGAAATAGGTATAAGAAGGTGTGATGATTTCATCTCCAGGTTTTAAACCGAGTGCCATCATTGCAATTTGCAAAGAATCTGTTCCATTGGCACAAGGAATCACATGTTTTACATCTAAATAAGTCGCTAATTCTTGAGCGAATAATCCAACCTGCGGTCCATTAATATAAGAGGCATTATCCAGCACTTCTTGCATGGCTATATTAATGTCATCCTGTATCTTTTTATATTGACTTTTTAAGTCCACCATTTGGAGTTTTTCCATGCCGATTTTTAATATGGTCGCAAATATAGTATGAGAAATATATATTAAATTGTATTTTAAAATAGAATAATGCATTTTTACGCTTTCAACACAATAGGATGGTTTACCGTAAATTATTTTTCTTTTTATTTCTTCTTAGTGGATTTTCTGTTTTAGCCCAAGACAAGAAAGTAGAGACACAAATCGCAACTAAAAAGAAATTTAAAACTTCGGATCAAATTTGGAATTTTGACGTGATTGGTGCTATGGATTTTCCACTCGCTGATTTAGCCAAACGTTTTGGAACGAGTTACAGAATTGGCTTAGGCATTAAATTGAAAACCAAAAAGAATTTTATTTACGGCGCAAAGTTTGAATTTATTACTGGCAAAAAAATGCGCGAAGACAGTTTATTATACAATATCAAAACGCAACAAGGTAGTGTCATCAACCAACAAGGTGATTTATTAAATGTTGGTCTTTTTGAAAGAGGTTATATAACAGGATTACAATTCGGTAAAATATTTCCTTTCTTACAAATGAACGCGAATTCTGGACCAATAATGTTAGCTTCGGCTGGGTTTATGCAATACAAAATAAATATTTTTGACCGCGACAATTCTTTCCCACAATTACGAGATGAATATAAAAAAGGGTATGACCGATTGACAAATGGATGGTATGTAGAAAATTTTATTGGCTACCAATATTTTGCGGAAAACAAACTGGTAAATATATATGCTGGGTTTAATTTTCTTTATGGCTTTACACAAGTTCGTCGAGACTATTTATTGGATTTAGCAAGAACCGATAATGCCAAACGAGCAGATATTATGCTAGGCTTTAAATTGGGTTGGGTTGTTCCGATTTACAAAAAAAATGCAGAGGAAACTTATTACTAAATGATACAAAGTTTTCTTTATTCCCTTTTTATTCGAGTGTATACAGCTGGAATTTTTGTCTATGCATTTGTGAATAGCAAAGCAAAAAAATGGATACAAGGAAGAGCAAAAATTAATAAAGATATACTACAAAAAAAATACCCAAACCAAGAAACAATTTGGTTTCATAGTGCCTCTGTAGGCGAGTTTGAGCAAGGTTTTCCTTTACTCAAAAAAATGAGAACTTTATATCCAAGCTACAATTATTTGATTACTTTTTTTTCGCCGTCAGGTTACGAATATGTGCAAAAAAAATATCCCGAAGAATGGATTTGTTATTTACCAATAGACACAAAAAAAGAGGTAACAGAGTTCATTGAACAGGTAAAACCAAAAATGGTATTTATCATCAAGTATGAATTTTGGATACGTTTATTACAGACCTTGAAAAAAAATAATATTCCTGTTTTTTTAGTCTCCGGTATTTTTAGAAACGAGCAAATTTTCTTTCAATCTTATGGCACTTATTTTAGAAAAGCGTTACATTGTTTTTCCCATTTTTTTGTACAAGATGAGACATCTAAAAATTTATTGTCGTCCTTGGATATAAGAAATTCTACGGTTATGGGCGACACTCGTTTCGATAGGGTTTTGGAAAATAGTTCTAGCCCTTTTGCGGATCAAAAAATAAACCAATTCATACAAAACAAAAAAATATTTGTTGCCGGAAATGTGTGGGCAAGTGACACCGCTATTTTACAAAAAATAATCTCTAGCCTTCCTGCAGATTGGAAAATTATACTTGCTCCACACGAAGTAGAAAATTATGATGCTACTTGGCTAAAGGAGAAGTTTTGCTTGTATACTGAATCCTCTGCATTCACGGACCGTATTCTCATATTAAATACGATTGGTATTTTGTCGAAAGTATACCGATATGCCTCTTTCATGTATGTCGGAGGAGGGTTTGGCAAAGGCATTCATAATTTATTGGAGCCAGCAGTATATCAAAAACCTATTTTAATTGGCCCCAAATACAAAAAATTTGCGGAAGCCATTCAATTGGTAGAAAATGGCTGTGTATTTCCTGTGGAAGAACAAAAATCAATGGACAACTTGCTTCATTCTATAGTAGAAGATGTCAGTTTTACACAAGGCATCTCCAATAAAATGGAAGCCTATATTCAATCTAATACAAACATTTCCAACAAAATAATCGTCTACCTCCAAACCCGAAATTGGATTTAAAAATAAGTATTATCAAAACATATTTTAACTTTTGAAAGGTAATAACTATATTAGCGAATTAAATTACTGCATTTTTATATATGATGAAAAGATTAAGCACATTAATACTCATTTCAATACTCATTTTAGGTTTTCAAAGATCCTTTTCGCAAACCTTAATACTAGGCCCAGACACGCTTTGCGCGGGAAATGCACTTCAATTAAATACAAATGTCACAGGAGCAAGTTCCTACTATTGGGGTTTTTGTTCCGCTTATTTAAATAATATTCCAACAGGTAGTAGTATAGCAGCCGGAACTGGCTTGGATGCTCCTTCATCCATTACGATGGGAAAAGATGGAAATAATTATTTTATTTTTGTTATCAATACGAACCTACCTCGAAATGTAATCCGTTATGAATTTGGCACCAATTTAGCAAGTGCACCTTTGGCTACCAATTTGGGTGATTTTGGCGGTTCTATTCCATTGAATTGTAAAGGTTTTGAGCTAGTTAACGAAAATGGAAAGTGGTATGGATTCGCTGTAGGCGGCACTACTGCTGTCAATTCTGATATGATCCGTTTTGATTTTGGAAGTAGTTTGGCAAATACGCCAACTCTTGCAACAATTGGTAATTTAGGTGGATTGTTATTAAACCCACAAGATTTATACTTTTTTAATGAAGCAGGCAAATGGCACGCTTTCACTAATAATGGTTTCAGCGGAAATTTAATCCGATTAGATTTTGACACTTCCATTTCTACTATGCCAACGCTAGTTGATTTAGGAAACCCTGGTTCATTGGCATTCCCTACTGGGTTTTGGCCAGTATTTGACGGCACGAATTGGCATTTATTTGTTGTGAATAGACAAACCCAAACCTTAAGCCGCTTGGATTTTGGAAACTCATTATTAAACGGAATTGTAGATAATAACCTTGGCAATTTCGGTGGAATTTTTAGTGGTCCAAGAGATATTTCTATCATCAGAGATTGTGGAAATTATTATGGATATGTAACCAATGAAACGGGCGATGGCTTGACTTTACTGACTTTCACGAATAATATTACATCCTTACCAACTGCAACTGCGCTTGGTAATTTTGCAGGCTTTGATGGACCACGATTCCTTACACGATATTTACGTGATAGAGACAATGTCTTTTCGTTCACAGCTAACAATGTAGATAATTCACTTTCTCGTTTAGAATACAATAGCTGTACAGCATCATCGGTGCCGTTTTCAACCTTACAAACACCTCCACCTGTTTATTATTCTGGGCCTGGTGTATACAATGTCTTCTTCGCTTCTGACGAGGGATTACCAACTATGCAAGTGGATTGCAAATTGATTACCGTTCTTCCAAAACCATTGATTCAATTAAATAATGACACTTTAATTTGTCAAGGTGATACCATCCAATTAATTGCAAATGGCCCTGGTCTTATCAGTAATTTATGGAACCCAATTTACAATGGCATTGCTCCTTATGACTCCACTGTTTTACGAGTGTATCCGCATGAAGATTATCGCTATTATGTACATTTAGAATATACAGCAGGTGGAGGTTGTGCTTATGATACTTCGGTATTGGTAAAAGTGAGCAGAGTGGTTGCAGATGCTGGTTTAGATCGATTCGTTGTGGACGGTGGATATACAGTTTTAGGTGGACCTCATTTATCCACTGGGCAAGAATACTCTTACCTATGGACGCCAACTTTATATTTGAATGATACATCCATAGCGTATCCTACTTGTACGCCAAAAGATGTGCAACCCTATTACTTAACGGTAACAAATGATTCTACAGGTTGTGTATCGAAAGATTCCGTATGGGTTCGTACAGAATGTACCGACATTCATTTACCAAATGCATTTAATCCAGTGAGTGATATTCCAGAGAATAGAAACTTTGGTTTGCTCAATTTCAATGTTGTCAAACTAGAATATTTCAAGATATTTAATCGTTGGGGACAATTGGTTTTTTCAACTACGATTCCAACAAAAAAATGGGATGGAACGCAAAACAATATTGACTTACCACCAGATAATTATGTTTGGATGATTGACGGATATTGTAATAATGGTAAGCGTATCAAGAAACAAGGAACAGTATTACTGACCAGATAATTTTAAAACAACAAACGCCGTGTATAGACTTTTTCAAATTCTACTTTTATGTAGTGTTCCTTTCCTGTCTATTTCACAATCCATTGCGGAATTGAATGGACAAATCAAGCAATATTTGTTGGCAAAAAATGAGCCCGCTACTTTAGCTTGCTATAAGCAAATTTTAATTTTGGATAAAAACAATATAGATGCATTATGTGGCGCAAGCTTCATGTGTAGTCGTATTGGTAATAGAGAAAAAGATGCTGCCAAGAAAAAATCATTTTTTAATACCGCAAAAATATTTGCGCAACAAGCATTAAAAATAAATAGCAATTACTCGCAAGCCAATTATGTAATGGCTGTTGCAATGGGACGTATTGCATTAATTTCTGGCTCACAAGATAAGGTTGCAGCCAGCAGAGATATTAAAAAATATGCAGACAATGCCGTAAAGCTGGATGCTTCAAATGCAGCTGCATGGCATACTTTGGGAAAATACAATTATGAAGTTTCTAATTTAAATTTCGCAGAAAGAGCAGCAGCAAAAATACTATTCGGTGGACTTCCTCCTGGTGATCTTAAAACTGCCATTGTTTGCTATGAAAAATGCAAAGCACTAGACCCAAATTATATTTTGAATTTAATGGACTTGGCAAAAGCATATAAACAAAATGATGAAGACGCTAAAGCGAAAGCACTTTTAAATGCGATACTCTTGTTGCCTGAACGTTTTTTTGATGATGCAGAATACAAAAATGAGTGTACAAAAATGTTGAAGGATTGGTAAGCGAATTACTACTTCACTACGCCACTTTCAAATAGGCATACTTTGATTTTTCTATTTTTTCTCGTGCATATTCTTCTGTGATGATGAAGGAAGTTTGGTTCTTCTTACTTGGCAATTCATACATCGCATCTGTCATCACCAATTCGCAAATAGAACGAAGTCCTCGCCCACCCAATTTAAATTCGATGGCTTTATCTACAATATAATCCAAGGCAATATCCTGAATTTGCAAATCAATATTTTCATATTTAAACAACTGCGTATATTGTTTAATCAATGCATTTTTTGGTTCCGTTAGTATACGACGCAAAGCATTTTTATCTAAGGATTTTAAATAAGTCACAATAGGTAAACGCCCTAATAATTCTGGTATAAGTCCATAAGTACGCAGGTCTTGCGAATTGACATATTGAACCAAATCATCTTTATGCATGGCAATTTGTTCATTGCTGGATTTGAAACCAATAGAAGAAGTTTGTATACGACGTGCAATCACTTTATCAATTCCTTCGAACGCACCACCGCAGATAAACAAAATATTTTGTGTGTTGATCTTCACCATTTTTTGATCTGGATGTTTACGACCACCTTGAGGCGGTACCAATACTTCTGCCCCTTCCAACAATTTCAATAAAGCCTGTTGTACACCCTCACCACTTACATCACGGGTGATAGAAGGGTTATCTGATTTGCGACCCACTTTATCTATTTCATCAATAAACACGATTCCTTTTTCTGCTTGCTCGACATCATAATTTGCAGATTGTAATAATCGAGATAAAATACTTTCGACATCTTCACCTACATAACCAGCTTCTGTAAATACCGTTGCATCCGCGATGGCAAATGGGATGTTCAACATTTTGGCAATCGATTTTGCTAAAAGTGTTTTGCCCGTTCCTGTTTCACCAACCATAATAATATTCGACTTCTCAATTTCCACCTCATCTTTTACGGTTTGATTGAGTCTTTTGTAATGGTTATAAATAGCCACACTCAACACCTTTTTCGCATCATCTTGACCAATGACATATTGATCTAAGTAAGCACTAATTTCTTTAGGCTTATAATTAAATTTTGTAATCGAATTATTTTTTATTGCCTTAGGCTCGCCTTCTAGCGTTTCTAAATCGCCCAATTGTTCATGCACAATTTTATGTGCATTTTGAATACACTCATCACAAATATTGGCTTTGGCACCACTAACTATCATCATAACCTGCTCATTTGTTTTCAAGCAAAACGAACAAGTAATTATTTTTTCTTTAGACATGGGGCAAATCTACCTTAAACAAATGAAAAGTAAAAATTGAAAAAGACAGGTTGTGAATAATAGGATAATTATGATTTTCATTTATTCAATAATTACTTTTTTTGTTTGAAAACCACATCGTAAAAAATAAACTCCCTTTGAATAGTTCGAAACATCAATTTCATTTTTGAAAGTTGAGAAAATTAATTGCCCCACATTATTATACAACCCCTTCTTTTTCTGATTTGCATTTTTAATATAAATAATACTGCTACTTGGATTAGGGTATATGCTTATTTCATTAGATGACGAATTTACATTACCTGTATCCAAAGGCCAGCAAGGAATCAATGCACCTAAATCATAATTGGGCATACATGGAGGCGTACTTGTCCATCCCCAACCTGGTGGGAATATCAAACACTTAGCGCAAAAATCACATAATGTTCCTTTATTATCAGGTTCATTAATTACACTTAATTCCTTTTCTGTAATCGCAGAATATCCAATATACAACTTCTCATTTTTTCCTAAATATGAATTATTATAAAGTGCAAAAGCGTTCCATGTGGTATCTAAGCCAGCAACATGATACCATGCACTTGTAGAGTCAATATCGAGTAAATCTAATTGAAGTATGTTATAATACTTCATTACATATATAAATCTACCGTTTGGAGAAAATTCTAATGCCTGTGTATGCACATCTATCCAAGTTATATCATTAGGATTATGGCAATTATAATCTGGCACGTTATACCATTTGGGATTGGAAAACTCTCCCGTACATCTATCAAAATCAGCCAGAAATATTTTATTTGTTCCTCTACAGGTAGTGGCATATTTTGTACCGTCTTGCGAAAACATACTTTGTCCACTTTGGTCTGCAGGATGAAAGACACCAGCAAAGGTTTGATAGAATGGGCCATATATACTATCTTTTTCAATTAAAAATTTTACCATCTTATTTTCTTCACTCCATTGCTTAATCAACCACCAGTCTTTTCCGTTGGCATGTTTACATGCCATCATTTGCGATTTACTCAGTTCTACATGTTCTAGCAAGGGGATTGCTTTTTCTATTACTTTACCAGCTCCTCCATTTGCTTTCATGTCTATTTTATGATAAAGCAATCTGTCGAATGGTGCTGAATGTGGGAATGGTGGCGTATACCACCAGTTAAACATACTATCTGTGACATCTGGTGTAATCAAATAATATATACTACTATCAAAAGGCAGAAAAATCGAAGATTGTGAATACCCACTCCAGCCATCTTCATGTAAATAATAAGCATTTGAAAGTAAAGTATCTCCATTATCAATAAAATTTAATGTACTATCGTATATATTCATCCCATCTGAAACTAGAATCAATCTCCCATTGCTATCGCATATATTTGAATGCCCTCCAGAAAAAAATTTACCAACCATTACATAAGGATAGGTAGTCACATTTGTTCCATTAAATGTAACTTTTAACCCATATGAGCCACAAATCCATGAACTATTGAAGTTGGTTTGTGCTATTAAGCTAATTGAGAAAAGTGAACCAATAATAACAAAAATAAATTTCTTCATTATTCTATAATTAATTTTCCAGTTGAGTTTTGAATATTATTTACGGTATACTTGTAAGAGTATACACCTGTCTCCAATGAGGTAATTTTTATGATTACCTTATTTATATTCGGCTGCAAATCAATCTTCATTCTTTCTATACCTAACATATCATATATTCTCAAAACCGCAGTTTCGTTTGCGTTCAATCTATAATCAATAGTAATATTATCTGATGCTGGATTGGGATATAATTTCACCCCATCTGTATAGATAGATTTATTGACATGATTTTTTACAATGTTGCCATTCCCTGAAATCATATTGTTCAACAATGTATTCTCGTCATCAAATAACCCCTTTCCATTGTTATTTTTATATACTCCAACCGCATTACAAATAGTCAAATCATTATAATCTATTCCTGGATTTATGGATGCATATATGGTTCTTGCTTTATATACTGCTGTTCCGTTTACATAAGGGCAATTTGTCTGAATCACAGATATACACGGATTAAAGGATTGCACAGATAAATACATACTACTCTATAATTATTTTTTTAGTTAAGTTACCTACTCGAATATAATACATACCCTTTGCATAGTTACTTACATCAATTTCATTCTCCTTAGTAGAAAAAATTAATTGCCCCACATTATTATACAACTCTTTCTTTTTTTGATTTGCATTTTTAATATAAAACATACTGCTACTTGGGTTAGGGTAGATACTAATTTCATTGGTTGCATTTACATTACCTGTATCTAAAGGCCAGCAAGGTGTCATTGCACCTAAATCATAATTGGGCATACATGGAGGAGTAGTTGCAGAACCCCAACCTGACCCAAAGGATAAACACTTAGCGCAAAAATTACAAGTAACTCCTTTATTATTTGGATTATCAATTACACTTAATTCTTTAGCTGTTCCTGCGAAATACCCAATATACAATTTGTCATTTTTCCCTAAATATGAACAATTGTAAAGTGCAAAAGCATTCCATGAGGTATCTAAGCCAGCAACATGATACCATGCGGTTGAAGAGTCATTATCCAATAAATCAAATTGTAAAATATTCCAATACTTCATAACATACAAAAATCTTCCATTAGGGGAAAAGGTCAACCCTTGTGTAATCGGATCCATTAAAGTACTATCACTCGGATCATGTCTTGAATAATCAGGTACATTATACCATGTAGGATTGGATAATTCCCCAGTACATCTATCAAAATCAGCCAGAAATATTTTATTTGTTCCTCTACAGGTTGTCGCATATTTTGTACCGTCCTGTGAAAACATACTTTGCCCATCTTGATCATACAAACTAAAATTGCCTGTAAAGGTTTGGTAAAATGGTCCTTCTATACTGTCTTTTTTAATTAAAAACTTCACAATTTTATTTGATTCGCTCCATTGTTTGATAAGCCACCAATCTTTTCCGTTTGCATGTTTACATGCCATCATTTGTGATTTACTTAGTTCTACATTTTCTAGCAAAGGGATTGCTTTTTCTATAACCTTACCTGTTCCTCCGTTGGCTTTCATGTCTATTTTATGATACAGAAGTCTGTCAAAAGGGGCAGAATGCGGGAAAGGAGCAGTATACCACCAATTAAACATACTGTCTGTTACATCTGGTGTTATCAAGTAGTAGATACCACTATCAAAGGGCAGAAAAATTGAGGTCTGACTATAATTGCTCCATCCGTCCTCATGTAAATAGTATGCATTTGATAGAAGAGTATCACCGTTATCAATAAAAGTAAGAGTACTATCATATATATTCATACCATCCGAAACTAAAATCAATCTCCCAATGCTATCACATATATTTGAATTTCCCCTTGAAAAATATTTACCTGCAACTATGAATGGATAAGTAGTCACATTCATTCCAGTAAATGTAGCTTTTAAACCATAGGAACCGCATATCCATGACTGGTTAAAATTTGTTTGTGCAAAAATTGGTGAACAATTTAAAAACACTACGAGAATGAAAACTAATTGCTTAAGTTTCATTATTCAATAATTAATTTACCAGTTGAATTTTGTATATTATTTACAGAGTACTTGTATGAGTATACTCCTGGCTCTAATGAGTTAATTTTTACATCTACTTTATTTACATTTGATTGTAAATCAAACTTCAATCTTTCCCTACCTATCACATCATAAATTATCAAAACAGCAGTTTCGTTTGCATTCAACTTGTAATCAATAGTGATATTATTTGATGCTGGATTGGGATATAATTTTACGCCTGCTTTATTAGTAAATTTATTGACATGATTAATAGTAGTGTTGCCATTCCCTGAAATCATATTGTTCAACAATGTATTCTCGTCATCAAATAATCCTTTACCTCCTCCATTTTTATAAACACCAGCAGCATTACAAATAGTCAAATCATTATAATCTATTCCTGGATTGATGGATGCATATATTGTTCTTGCCTTATATACTGCTGTTCCGTTTACAAAAGGGCAACTCATTGCCATAGCTTCAATCTCTTCTTTTTCAGTCTCAGTAAAGGAAGATATTCCGCCCGTTAACCATTTTATAAAATAGGTATTTATTACTCGCTCATTATTTTCAAACCCCCTACCGCTTAATATTGTATTATTTAAATTTTCAATTGCTGCAATTCTATTCGTAAAATCTGCACTATCCGTAATGTTCGCTGCCATGAGATCATTAATCAATCTATCTACTTGAAGGATTTCATCTGTTGGCAACAGAAGTTGAGCGTTATAGAAATCTAGAAAATAATAATAGCTGTTTCGAAGTATACTATCACTTGCTAATAATTCAAACAGCCTTCGCTCATCAAACCATCTCGATACATCTGCATATTCAGGATAAATAATACTATCCCCTGCCACCATCATGGCATAGTCAATATCCATTCCAACTTCACTTCCATTTTGTGAAAAGGGATTATTGGTTATACACTGATTCGGTACATTGGCACCAGTGTTATCAGCTGGAATATAGTAAGTAGATAAATTATTACCTCCAGACTCAGGCAAATCCAAAAGTCCTGGCGCTGTATATATATAATCAAGTGAAATGGCTGAACTACTCGACATTCTTGTTACCTTCCAATTATTGTTATTAAATACGCCGCCAGGAGTGCCAAGTGGAGGAGTATAAACAAAGTCATTACTACAATCAAACCCACCATTACCAATGTTACCAAAAGCACCTTCATTACCAAGGTGTCTGAAAATTATAGGGAAGTTATGATTATGAAAACGATTGCCAGAATAATTTTCATCATTACCAGTATTGCAATCGCTTACTATTTGCATTCCATAGCGCACATTTCGAATGTCATTGCAACTTATTTTCATCGCACTACTTTTGTTTATATCCATTCCATAAGCGGGCCTAGCATTAAATACAGGTACGTCCATTATATTACCACTGGTTATAAATCCTTGAATAAAATTTTCAGATAGCTCAGAGCCATTTGCGTTATACATTTTTATACCAGTAATATCGCCCACTGTTCGAGATTTGAAATCTCGAACTGCTATCGTAGGATTTGCAATCCTTGCACAATACTCTTTCATATCTTGACTTGTAAAATTTAAAGATAACTTCCTTTTTTGTATTTACTGCATCGCGTTAGGGATAGAACGAAAATCCTTTTTTTTCTTCAAAAAAAGATTGCAGTGATAGCCCGACCCGAAGGGAACGCCGCAAAGAAGTAATTAGTATTGAGAAGTTAGTCGAAAGTAAAAAGTAGAAAATCTAATTCCTACTTCTCGAGATTCTAACCTCTCTATGTTCAAGATTTTAAATTTCGAACTACTAGCGAATAATTTGTAATCCTTGCACTATACCAAGGGCGAAAATTAATGGATAAGCAATGGTTAGAAACTTGAATTTATATACTTACATTTGGTACAAAAATAGTTAGATGGATAATGTATTGAATAGAATTACAGTGGATGCAAATGTATGCAATGGAAAACCTATCGTTCGAGGTAAGCGAATTGCAGTTCAAACAATTTTAGAATTTATGAGCGCTGGTGATTCTAAAGAAAGTATCCTAAAACAATATCCATCATTAGTTGCTGAAGATATAGATGCTTGTATAAGATTTGCAGCAGATTAGATGTCGTATCAAAAAAGGCATCACTTGGAGCGAATCCTTCCTTAAATTAATTCGTCTTCATTATTTTTTGGATATAAGAACCGCGATCTGTTTTTATTTGTAGTACATAATTGCCAGTAGCAAGATGAGCTATATTAATATCATGAATACCTGCTTTTACATTTTTATCTTCAGCAGAATAAACAACATGACCTAAAACATCACAAATAGTATACACGATTTTTGTTGACGTTTCAGTCAGTTTAATTTGAACATGCATCCAATCTGCAGATGGATTCGGATATACATTAATTGAACCATCTTCTGCGCTTAGTGTATTTACTGCCAAACCAATTTCCACTTGATTACATGGTGCTGTACTATCGGCACCAAGCATAAATAAAGTGTCTATTGAAACCGTTTGAACCACCATCATATTTTTATAGGTATCATCTGCAAAATCTGAATTTTGCAATACCGTACCAGGCTCAATATCGGTTTGATAAATGACTGGTAAAATATTTCCATTCACGATTTCTGGCGTGGATGGATAGGCTTCTTCCACATGTGCAGAGCGAGAAATATTAACCGGATAAGTCCATGATGTAGCATTGTCATTACTTCCGATTACAAATACATCTCTATAATTTTGTCCAGTATACGACGAGGATCCAAGCCATAAAGGATGCACACCGAAGTCATCTTCTGTGGTATCATCATCCATGATAGAGGTATAGCTAATGAGTATTTTTTGGGG
This sequence comes from Bacteroidota bacterium, assembly GCA_947476825.1. GTDB lineage: Bacteria > Bacteroidota > Bacteroidia > Chitinophagales > Chitinophagaceae > OLB11. The sequence continues at coordinate 18,648 of CANJRV010000006.1, read as the reverse complement.
CACACTATTTACGATGGAAATAGAAGGCATGGATAAGGTGCCAATCGTATTATATATGGCACCAGGTGCGGCAGTGGTATTGCCTCCATAATGTTCGCCAATGCCAAAATTTCCACCATTACAATTGTGGTAAGAATACAATGAGTTGTCTATTAATTGTACACTATCAATGGCTGTATTATAATAAGCCAAATAAGTGGAATAAAAATAACCGAAAGAGGCAGTTCCAGTTTTATACACGCGTACAATTGGGAATGCAATATGCGATACGCCACCATTATCTATCACCAATGAATGAGAACCATCGCAAGTAAGCAAGGTATCCGGAATGGCGTCTGCATTGGTATCTGTACTAACCACTCCAGAAAAATCATAATTATTTAATGGCCAATCTAAAATGGTTTTCTTGGTCCAAGTAGCGCCATGGTCGGAGCTGGTCAACAAATCCAAATCAGAACCTAAATCTCCAAGAACGATGGATACATTAGCACCATTTGCAGAAATAGAATAGGAATTTCCACCTCCTCTATAATGACCAACACTATCTAAGTAAGGCATTGGAATCATATCGTCTAACCATGTCAATCCATTATCATTGGAACGAGAGAAGAAATATCCATTTCGGATTCCATTCGACTTAATCAATGAATCATAAGAAGAAGCCACAACATAGATCCAATTTCCAGACGCAGCTGCATGTGCCCATAATGCTTTTTTTGTTGTGGCAGTACCTAGGTTGGCAGTCGTCCAAGTGGAGCCAGATTTTTTATTTGCAATTAAATTGAAGGTATTAAAATCGTGGCTAATAATTAATTCGGAAGTGCCACCACTTCCTGCAAATCCACCAAATCCGCAACGTGTAGGTTCTAGTCTAGCTGTTGGAGCGGCTGTCCAAATACTTCCATCAAAATAGGCATATCCAGTGCCTCTATCCGCAAATGGAGAAGTTGCTGTTGCAGAGATTTCATCCGAAAAAATATAACATGCGCTCAAGGTATTTCCATTTTGCAAAATCCTTCTTTGATTTGCTCCGTTCGTTTGCAAATCATAAGTAGTAGTGCCTATCAATTCTTTATGCCCAAATGTAGAAGGGAAATTACTTCTCACTTTTTTTCCTTTGAATAAAGGGGTATGGAAATTGTTATTGCTACTACCATTATCGCTCACCACTTTTTTACTAGCCGTTCCTGTTTTGTGTTTTGTTGGTGCTAATGTTTGCGCATGCATAGATGAAATAGAGCATAGAGCAAGAAGCAAAAGGAGTATATTTTTTTTCATGAAAAATAAATTTTGAGTAACAAATGTAGTAAAATATGGTAAAAAGTTATTAGTCGAAAGTCATAAGGCGTAAGTTATAAGGCGTAAGTCATAAGGCGTAAGTTATAAGTCGTAGGTCATAAGTCGTATGTTATAAGGCGTAAGTCATAAGGCGTAAGTTATAAGTCGTAGGTCATAAGTCGTATGTTATATGTAGATTAGCTGTTATAGAGACTTGGAGTAGCAAGAGCAAGCCCTGAAAAGGTGACGTATATCAGCGAGGCGGTATCGCCCCTCGCACCCCGTAGTTATGATTTGAAAATTTGTCAATGTAAAAATTTGAAAACAGAAGGATCATTTTTGGAGTTTGCCTTTAAAATTTGGATTTTTTAATTTCGGGCTTTGGAATTTGGAATTTAGAATTTGGAATTTAGAAATTGGAATTTGGAATTTGGAATTTGGAATTTGAATTTGGGATTTGGGATTTGGGATTTGACTTTTGGAATTTGGGATTTGGGATTTGACTTTTGGAATTTTGAACCTAACTTGCGCATTCAAAATTTTAAAAACAAATCATGAAACAAAGTCAAATATTATTAGCTGAATTTCAGCATGAATCAGCAAGCACACGTAAATTATTGGAAAGAGTTCCTTTTGACAAACCAGATTATAAACCACATGAAAAATCAATGTCCTTAGTACGTTTAGCTACCCACGTTGCTGAAATTGCAGGATGGTGGAAAGAGTGTTTGGTGAAAGATGTATTAGATTTTTCAGTCGGAGATTTTTCCCCAAAACAAATCAACAGCACGGAAGATTTATTAGCGCTTCATGATAGTTATGTAGCGAGTTCAGTTGCTATTTTACAAGAAGTGTCTGATGATGAATTTGCAAAACCATGGACAATGCGTAATGGAGAAACCATTTATTTTACTATGCCAAAAGCAGCAGTAGTGCGTACTTGGTGTCTGAATCATTTATACCACCACCGTGGACAATTGACTGTATACTTACGATTATTAGATGTTCCATTGCCAGGCATGTACGGCCCAACAGCTGACGAGCAAGGATAATAAAATTATACCTATATCTTTTCATACCACTTCCTTCTTGCAGCCTATTTCTTAGAATGTAAGAAGGATTTTTTTTCATTTTCACGTTCAGCTTTTCGTCATAATAACACGACAAGTATTGCATACTAATTATTGTTGTAGAATGTATAATTTCAATTTAAAAATAAAAAGGATTTACAACATATTGTAATACTGAATTACATAATGTACAACTCAGCCGTAAAACGAATTTTACATTCCTAACTTCTTTATATAACTTGTCGTCTTATTTTTTCATAAAACGCAAGTATGTCAAAGCAATTTATTTTATTTTTCTTGGTAATGAATACCATTGGCTCATTTCTACACGCAAAGGATGGGAATTTACAATTCATAGAAAATAAAACCCAATGGAATCCAACTGTAAAATACAAAGCAGACATACCTGGTGGTCATATTTATTTTGCGTCCAATTTTTTTCGCTATGTATATTTCGATAAAAATAAAATAGACCAAATACATGAAAAAAAACATACTGACCTTGATGCAGCTTATGCAATGCCAATCAGTTGTTACGCTTACGATGTTCATTTTGCCAATGCGCATACCAATCCTCGCATGCTAAAAAAGGATCAGCTTGCTACCTACAATAATTATTTCATTGGGAACGACCCGAACAATTGGTCATCCAATGTTGGTTTATATAAAAGTATAGTGTATGAAAATTTGTATGATGGAATAGACCTTAAAGCCTACAGTGTTGGCACCTCCTTCAAATACGATTTTGTGGTTGCAGCAGGAGCCGATGCATCAAACATTGCAATGGCTTATGATGGACTGCAACCCAATTTATATAAGAATGGGAATCTCGTATTCCAAACTGGTTTTTCTGAAATAGTTGAACAGAAACCGTATGCCTATCAAATGATTAATGGACAGAAAATAGAAGTAAAATGTAGGTTTCGAAAAAATAAGAATAATGACATTGTCTTTCATTTTCCAGAAGACTACAACCATCAATATGTGCTCACCATTGATCCTGTTTTAATATTTGCTACGTATAGCAGTTCTACCGCCATGACTTTTGGATTTAGTGCTACCTATGACAACAATGGAAGTTTATACTCAGGCGGTGAATGTTTTGGTGTAGGATGGCCAACCATGGTTGGTGCATTTCAAATGACTTATGGAGGCGGCGTCGATGCAGGTATTAATAAGTATACACCAACTGGAAATGGGCTTATTTATTCAACCTATTATGGTGGTAGCGCACAAGACTTACCAAATAATATGGTGGTAAATAATAATTTTGAATTGGCGATAACAGGAAGTACAACTTCAACAAATTTAGCAACGACAACAGGTTGTTATGATAATACGGCAAATGGTGCTTCTGATATTTATGTTGCCCATTTCAACGCAACAGGTTCTGCATTAATTGGCGCAACTTATATTGGAGGAAGTGGCGCAGATGGTTCAAATGCAAATTCTTTAAGTCCAAATTATGGTGATTGGGCTAGAGGTGAATTATTGTATGATGCGAGTGGAGATATTCTTATTTCATCAAGCACTTCTTCAGCTAATTTTCCCACCACAACAGGCGCATACCAAACAACTCTTGGTGGTGCGCAAGATGGATGCGTCATCAAAATAAATCCGACTTGCACCAACTTACTTTTCAGTACCTTTTTAGGAGGTAACGATGATGACGCTTGCTTTGCTATCGCAATAAAAACCAATAATGATATTGCGGTTTGCGGTGGCACCCAAAGTACTAATTTTCCAACTACTACAGGCGCTGCACTTACTACATTTCAAGGTGCTACGGATGGTTTTGTTTCTATACTAAATACTGCTGGTACAACCCTCTTAAAATCTACCTATTTAGGTACATCGGCATTCGACCATGCGTATAAAATCCAAATTGACATCAATGATAGTGTATATGTTTGTGGTCAAACCGATGGTGCTTATACCATTACGCCTGGATTACTGAATAATGTTGGCGCAAATATTTTCTTACAAGTCATGTCTCCCGATTTGTCGACACTTGTTAAATCAACTGTGATTGGAAATTCGAATTCTAATTTAATTCCAACAGCCTTTCTCAGAGATATTTGTGGCAATATTTATTTCTGTGGATTTGGTGCGAATGCTGGATTAGCAGTAACCGCGAATGCTTATCAATCTACTTCTGGCGGATTTTGGTTAACCGTCATGGATGGCGCATTGACCAATCTCATATATGGGTCTTATATGGGTGTTCCTGGCGATCATTGTGATGGCGGTACCAGTCGATTTGATCCGCAAGGAATTGTGTATCATTCTGTGTGCACAGCTAGTAGTGGGGCTTACCAATCACCTGGTTGCCTTTCACCAACCAATCTTGCCGGTAGTTGGGACATCGCTAGTTTTAAATTCGACTTTGAAGCAGTGGGCGTACAAGCAGCTTTGGTGATAAATCCGAAAGATTCAGGTTGTGCTCCATATAATGTAACCTTTACTAATAATTCTTCAGCCGCATTATCCTACCAATGGGACTTTGGCGATTCGGGAACTTCCAATTCCACGTCTCCAAGTCACACCTATATAACACCTGGAGTGTACACAGTTCGACTCATTGCAAACAATCCAAATTCATGTAACACCTCTGATACCGCCTATTCCACCATTCATGTCTTTGATGTGCAGCCACCAGTACTTTCCGTTCAAGACACTGTTATTTGTGAACCTGGTATTTTTCAATTAACCGTCAATGCTTCCCCTACCACATACAGTCGTAGCTATTCTTGGGCACCTGCTGGTTTGGTGGTTGGAAATGCTAATCAACAAACCATTCAAGTGAATCTTACTGTCCCTACGACCTTTACCATTACCGTTACCGATTCGGTGGATAATCTTTGTAAACAAACTTCTACTGCCACTTTAAATGTAACACAATTTGACACCTCCTTATTTAAAGTAAGTCCGATAGACACTACCATCTGCATTGGTGAAAGCGTTATACTAACTGCGGTTGGTGGCGACTTCTACACATGGACACCCAATGTTGCTATATCTTCCACTACAGATCCTATGGTGGTGGTATCTCCATCGAATGATCTAACCTATAATGTTTTTATTCAAGATATCCATGGTTGTAAGGCAAACCGACAATCCACTATCAAATTATTTCCACAAACCATAGTAGATGCTGGCGAAGATCAGGTGATACGATATGGAGAATCTACACAACTACATGCTAGCGGGGCTTCGAGTTATTTTTGGAACAACACCTCTACCCTTTCATCACTACTTATTAGTAACCCAATGGCCAACCCTTCTGCAACTGAAACCTATTATGTACATGGCATTGACGACAATGGTTGTAGTGATGATGATAGCGTAACAGTAATTGTAAGAAATTTAATAATCCCAAATGCTTTTTCTCCAAACAATGATGGGCTGAATGATTTCTTTAATGTAAAACCATCAGGCGATCATGTAGATATTCATTCCTTTTTGATATTCGACCGTTGGGGTGAAACAGTTTATCATACGAATAAACTGGATAAAGGATGGAATGGCACTTTAGAAGGAACACTGAGTGAAATTGGCACTTATTTTTATTTGATTGAATATACAATCGGCTCCAAAAAATATGTCGAAAAAGGAGATTTGACTTTATTGCGGTAAAATGATAATTGAAAAAAAGAATTGAAGTAGTTTATTTTTTACATCATGTACTTACTACCCAAAATCATTTTTGTCTAGAAACTAATCGCAAAGATTTTTTCTTCTATATTTGAACCCTCTATGCTTAGAATCATTAAATTTTTCAAAGACTTTCTTCTAGTCTTTCCAATCACGTTTATCTTTCAACCTATTGCAAAATATTTAGCGTTCATTTATTACTTCAATAGATTAATCATTTGGATATTTAAAAATAAAAATTCTATAGAGTTCAAAGATTTCTATACACCATTGCGGCAATATGATAGAAGACTGAAGTTATACGACTTTGTTTCAGACAAGCATCAATTAAAAACTACAGCCATCAATTACTTAGAATTTGGTGTTGCCAGTGGTGCTTCATTCAAGTGGTGGCTTAATAATAATGGCAATCCAAACTCTACATTTAATGGCTTTGATACTTTTGAAGGCTTACCAGAAGATTGGGGTACATATAACAAAGGGGCAATGTCTTCTAACATGCCGCAAATCGATGACCAAAGAGGACATTTTATAAAAGGTTTATTTCAAGATACTTTGACGGCATTTATCAAAGAGAAAAATGCTTTACTAAATCAGTCGACCAAAAAAGTAATTCACATGGATGCAGATTTATATTCTGCCACTGCATTTGCATTATCGCAACTCTATCCATTTTTAAATAAAGGAGACTTAATATTATTTGATGAATTTTCTGTCGCCATGCACGAGTTTAAAGCCTATGATGAATTTGTACATAACTTTTATATTAATTTGAAACCAATTGCTTCTGTTAATAATTTCTATCAAACTGCGTTTGAAGTAATGTAGTAATTTCTTTCACCGTGACTTTTTATTAAGGATAATCTGTATTCTAAATTGTATCCTTTTTAGGACCAATAAGTATAACAGAAGTCTATTAATAATTTAAGCGTGTGCTAAGTTTTTTTGGCAAAACTAAATTGATTGTGAGAGTTTACCGTAGCGTATTTTTTGAAAAAAAATTAATGCTAATGGTGTAATACTGTAGCGTATTTTTTGAAAAAAAATTAATGCTACAGTAGGGCGGCGCTCACGCTATTCGTTCCAATCTTTTTGCTTCAAAGCAAGCAAAAAGGATTTCCACTACTATCGTTGCCGCAATACAGATGCACCTCAAGATTCTACCATTCATTGCATTTTCAGTATAACTATTTTTTTATTTTATTCATCCTCCTTACCTTTTTCAATCTAATTTTCAAAATGAACTTTTGTTTACATGTATGATATTATGTAAACAAAAGTTCAAGGATTGACAAGTATATTTGTGAACAAATCAATTACCTAAAAGATGAGAAATATAATTGCAACATCACTATTTATTATTCTTGGTTCCTTCAAAATATCCGCCCAAACACCACAAATCAAATGGTGGTATGATTTGTTCGATTCTTCTTTCGGTCAATCTGCTGCAGGTGATATTGATAAAGATGGAAAATTGGAGATAGTCTTTGGTTGCTATCGCAATGACAGCAGCATCTATGCTTTGAATGGCGAAGACGGAAGTTTGCTTTGGAAATATAACACACACACAACATCTGCTGAAGGATGTAATGATGTCGCCATGCTCTTGTATGATATTGACAATGATGATACGCTTGAAGTGATTGCACCCAGTTCCTGCAATCCGAAGACCTTTTGTTTACGAGGCAAAACAGGAGCGGTGCAATGGGCAAGCTCAACGGCAGGAAGCGATTCGCCGCCTACCATTGCAGATATAGATAATGATGGCAAGCCTGAGATTTTGCATGGAGGATTTGATGGTCACGTTTTATGTCTGAATGCGGAAGATGGGAGTCAAGCTTGGTCAAAAACTGTATTCTCAAATTCATGGGTACAAACTGCTCCAACCATTGTTGATCTTGATGGCGATGGGCAACTAGATTTCGTAGTAGGCACATGGGCATTCAGTCCAGATACAAGCCGCATTTATGCTTATCGTGCAAGCAATCAAACTTTACTTTGGTCGAAAGCTGTAGCCGATTATATTTATCATGGCACAGCAACAGCAGACATAGATAATGATGGCAAGCCCGAATTGATTGTTGGAGATTATAGCGGTAAATTATATGCACTCAACGGTGAAAATGGGAGTACGCTTTGGGAGTATCAGGCGAGTGTTTATATTGGCGCACCAGCAACTATTGCAGATATTAATCATGATGGAAATTGTGATGTGATTTTTTGCGATGCTTATGGAGTAGGTGCCCTATCGAATACTGGAGGATTAATTTGGTATTATAATATACCTGGTGTGGCTACGGCATTTCGTGGTGTTGCTGTAGCAGATATTGATGGGGATAACCAATTGGATGTAGTATTTGGGACAAGCAAAGGACATGTTATTGTGCTAAAGGGAAGTAATGGAAATCTCATTTGGGATATGGACCTTGCTGCACATATCGGGAAGACATTTGACATTGACCATGCTCCTCTGGTAGCTGACTTTGATCAAGATGGCAAGATTGACATCTTTGTAGTTGGAGGTCATTCGGAATACCCAAATTTTCAAAATAATTATGGTCGCGCATATCTTATTACCGCAGGAACCGGTACAGGCCCTGACTGGCTAATGTTTCAGCATGATGAAAAAAGGCAATCAAGTTTGTGTGGTGCACCAGTCGGGGTTGAACCTATTATAGCTTCTCAAAATGTATCCCTTAATTTATTACCAAATCCTGCTACAAATTATATTGAAATTGAATCCTCTGAAGATGGTGGTATAACATTATGTAATGTATGTGGACAAATCAATTTCTCTGATACAATGCATGGAAGCAATTTACAGCTTGATGTAAGTGGCTTGAAGGCAGGATTATATTTTGTTACATTGAAAACGACTAAAGGAACAGTAGTCAGAAAGATGTTGAAAGAATAAAATAAGAAATAACTAACTAAAATTCAACTTTCGAAAAGCGCCATCGTATGTTTTTCCAACTCTACAATTTGTTTGAAAGTGAAACAGAAAGTAAAAGAGAATGAGAATTAAGAAATCAGAGTTTGCACACCGCTCTCGCTCTGTTTCTTACTCTGATTTTTTAGAAATCCAGATAGTGAATTTGTCGAACACAGAAATGGTCGAAGGCTTGGAAATACTCTGTAAGGTGAAGAAATTAAAAGAGCGCAAAGTTGTCACTGACATTTTAAAAAAAGAGAAGGCTAAGTATAAGAGAGGCATATAAAACCACTAAAAATAAAATTGTTTAAAATTGACCTTCCAAATTAATTTTTATATAGTAATATTGCAATAAATAAATTATACGTGGGAGCAACGAAAACGGAATTTTTTACAAATAAGCAAAACGAAATCGCCTTGTTAGCCAAAGCGATTGGACATCCTGCAAGAGTAGCTATTATTGATTATTTACTAAAAACCGAAAACTGTATCTGTGGTGATATAGTTAATGAAATCTCATTGGCTCAACCTACTGTGTCTCAACATCTAAAGGAATTAAAAAATGTAGGGTTAATTAAAGGGAGCATTGAAGGAAATGCAATTTGCTATTGCATTGATGAGAAAGTGCTTGAAAAACTACAAAACTATTTTTTATCTATATCCAAAAAATTATTAAAAAAGAAAGAAAATTGTTGCTAATCATTAAAATAAACAGAAATGAAATTATCAGAAATTAAAACCTTATTGTCTACTGCTGAAACAGTAAATTTTGAGTTGCAAGATGGTACACAGGTGCCTGAACATTTTCACATCACAGAAGTAGGTGTTGTTACCAAACATTTTATAGACTGTGGCGGTACTGTGCGAAATGAGAAAGTTGCGAATTTCCAATTATGGGATGCAAATGATGTTGAACACCGTTTAAAACCAAGTAAACTTTTAAGCATAATCGGACTTTCCGAAAAGATTTTAGGAATGGAAGATTTGGAAATAGAAGTAGAGTATCAACAAGGTACTATTGGTAAGTATGATGTAGAATACAATGGCACAAACTTCGTTTTAATGTCGAAACAAACGGCTTGTTTAGCACAAGACCAATGTGGCATTCCTGTTGAAAAGCAAAAAGTAAACTTAGCCGAATTGTCAAACGAAAAAAGCTGTTGCACACCTGGTGGTGGTTGCTGTTAATTTTTTATGCGAAAATATATTGCCGAAATAATAGGAACTTTTGCATTAGTATTTTGCGGAACCGGAGCAATCATTATTGATCATCAAACCAATGGAGCAATTACCCATGTTGGAATTGCAATTACCTTTGGATTAATTGTAATGGCAATGATTTATGCGCTTGGTAGTATTTCAGGCGCACATTTAAATCCTGCAGTTACAATAGCATTTTCCATTGCTAAAAAATTCGAATGGAAGCAAGTAACACCATACATTTTAAGCCAATTAGCAGGAGCTTTTTTAGCAAGCCTTACTTTAAAATATTTGTTTCCAACAAATGAATTTTTAGGAGCGACATTACCCACAGGGAGTCCAATGCAATCATTTATCTTAGAATTTATACTAACCTTTTTACTTATGCTTGTAATTATTAATGTTGCCACAGGAAGTAAAGAACAAGGCATGTTTGCAGGGTTGGCTATCGGTTCTACCGTTTTATTAGAAGCCATGTTTGCAGGTCCTATTTGTGGAGCAAGTATGAACCCTGCACGTTCTATTGCACCTGCTGTTGTGAGTGGACATACAGAATTTTTATGGGTCTACATTGTAGCTACAATATTAGGTGCATCGCTTGCCATTCCCACATGGAAGTATCTTACTCATCATAATAAAAATCAGTAAAATGAAAATTGCATTATTCAGTGATATACATTCAAATCTTCCTGCATTAGACGCCTTCTTTCAAGATATTGAAAAAACAAAGCCCGATGCTATTTATTGTTTAGGTGATTTAGTCGGATATAATATTTGGGCGAATGAAGTGATACAAGAAATACGCAAACGAGGTATTCCTACTATTGCAGGAAATTATGATTTTGGGGTAGGCAGGGCATCAGACGACTGTGGCTGCGCTTACAAAACAGATGTAGAAAAAGGAATGGGTTCACAGTCTATTTCATTTACAAATCAACTTGTAAAAGACGAGGAACGAAAGTTTTTAAGAACACTTCCTGCGCATATTCAGGTAGAATATCAACTCAACAATGACCATTTGTTTTTATTGATGGTGCATGGTAGTCCAAGAAAAATAAATGAGTACTTATATGAAGACAGAGACGAAAAAAGTATGATGCGAATTTTAGAAACATCCAATGCCGATATGATGTTTTTTGGTCATACGCATAAACCATATCACAGAATCTTTGCATATGAAAAGGACGGACAAATTGCTTACAGACACGCTATAAATATCGGTTCGGTGGGAAAGCCTAAAGACGGTGATCCAAGGGGGTGTTATGTGCTTATCACATTAAATGACGATAGTTCCAAGTTCAATAAAGAAAGCATACAAGTAGAATTTATTCGGTTTGAATATGATGTAGAAAAAGCGGCAAAGGCTGTTGAAACTAGTATTTTACCAAATGGATATGCGGATATGTTGAGAAAGGCTTACTAAAAAAAGCTTATTGAATAAATAAATTAAAATCTATTTGGACTTCCATTACAGGTAGTATCGGTTACATAATTCCTGTTACAAAATTTAGGTATTGCCAAAATACACTGCAACCAATTGCGAAACAGACCGCGCCTGTTTCCCAACTAAAAATTCATTGCAACAAAAATTATCGTTATGGCCATTTTGGATTGAATGAATAGCCACAATTATATTCTTCACTAATTTTTGAATATCAAAATTACGAAGCAAACAGTGAACCAACTATCACTACAAAAATAGAATGTTGTTCAAATGCCAAACCAAAAAATAGCAGTTTAATTAATCAACTAAAATCCTACACAAAAAACCTTGTGGTGTAGTGGAATACAATATAAATAAAATTTACAATACCAAGCTATGTGCGAGTATTTCTCAATATTTGTCTCCATTTTAAAAAGAAAGGGCTAGTTTTACGCTCGTGAAATTTTTTTGGTCAATATTCAGTTTATACATTCTGCTTCTTTCTATCGCCCCATGTGTTGATAGTGATGACTGCAATGTAAAAAAAACAAAGACTGAATTAACTTCCAACGACCACAGCAAACATAACCATGATACAGAATCATGTTCTCCATTTTGTCATTGCGCTTGCTGTGGGCAAACAATAACTTTTCATCCTATATTTTCTCCAATACCAAAATGTGACCGTCCTCTTTCAATAGTGAAAGCAGTTTCGATTTACGACCAACATTTTATTTCTAACTACTTCGCCAGTATTTGGCAACCTCCTCAATTAAGTTAATGAACATGTTGCTTTCAGCAAGAAATTAATTTGCAATCAGTAAGGGTAAACCCTTTGTTCATTGTTTTATTCATTCATTATTTTAATTAAAATTATGCTAGAAAAAATCATTTATTTTTCGGTTACCAACAAACTCATTACAGGAGTTTTACTAACCATCTTTGCTGCATTCGGTATTTATTCATTTACGCAATTAAGTATAGATGCTTTGCCCGATGTAACCAATAACCAAGTGCAGGTTATAACCAATGCACCCAATTTAGCTACTCAAGAAGTAGAACAATTTATTACCTATCCATTAGAAACAGGGTTTAAATCGTTGTCCGAAATGGTAGAGTTGCGAAGTACAAGCAGGTCAGGTTTATCTGTTATCACTATCGTATTTAAAGACAATGTGCCTGTAAACATTGCTCGTCAGCGAGTGGATGAAAAAATAAAAACGGCAATTGAAAATATTCCAAAGCAATATGGAACTCCCGAATTATTACCCCCTACAACTGGCTTGGGAGAAATATTTCAATATGTTTTAGTGCCTCAAAAAGGCTTTGAAGAAAAATACAATGCCATTGAATTACGAACTGTACAAGATTGGATAGTGCGCCGTCAGTTGCTTGGTACAGTTGGCGTTGTGGACGTAAGTAGTTTTGGCGGTAAGCTAAAGCAGTATGAGGTTTCTGTAAAACCTGAAAGATTATCAGCTAATAATTTAACATTAATTGATGTGTTTGATGCCTTACAAAAAAACAATGAAAACACGGGAGGAAGTTATATTGATAAAGGACCCAATATTTATTTTATCAGAGGTGAAGGATTAATTCAAAACATGGACGATATCAATAATATTGTTGTGAAAAACAATTCAGGTGTTCCTATATTAATAAAGGATATTGCTACTGTTCAGTTTGGTTCAGCACCTCGATATGGCGCTATGACACGAAACGGAAATGGTGAAACAGTGGGTGGTGTTGTACTTATGCAAAAAGGCGAAAATGCTGTACAAGTTATTGCACGAGTAAAAGAACGAATAAAGTCTATTGAAAAATCATTGCCCGAAGGTGTGAAATTGGATGTGTTTGTTGACAGAACAAAACTTATTGATAGAACAGTACATACAGTTAGCACTAATTTATTGGAAGGTGCATTAATTGTTATCTTAGTATTGGTGTTATTTTTAGGAAGCATAAGAGCGGGTTTAATTGTCGCTTCCGTTATCCCATTAGCCATGTTATTTGCCATTATCATTATGAATATGTTGGGTTTAAGTGCGAACTTGATGAGCATGGGCGCATTAGATTTTGGTTTAATTGTAGATGGTGCAGTTATTATAGTTGAAGCCACCCTTCACATATTTTCAAAGCATTACAGAAGCAATACACTTACCCAAATGCAAATGAATAAAGAAGTCATTGACAGTTCGTCAAAAATAATGAGTAGTGCGATTTTCGGGCAAATCATTATCCTCATTGTTTATATTCCTTTGTTTGTGTTGAGTGGTGTTGAAGGTAAAATGTTTATGCCAATGGCGCAAACAGTTAGCTTTGCAATCATTGGGGCATTGCTATTATCATTAACTTATGTACCTTGGGTCAGCAGTATATTTTTAAGTAAAAAAGTAAACGACAAACCAAACTTTACAGACAGATTTATTGCCAAATTAAACATGGGCTATCAACCAATTTTAGCCATTGCATTAAAACGGAAAGTTGTTGTTGTTTGTATTTCTGTTTTGTTATTTATTGGCTCCATTCTTCTGTTTAATACCTTGGGTGGCGAATTTATTCCCGAATTAGATGAAGGCGATTTTGCCGTTGAAACCACTATACGCGAAGGTTCATCAATTCCTCAAACAGTAACTACGTTTACCTTGATAGAGAAAATTTTGAAGGCAAATTTTCCTGAAGTTATTGAAGTGGTTGGTAAAATAGGTTCTTCTGAAATACCTACCGACCCAATGCCTATTAATAATGGGGATATGATTATTGTTTTAAAAGATAAAAAACATTGGACATCAGCAAAAGACAAAGATGAGCTAGCTGATAAAATGAATGATAAAATTAAAACCATACCAGGCGTAAATCTCTCATTTGAACAACCCATTCAAATGCGATTTAGTGAATTAATTGCAGGTGTAAAATCTGATATTGCCATTAAAATTTTTGGGGATGATTTAGATAAACTTTTTTCCGAAGCAAACAAGGCAGTTCCGATAATCAATACTATTGAAGGCTTAACTGATATTAAAGTCGAGCAAGTAACAGGTATGCCACAATTGGTAGTAAAATATCACCGAGATAGAATTGCACAATATGGTTTAAATATTTCCGACATCAATAGAATTTTAAATATTGCCTACGCAGGTGGTACAACAGGAGTTGTATATGAAGGAGAACGAAAATTTGACTTAGTAGTACGTATTCCTAAAAGTGGAAATACGGATATTGATGAACTCAAAGGCTTATTAATTCCAACTCCTAAAGGAAATCAAATCCCATTAAATGAAGTTGCCGACATTAGTTTCAAAACTGCCCCTTCACAAATAAGTAGAGACGGCGCACAACGTAGAATTGTAATTGAAGCAAATGTAAGAGGTAGAGATATAGAGAGTGTAGTGCATGACATTCAAAAAAAATTAGACGCAAAATTAAAACTACCTGAAGGCTATTTTATTACCTATGGGGGTCAGTTTGAAAATTTACAACAGGCAAAGGGGCGATTGCAATTAGCGGTACCAGTAGCATTACTTCTCATTTTCTTTCTGCTATTTCTTGCCTTTAAATCCATCAAACAAGCAAGCATTATTTTATCCGCTATTCCATTGGCTTCCATTGGAGGCGTAATGGCATTATGGATTCGCGGTATGAATTTCAGCATTTCAGCAGGTGTTGGTTTTATCGCATTATTTGGTGTTGCTGTATTAAATGGTATTGTACTCATTTCGTATTACAATGCGTTGAAAGATGAAGGGGAAGAAAATTTATTGCAACGAATTCTCAAAGGAAGTGCGGCAAGGCTTCGCCCGATATTGGCAACAGCTACAGTTGCATCACTTGGTTTTTTACCAATGGCATTAAGTACAAGCGCAGGTGCAGAAGTGCAAAAGCCATTAGCCTCTGTTGTTATTGGTGGGTTGCTCACATCCACGCTTTTAACGTTATTCGTTTTACCAGTTCTTTACTTTTTAGTTATGTCTCCAAAGAAGTTGAAAAGCAAATCAATAATAAAAGAAAAAGTACGATCAGCAACTAATGCCATTTTATTAATTTCCTTTTCTCTATGTTGTTTAAAATCTACTGCACAAACACAAAGTTTGTCTTTGCAAAATGCAATAGATTTATCCTTGCAATATTATCCAAGTATTCAGCAAGCCAGTTTGCAAACTCAACAGCAGCAAGCCTTAACTAATACTGCTACAAGGTACGAACCTCTTAATGTGAATAGCAGTTTCGGACAAATCAATTCAAAAGTGTTTGACTATAATGTAGGAGTGGCACAAGGTTTCAAATTACCCAATGCCTATAAAACGGAGAAAAATTTATTACATCAAAATATGAACATGGCTACCTCGTACGAAGCTATCACAAAAAATGAAGTAATAAAAAATGTATCTATAGCTTATTACAATTGGTGTTATAATTGGCAACAATACAACCTCTTATTGCAAACCGATAGTGTATTTGCTGATTACGAAAAAATATCAGCCAAGAAATTTCAAGTAGGAGAAAGTAATAAATTAGAACAAATAAACGGCACATTACAACGCAATGAATTAAAACAACAACTTATACAGGCTAATACACAAGTTGAATTTTATTTGGTTGAATTGCAAAAATGGACAGGCGATAAATCGATTTTTTTACCACCGACCACCATTCAAAATTTATCTAATATTAATTTATTGGATAGTTCAATAGTGATGCAACATCCTCTGCTACAATATTTGCAACAACAAATAAAGGCAAAGGAATTAGCTATTCAAGTTGAAAAAACAAAAGCATTACCTGTTATAAATGTTGGTCTCAATTCTCAAAGTTTGGATAAAGGGCAACCATTTTTTTATGGAAGTCTTGGTGTTAATATTCCTATTTCTAAAAAAAGTATCAAGGCACAAATTCTATCAGCTTCTATTGAAAAGGATATTGCTACAATGGAGTTAGAAAAATCTACTCAAGAATTACTCTCTATTTTTTTACAACAATACCAATTGCAACAACAGTTCAAGCAGCAAGTTAATTATTATCAATCTCAAGCCTTGCCAATGGCTGAAAGCATTATTTATACAGCACAACAGAGCTATAAAGCAGGTGATATCGGCTATATCGAATATCTTCAAAATGTGAAAGATGCTATCAAAATAAAAATGGATAATTTATCGGCAATTAATAATTACAACCAAACCATTATCAACATTCAATATTTAATTAATAAATAAAAAAATAAAAATGAAGTATATCATAATCAGTTTTTTCCTAATAATGTTTGCATGCATATCATGCAAAAACAACTCTACTGAAGGCAAAGTGGATGAACCCAAAAAGCAAGAAGCAAATAACAAAGAACCAATTACGGCAGAGGTGCATTTTTCTGAGGAGCAAATAAAAGCAATTGACTTGCAATTAGGCGTAATTGAAAATAGAAACTTAACTACAACCCTCAAAATTAATGGCAAACTTTCCTTGCCACCACAGCACCAAGCACAGGTAAGTATTTTAAATAGTGGCGTAGTAAAAAGTATTCTTGTGCAAGAAGGTGAGTTTGTGCATGCAGGTAAAACATTAGCTACTATTGCTAATACTGACATTCTGCAAACGCAACAAGACTATTTAGAAAACAATGCTAACCTCGATTATTTAGAAGCAGAATATCAACGACAAAAATCTTTACGAGACGAGAATATTAATGCAGGTAAAACTTTTCAGCAAGCGCAACGAGAACTTCAAATTGCACAGGCAAAAAAGGAAACACTCAAATCAAAGTTAGCGCAATTAGGTATTAACTCTAGTAAATTGTCTTCTAATAATATCAGCACAAGTATTGCCATCACAGCACCTATAAGTGGCTATATTCAAAAAATAAATTTAAGCATGAGCAAATTTGCCGATGCCAATGCTACGCTTTTTGAAATTGTTGATAATCGTTATTTACATTTAGATTTAAAAGTGTTTGAAAAGGATTTGCATAAAATAAAAGAAGGACAACAAATTACATTCAACGATGCCAACGACGTAACCCATTCTCACCCTGCAACAATTTTTGCTATCAATAAAGCCTTTGAGCCAAACGAACAAGCCGTTTTGGTACACGCAAAAATAAATGAGACAACCGAAACCCTTTTGCCAGGTATGTATGTAGAAGCAAGAGTAAAAATTGATAATGTACAAACCACAGCTTTGCCATCGGAAGCTATTGTAAACAATGGTGATGAACATTACATCTTTGTTGAAAAAGAAAAGAACACATTCCAACAGATTAAAGTGAATATTGGTGCATCCGATTTAGGTTATACTGAAGTACTTCTAATTGATAAAATACAACCCAATGCTAAAGTGGTTATTAAAGGTGCATATTATTTACTTTCAGAGCTCACAAAAGGAAGTGGAGAAGAATAGAATTATCATACAACATGAACAACCCAAATTCTAAATGCCATGTATTTTTACATCCTAAATTTTAATCAAAATGAAAATGAACAGAATGAATTGTTGGAAGTGTGTTGTCATGCTTGCGTCAATTTTAGGAATGGCAAATGTGTTTATGTAATTCCATGTCCAACTAATTAACTAGCCAAAGGTTGTGCGTAGAAATATGCACAACCTTTTTAATTTAATTAATATTTAAAATGGCAAGCACACCACCAAAGCATACACATATTTACGATGCACAAGGCAAGCAACTTTATTGCACCCAGCAAGAAAAAATGTATAAGTACGCCGATGCTTCTTAATTATTGCATCATAGTCATTCGGAAATTGATTCACATGAAAATGATGAAGGAGAAGGGCACGACTATTTGTCAATTACTGAAATAGCTATTCAGTTTATAACAAAAAAGAACATCAAACACCAAAATTGAATGAAGCCGTTTCTCTACTACTCAATATTAGCAAGGATTACAGCCCAAAGAAAAATGGGACTTTTCAACAAAATTGTGAAAAGTCCCATCGTGTGACCGCGTTAGGATTCAAACCTAAAACCCCCTCATCCGTAGTGAGGTACTCTATTCAGTTGAGCTACGCAGCCATTTTTTATAAGAGCGCAAATATATAGTTTACATTTGTGACTTCAAAAAAAAAGACATGGTAATAGAACTTTG
>CANJRV010000005.1 GCA_947476825.1 Bacteroidota bacterium | reverse complement strand
TGTTACCCGACCAGGATTCGAACCTAGACTAACAGTACCAAAAACTGCTGTGCTACCTTTACACCATCAGGCATTAACGGGTGCAAATATAAAAAGTATTTGAATTTTACCAAATAGAAATTTTTTATTGTTTTTTTCTGGTATCAAACTTAAAGCCAACTACTTTTTTTTCGGCGAGTTGTGCCTCCTAAACCTAATACGCCAAGCAAGGAACGAGTAATAATACTTGCGGCCGTTCTACCTACTTGTCGAGTAATAGGGCTGTCTAATATTGTTTCTAATGTGCCCTTTTCTTCCTTTTTGTTATCCGTTCTATTTGTAGTATCCGAATCCTCTTCTTCTGTGCTTCTATTTATTTTTTGATTTAATATTTCGTATGCACTCTTTGTGTCTACTATCTCATTGTATTTCGCACGAATTTTTGAATTGCTAACAATCGTATTGATTTCACCATCTGTTAAAATATCCATGCGTGATCGTGGCGGACAAAGCATGGTATGCACTAATGGTGTAGGAATGCCCTTTTCATTGAGTAAGGTTACAATTGCTTCGCCAATACCCAGTTGCGTAACAAGGTCTTCTGTTTTGTAAAATTCTGTTTCTGGATAATTTTCGGCAACTTTTTTAATATCTTGTCTATCCTTAGCCGTAAACGCTCTAAGCGCATGCTGCACTTTCATGCCCAATTGACTGAGTATGGATTGCGGAATATCATTCGGATTTTGTGTGATAAAAAATAGGCCTACTCCTTTTGACCGAATGAGTTTGATAACTGATTCTAATTGTTGCATTAATGCGGATGTGGCATCTTGGAAAATCAAGTGAGCTTCATCTAAAAATAAAACCAATTTAGGTTTGTCTAGATCGCCGGCTTCAGGCAAACTAGCATAGAGTTCAGCTAATAGTTGCAACATAAAAGTAGAAAATAACTTAGGTCTATCTTGTAAGTCGTTTACACGTACAACAGAAATCATACCACGTCCATCGTCACTGATGCGCATTAAATCATCTACTTCAAATGATTTTTCGCCAAAAAAAATATCCGCTTTTTGTTGCTGTAGTTCAATAATTTTTCGCAAAATAGTGCCAGTAGATTGGGTAGAAATATTGCCGTATTCTGCTTTAATTTCATCCTTTCCTTCATTATTTATATACTGTAAAACCTTAATCAAATCTTTCAAATCAAGCAATGGTAATTGGTGGTCGTCGCAGTATTTAAATATCATAGAAACGATACCTTCTTGTGTATCATTTAAGCCCAATATTTTGGACAATAAAACAGGTCCGAATTCAGAAACGGTCGCGCGTAAACGAGTCCCTTGTTGTTCACTCAAGGTGAGAAATTCTACCGAGAAAATAGTAGGGGAATACTCAATGCCTATTTGTGTACAACGCTCTGCTACTCTGTCGTTGAGCGTTCCTGCAGCACCAATACCACTTAAATCACCCTTGATATCTAGCAGCATCACAGATACACTTACTTCACTTAATCCTTCGGCTATTAGTTGTAATGTTTTTGTTTTGCCTGTCCCTGTTGCTCCTGCAATAAGTCCATGTCTGTTCATGGTTTTGAGGGGTAAATTGACGCGCGAACCAGCAACGGATTTGCCATCTAATACTGCGCAACCTAATAGGATATTTTCACCTTTAAAAGTGTAGGCATCTTGGATAATTTGTTCAAATGGCATATTTATTATTTGTGGGTGAAAATAAGAATTTTGTGTAAACTAGAATTGTTTTATTATTTTTAGGTGTTTAAAAAAAAAATATGGAGTTTTCGCAATTAGTATTGGAAATAAAAGAGAAAGTAAGGCAGCTCAAAACGCGTGTGCAAAGATTGGAAAAAGAGAATGCGGAATTAAAAACTTCTGTATTTACCTATTTAGAAAAAATAGAAACGCAGAAGGCAGAAATGGAAAAACTAAAACAAGAATTGCATACGGAACACATCAATGCAAACATGAACATTGACAAGAAAAAAATGCAAAAGGATATTGATAAATATATAATGATGATAGACAAATGTATTGCCAATGTGAAAACGAGTATCTAATAATCCACAACAATATTTTTCTGATATATTTAATATACTTTCTTACATTTACCTAATATAAAAAACATGAAAAAACTTTTACTTTTACCTATTGCATTTTGTTGCTTTACCGCTACCAAAGCGCAATTGAGCATAACACCTAATCAAACTGCTTCGCAATTAGCAAATATCTTAGTTGCGAGTTCAAGCACGAATGGTGTTACCATTTCTAATGAAGCACTAACTTGCCACACCTTTGCCAATGGAGAATTTTCAGGGATTACCAATTTGGGGATTAATAACGGAATACTTTTAGGAACAGGTAATGTTTTAACCAATGGTCCCGATATTGGATTTAATGGTCTTCCATCTGATTTTAGTTCTACATCTATGAGCTCTGCAGGCGATGCTGATCTTGGTGTTATTGTTGGTACCAATACTTTTGATGCATGTGTTTTAGAATTTGATATCGTGCCGGTTGGTACTTATGTTGAGTTTGAATATGTATTTGGATCTGATGAATATCCTAATTTTAATTGCTCCCCATTCAATGATATATTTGGGTTCTTTATTTCTGGTCCTGGGATTACTGGTTCTGAGAACATGGCTTTGATTCCAAATACAAGTATTCCAGTATCTATCAATTCTATTAATGATGGTTCTAATACTGCTTGTACACCCAATACGGCATTGTATGTAAATAATGTAGATACCTTTATTACGGTCAACGGTTTTACTACACCTTTAATTGCAACGCATACTGTTGTGGGTGGACAAACTTACCATCTTAAAATGGCGATTACAGATGTGTCGGATGGCATCCTTAATTCCTATGTAGCTTTAAAAGCGAATAGTTTGAAAAGTGGTGGCGCAGCACCGAATGGCCTTACAAATTTGAGTCAAGCCGATGCAGGTATTATAATATATCCAACTACTGTTGATGATATTTTAACTATTCAAAATAGTAAAAATGAAGCATGGGAAATAAGTATAAATTCGGTGGATGGGAAAGTAGTTTACAAAACCAACATGGAAAAAAATGAATCTAAAGCTACCATAGATTTGAGCCATTTGGCAAAAGGAATCTTTCTAGTAAAAATGACTCGTAACGCTGATCAAAAAAATTATGTAGAGAAATTGATTAAACTCTAAGACTAATCTCATTTGAAAAAACGCTTGAATTGTTCGCATTTCAAGCGTTTTTTTTATGTAGAAAAAAAGGAGAATTTAATGAATGCTAAACAGTGAAATGGAAGTTTTACATATTTTAAGATGCATTGTATATTATGAAATGGATTCGAACCTAGCAAACGATGTTCCATTATTTAGCATTTATGCAGGAGTTCTACTATATTTGCGCTCTCAAAAAAACAATATATGTTTAATTTAGTGCTCTTTGGACCTCCGGGAAGTGGCAAAGGAACTCAGTCTACCAATATTATTGACAAGTATAATCTAGTACATATCTCTACTGGCGATATTTTACGAAGTGAAGTGAATAATGGATCCCCATTGGGTGTGGAGGCAAAAAAATATATGGATCAAGGCATGTTGGTTCCTGACGAGGTAGTGATTGGTATGATCAGTAGCAAATTGGATGAAAACCCAGATGTCAAAGGATTTATTTTTGATGGCTTCCCGCGGACAGTGGCACAGGCTGAGGCTTTGGACAATTTATTAGATTTTAAAAATAACCCAATTGATATTGTATTGAGTTTACTAGTAGGTGAAGAAGAGTTAAAAACCAGATTGATTTCTAGAGGAGAATCTTCTGGTCGAAGTGATGACAATGAAGAAGTGATTACCAAACGAATAAAGGAATATCATGCAAAGACTTCTCCAGTTTCTGACTATTATAAGCGCAACAATAAATTAAGCGAAATAAAAGGTGAAGGAACTGTAGAGCAAATTTTTGCGCTATTGAGCGAAGCTATTGATGCGCATATCGAATAGTTGTTCTAAAATAAAACCAAAACAAAATAATGCAATCAGATAATTTTATTGACTACATCCGCATATTTTGTAAATCGGGTAAAGGTGGTGCTGGTGCAAGCCATTTTTTAAGAGAAAAATTCAGACCAAATGGTGGCCCTGACGGCGGTGATGGCGGTCGTGGGGGACATATTATTTTGCGTGGCAATAAAAATATGTGGACATTACTTCATCTTCGCTACCACAAAAATTTGTTGGCAGAAGATGGCAAGCGTGGAAGTAAAAATAATTCAAGCGGAAGTTTTGGAAAGGATATTTACATTGAAGTGCCATTGGGTACCGTCGGTAAAAATGAATTAACCGGCGAAGTGGAAGCAGAAATTTTAGAACATGGACAAGAAGTAATTTGGGTGAAAGGCGGAAGAGGCGGCTTAGGAAATGGCAATGGTAATTTTGCAACTTCTACTAATCAAGCGCCAGATTACGCACAACCCGGTGAACCTGGTATTGAAGAATGGAAAATAGTTGAACTCAAAATATTAGCAGATGTAGGTTTAGTAGGATTTCCGAATGCTGGAAAATCTACTTTGTTATCCGTTATTAGTGCGGCTAAACCCAAAATAGCAGATTACGCATTTACTACCATTTCTCCCAATTTAGGAATCGTAGAATATAAAGGTGGAAAATCTTTTTGTGTGGCTGATTTGCCAGGCATTATTGAAGGAGCTTCAGATGGTAAAGGCCTTGGACATCGCTTTTTGCGGCATATTGAAAGAAATCCAGTTCTTATGATTTTGATTCCAGCGGATAGTAAAAATCATAGAGAAGAATACGATATTCTGATGAATGAATTGGAAAAATATAATCCAGATTTATTAGATAAAGAAATGCTAGTGACTATTAGTAAGTGCGATATGTTAGACGAAGAATTGAAACAAGAAATTGTACGAGAATTTCCGTCTCATGTACCCATTCATTTTATATCCTCTTTGAGTAATATTGGTATCAGCGAACTAAAAGATAAACTGTGGCATTTGCTCATCAAGGATTTAGAAATAGAATAATTTTTTGTGCATAAAACTATCTTTATATTTCCTGTATTGTTTTTTACATTTGCGCCATGCTAATAGATTTCCCTGTTCAAAATGAAAAAGAAACCAGAGCTGGTTTTGGCGAAGGTATTTATGAAATTGCAAAACAAAACCCGAATGTGGTTGCCTTAACTGCAGATTTAGCAGGGTCTCTTAAGTTAAATGCATTCATGAAAGATTTCCCTGAACGATTTGTTCAATGCGGCATTGCGGAAGCAAATATGATAGGCATTGCAGCTGGAATGACCATTGGTGGAAAGATCCCATACACAACTACTTTTGCTAATTTTTCTACTTCCCGTGTGTATGATCAAATACGCCAAAGTGTTGCCTACAGTGGTAAAAATGTAAAAATTTGTGCCTCTCATGCTGGACTTACTTTGGGTGAAGATGGCGCCACGCATCAAGTGTTAGAAGATATTGGGATGATGAAAATGTTACCTGGTATGACAGTTATTGTGCCATGTGATTTTAACCAAACCAAGGCCGCTACAATGGCTATAGCTTCTTATGATGGTCCAGTATATTTGCGATTCGGCAGACCAAAATGGCCAAATTTTACGCCATTAGATGTGCCCTTTGAAATTGGGAAAGCGCAAATTATACACGAAGGAAATGATGTGAGCATCTTCGCCTGCGGGCATATGGTGTGGGAAGCCATGAAAGCGGTTGAACAATTGGAGCAAATGGGAATCACCTGCGACCTAATTAATATTCACACGATTAAGCCAATAGATCAGGATGCCATTTTGAAATCTATATCTAAAACAAAATGTATAGTGACTGCCGAAGAACACCAACAAAATGGTGGATTAGGAGATAGTGTTAGCCAAATCGCTGCACAGCACATGCCTTGTCCACACGAGTTTATAGCGGTTAAGGATAGTTTTGGTGAAAGCGGGAAACCTCTTGATTTGTTACAGAAATATGGATTAACCTCTGAAGCAATAGTAGCAGCAGCGAAACGCTCAGTGGCAAGAAAGTAAAACACGGAATACCTTTTTCCTCGTATTAATTCATATCAAAAATGCTCAGCTTTTATCTTTTTTGATTGAAAAACGTTTTGTTCATTTCTGTAAAAAGGAATTTAATAACTTGTTTATTCTTGATTTTTATTATTTTTACCTGCTTGCAATAAACATAATTAAATTATAAAAAGAATTTGAAGAAACTATTCACAATATTATTTTTAGCCATTGCACTACTTTGTTCTTATCAGAACAAAGTTTTTGCTATAGGAATAGAAAGTGAATCAGCGAATCGTATCGATACAAAAACGATGAAATTTATTCGTTATATGTATGATAATATTTCTTTTAGTAAGATGAATAAGTTGCGATTTGAGCCATTCATGTTTGCCTATTATGGTTATTTGAATTTGATAGAAGCAGGCAAAATAAATTCAAATTCATTATTAACTGTTTGTGATTTCACCCAATCTAGTAATGAGAAAAGACTTTGGGTAATTGATATGGCGAAAAAGAAAGTACTTTTTAATACATTGGTAGCGCACGGAATGGGCACTGGAGAAGAGTTTGCAAACAACTTTTCGAATATTGAAAATTCTCACCAAAGTAGTTTAGGCTTCTACACAACTGGGGAAACGTATGAAGGGAATAATGGCTATTCCTTAAAGCTAAATGGTGTGGACGGCATGTTTAATTCGAATGCTTATGACAGGGCAATTGTAATACATGGTGCGAATTATGTCTGTGAAGAATTTGCAAGAGCCAATCAAAGAATAGGGCGAAGTCATGGTTGCCCCGCTTTGCCAGTAGATATCGCGCCAAAAGTTATTGATAAAATTAAAGATGGTCAATGTCTTTTTATTTATTTTTCTGCTGAAACGTATATTCATTCCTCTTATTGGCTAACAAAAAAAGTCAAGAACTTACCTGAAGAAGCAGATCAAATGGATATTAATTTACCAGCTAATCGAAAATATGCACGATTGGACAATGACATGCAAGAGGAGGATTGTAAATCGACTGACTCCAAACTTGCTCAAACAAAGAACAATAGAATAGTTTCTAATAAAGTATCTTCTAATTCTGTAATAGTAAATAGTGATCAATCAGTTTTGCCAATTACAGAAAAGAAAGTGACCACTTATATTTTTATGAAAGAACAAAGTAACCATACTTTTATTTCCGATACAGTTCAAGTAAAATAGAAGTTACTATTCTTATTTTCTATCTCGGTCTATTATATTTACAACTTGCAAGTATTTCTATTTTGTATTTATCTACTTTTATTTAGTAGTTTTTTTTATGTTTATAAAACAGAAAAAAACACTGGATTTTCTATTTACATCATTATTGGCATTTTTATTCTAAAAGTAATTGCAGGTTGTTTGAATCTCTACATTCATGAGCGCGAATATGTTTCTAATGACATTCGTTTTTATCATTTACAGGCTCTGGAAGATTTAAGTAAGTTGTCGACCCAACCAAGTTTATTTTGGAAAGAATTCTTATTTAATTGGGGTGACATCGCACATCATTTGAATATATTTTCTTCAATAGATTCTGTGTATTGGAGTGATTTAGGCAATTCGGTGCATACAAAGTTTATGGTTTTGTCGGATATTTTTTCAATGGGGAATCCTTTTGTCAATGTGATTTTTTTTAATGTCATTTATTTTTTTGGGCAATTATTATTGTATAAAACTTGCTATGGCATTCAACCGCAAAAAAAAATACTCTTTTTCATTACCATTTTTTTGATTCCTTCTGTATTGTTTTGGTGTAGTGGAATTCATAAAGATGGATGGGTATTGTCTGCAATTGGTTGTATTGTTTATTTTACGAACGCATGTTTACAGAATAGAAAACTTTCTACGCTCTTGTTTTTTTTCTGTTCTTTATTTTTCTTATTGATGTCACGTTATTTTTATTTACTATGCTTGTTGCCACCATTATTCATATGGATAATCATTTCGTATTTTAAACCCGTCAAGAAATTTATTACCTTCTTGTTTTCTTATTTATGCCTGCTGAGTTTGATGTTTGCGACGAAATGGATTACAAATAATCATATAGATTTATTGCAAATTATCATTCATAAACAAGAAGGTTTTTTTTTATTAAAAGGCTATTCCGATATAAATACGCCAGCATTAGAAAATAATATGCAGAGTTTTTACAAGAACTTTCCAAGTGCATTGAATCATATTTTGCTGCAACCCATTTTTAAGTGGGGCAATCCAATCAAATATATTTTAGCTTCTGTTGATACCTATCTTGTTTTATTTCTCATTGTCATGTTGGGATTGCATGTTCAGTTTAAAAAATCACATGCCGTATTTTTTTATTTTTTATTCTTTTTTTCTTTCTCTGTATATCTTTTCATAGGATATACAATACCAAATTGTGGCGCATTAGTTAGATATAAAAGTGAATTTACAGCCTTGCTATTACCTGCATTAGTTGGATTAAGCGAAGTCCCAATTTTTGATAAACTTATTCTTTCAATTGCTACAATTGGAAAAAGAATTAAACATACATAGAGTCATAATCAGAATCTACAGACTGCAAGGGAATTGGATTTGTGTGAAACATAGACATTGTTTCAGGGTCTTGTGTATGAAAAGCAAAACGTGTTGAGATTGTATTGGAAAGGATATGCCGATAGCTATTTTTTAAATGAGGTATATTGGTAAAAGCCCAGATTAATTCCACTTTGTTTTTTAATGCAAATTGCAGCAGCGATTTCAACAAAATTTTATTTTCCTGTTCAGACGAGCAAAGGGTATGATAAACAATATGAATTCTTTTAGATGTATGGTATTCAAAATGTCTAAAAATAATGGCGGCGTCATGGTAACGGATAATGTAATACTCTTTCGCAAGAGGCCCAGAAAGTAATCGCCATTTTATCCACTGTTCATCTTTTACCAAATAATTATTCGAAATTTGTTTGAAATAAGGAAGTAAGGATTGTGCCGTATTTTCGCTCAGCGATTGAATCTGTAATTGCTTTGAAAATAAACAATAGCCATGTAGCATGATTTGATAAAAAGGTGTTGCAATACTTGCTAAGGATAATTTTAACCCCTTCCAATCTTTTGTTTTTGCTACGTTTTTTAAATGAATAGGTCTTGCAAAACGAGCAGAACTAAACTCTTCTTCCCAACCATATTTTTTGAAAACTTGCATGGATTGATCATTGCAATTCGTTATGTGGATATTCGTTAATTCCATCCAACGTTGTGTCAATATTTTACCAAAACCTTGCCCTTGCAATTGATTGGACACAATAAATTTATTAAACCAAATCACAATTTGATTCGAATCATTCATTACAATCTGATTAGGGATTAATCCAGCCTGACCGACTATTTTTCCATCCATCAATAAATAGATAGGTTCAATTTTTTGATCAAAACCAATTCTAAATCTCCACTTCAAACTCTCCGCATCGTATTTTGGTTTATGCGGGTACATCGCATTATTGAAGGCAATTAAATCATCGATGGGTAATTCAGAAAAAAGCTTAAGTTGCCAAGAAGCATTGTCCATAGGATTATTTAATAATAGTTTTTAAAATGGTTCTTTGTTTGGTGTCCAAATCATATAAAGGAATCCTAGGTAATAAATAGTCATTTTGTTGTGCTTGTATTCTGCCTCTTACCATAGTTACCGCACTGTCATACATCTTCTGTACGATGGCTGGTGCAGTATTACCAATATTTTTTAAACCGCCATAAGGATAACAAAAATGCGTAACTTCTTTATTCGTGATGGATTCTATTTTTTGTTTACTTTGTTTGCATTCCATTTCAAATTGAGCAGCCGAAAGACCTGCAGCAGCTTGATGCGTTACGGTATGACTTTGAAAACTAAGCAATTCATTTTTACTTTTTTCTGCAATAAAATCCCAATTCACTGGGGGATTGTGTACCTTGAAATCAGCTAGTTGACAAACGCCTTGTTCTACTAATTGGTGCATGATCTGCAACCAAATTGGATTGTATTCGTTCTCAGATTGATAATACATTAAGTCGTGCAAAGAATTAAAAAAAGTATTACATGATTGCTCATCTGAAAAATCATATAACTGATTATTTATGTCTATTTTTCTTCCTTTGGACAATTTCTTGATGTTATTAAAAATAAAAGGAGGTAAAGCTTTCCCATCAATAAAATCTGTTGGTACAAAAAAGGTAATAGGGATTTGGGTTGCAGAACAATAGTCGCAAAGAGCAGGTAAGGTATTTAGATAGCAATCATCTACAGTTATGGTAATCAAATACTTCGTACTCAATTTCTTTTTTTTTCGGTTTACCATTTCAGATAAAGACACAATCTCATGCTTGCGAAATAATGCTAGATGTTCTTTGAAACGTTCAATAGCGATTTCATGATAAGCCAATATTATACCGCCATACTGATTATGGTAATAATTGGAAAGTACTTTTGAAAAAGAATTAAATACAACAGAATTAGTCGCAATATTTTTGATGGACATGAATTACGTTTTATTACATGTAATAGTATTTCGTTTTTATTTCAAATCAAAATAGTTTGTGTAAAAGCTATTGCATTTTTTTATCCAATCTGTATAAGTCTTTAAGATACATGATATTGCCAATACTATCAATGGCATTCGTAAGATAAACAATATGTACTTGAACATCTCTGTGCATGGTGACATATTTTGTCTTTCTCGTTTTGCAAATAGAGTCAATTTTGGATAAAGAATAACGGGCTGTATCTTGTAATAAAAACGCAGCAAATTCTTTTGGGTGATGCACTCGAATACAACCTGAACTATATGCTCGAAAAGATTTTACAAAGTCGCCACGATGAGGTGTATCATGCAAATAAATGGACCATGGGTTTGGCAAATTAAATTTAACCTCACCCAATGAACTACTATAGCCAGGTGCTTGCTGAATAGAATATTGATTGAAATTACTTGCATTAATAGCTGAGGCATTTACTTGGTGCCCGTGTCTGTCATATGCCTTTAATCCTCGTCGTGAAAGATAGCTCAATCCTTTGCGAGCTATTCCTGGAATAACCTCTTCTTTCATGATGGTTGGTGGTACTCCCCAAGGCGGACTGAATACAATGTTTTCTAAGCGAGCATCTAGGGTAGGGGTTGGGCGACTGATACGACCGACCACCACACGCATATTGAATTGCACAGAATCATGATCAACATAATCCAATTCCATTTTTGGAATATTTACCCAAATATAGGGTTGCGGAAAATCATGCTTTAACCAACGCAATTTCTCCATATTATTTGCCAAAATGATTTGTTTGTCTTTTAAGCTAATATTCAATTTGTTGATGGTAGTAGAATCTAAAATTCCAGTAACTTTAAGTTGATGCAGGTGTTGAAATTTTTTAAGGCTATTGATGATATCTTCATTCCAAATGGCGGTATTCGTGTCTTTAGGAATGCCAATTTCTTTATTCAAACGTTTTCTCAATGAAATAATATTCGGTATAGAAATTTCAGTTTCATTTTTTATACTGTCTTTCGAAAGAGTGAATGTTGTCCAAGCGCCGGATTTATTCAAGCTATCTAATCGTTTATATTCTTGTCTGAATTTAGCATACCAATATTGTTGCGGTCTCATTCGTTGAAACACATCAAAAAAGTTTCCATTCGCAATACTTTGTTTTAATAGGATGCCATAATTAAATAAAGAATCATTTTTATTTTTCCAGTCTTTCGAATTTATTTTTCCGATTCGATTACCTAGAATCATATCATGTGTAATTTGAAAAAAAGTATTGCTTAGTTTAAATTCTATATTGACCAAGGCAGAATCGGATAATGAATTGGTCTTCTTCATGCATGCTTGTAGTTCCTGCAAATGATAATCATGAAGGTTTAAACCATCAAATTCTAATTCAGGAATGGCTTCTATGAAACTGGCAGCTTCAGCACTAAATCCCTTTTCAGAAATCCAAAATGGTTGCAAAGAATTGGTGCTGTATAGTTGTGCAATATCATGTATCCAGGATACTGAATCATTATCCCAAATTACCAATTTATTTTTATTATTTGTGTCGAGTTCCTCACGAATAAGTGCACTAATATTTTCTAGGTCAATAGTAGAATTCGAGAATAATGTTTGTTTAGATTTTTTTTGTGCAATGCCTTTTGGTTTATCTACATCTGTTTTACAAGCAACAAGAATACACAAAAAGGCTATTGAAAAAAATACAGATGAATCAAACTTAGAATAATACATGGACAAAGCAAACCTACAATTTTTTAGAATAACAAGGCGATTCCAGTTTAGATTTTTATAGACAAAGAATTAAACTTTACTTTTGTCTGAAAGTCTAGCAGCGCACATATGGCAATAGGAACAGAAATGATGGAAGACCAAGAGATACTAACTCTTTTTGAGAATGAGAATACGAAGGAACGCGCATTCTCATTTTTAGTGAAAAAGTATCAAGAAAGGCTCTATTGGCATATTCGAAGAATGTTGGTCAATCATGATGATACCAATGATGTATTGCAAAATATGTTTGTCAAGGTATGGAAAAGCTTAGCCAATTTTCGACAGGACGCTAGCTTGTACACTTGGCTTTATCGAATTGCAACCAATGAAAGTCTTACTTATTTGGCGCAAATAAAAAAACGAAGAGCTATCTCCATTTCGGATCATGAATCATTGATTGCCAACACTTTAAAAGCGGAGAAAGGATTTGATAGCAATAAACTAGAATGGAAACTCCAAATTGCAATTAATTCTTTGCCTGATAAACAGAAAGCAGTCTTCAATCTAAGATATTATGATGAGATGCCTTACGAGCAAATGTCTGCAGTTTTAGATACCTCTGTTGGCTCATTGAAAGCATCTTATCATCATGCTGCAAAAAAAGTACAAGAATATATCAAGAATGCTTAAACCAATAGTAAATAAGAAAGTCATAGCGCCGAGTAATGAATATAAATAATGACATAGTCAAAGAATTGGATGAGTTAGGGGTTACACTTCCTGACAATTGTTTAGCAACCTTTACGATTCCAGATCATTATTTCGATGATTTTCCAAATCAAGTTATGTTAGAAATTAAAATAGAAGAATCTCTTTCCTCTTTACCACATTCGATTCCATATTCTGTTTCCTCTGATTATTTTAATACCATTTTGCCTTCGGTACTAGATCAAATTAAGGAAGAAGAATTCTTAAATACCATTCCTCGAAAAATGCCTTATTATATACCTGTTGGGTATTTTGAGCAATCGGTAAAGGAAATTGTACAAACAGCGAATATCGAAAAGCCAGAGATGAGTAGGTTTACATTTCATCGCAAGCGGACAGCAACATTAAGTATTGCAGCTAGTCTAGTTCTTTTTTTATCTATCGGGTTCAAATTGTTGAATGCGCCAACTATTCCTTCTTTTGAAAAAGAATTATCTGGAATTTCAGACAATGAAATAATTTCTTATATAAATTTACACCAAACTGAATTTGAAAATGACTTAACCTCATTAGATCCAATAGATGAATCCAAATTAGATTTGAAAGCCCTTGAAACGGAAATTTATGAAACTGAATTAAACAAACTATCCGATGAAGAAATTTCATCTTACATCCTTTAATTTTTAAACACAACACTATGAAAAATATATTCTTAATCTCTTTATTTTTTACTTTATCCATTCCCATGTTTGCTCAACAAGGAAAAGGGAATCGGGTTGAAAGTTTGAAAATCGCTTACTTATCCAATCAGCTTAATTTAGATCCTAAGACTGCAGAATTATTTTGGCCTATCTACAATAATTACCAAAATGAATTGGAGGCAGTTGTTTTAGAACGCAGAAAATTAAACCAAAATGACAATAGAACTGCGGAAGAAATATTAGACCAAGAACAAAAGGCATTGGATATTAAGAAGAAATATAATGCTCAGTTTTTAAAGG
Source organism: Bacteroidota bacterium (assembly GCA_947476825.1). Taxonomy (GTDB): domain Bacteria; phylum Bacteroidota; class Bacteroidia; order Chitinophagales; family Chitinophagaceae; genus OLB11. The sequence continues at coordinate 43,540 of CANJRV010000005.1, read as the reverse complement.
TGATGGATAACAATCAAATCAATCGTTTATACCAATCTGAAAAAGAGTTTAGAAAAATTATTATGAGACGTTCAGAAAGAATGCAAAATAGACAAGATGCTGGTAATGAACAACCGAATAGAATGGAATCACCACGGATGAATAGACCGATGAATGATAGATCAATGAACGAACGATCAATGGAAAGACAAGCACCAAGACAAATGGCACCTCCGCCACCACCTGCTTCTGCTCCAGCTCAACGGAGAACACGATAATTTAGGTAAATGAAATGCAATGAAAGCTGATTCTAATCGAGTCAGCTTTTTTTTATTGACTAATAATAGTAATGATTACATTTATTTTGTTGGTGGAAAGTTCTTTACTTTTTTCATTACCTCTGCTTCAAGAGATTTTTTATAGTCAATAATTTTTTGTTGAAGTGTAGCATCCGAACTACCTAAAATTTGTAATGCAAGTATGGCTGCATTCTTTGCTGCATTTAATGCTACAGTTGCCACAGGAACACCATTAGGCATTTGAAGAATGGATAAAACAGAATCCCAACCATCCATTGAATTACTCGATTTTACTGGAACTCCAATTACTGGCAATGGTGTAATACTCGCAATCATGCCTGGTAAATGTGCGGCACCACCTGCGCCAGCAATGATAACTTGAATGCCCCTTTGGTGGGCTTTACTTGCAAAATCAAACATTCGTTTTGGTGTGCGATGAGCAGATACAATGGTACATTCATGTTCAATTGCTTGCTGTGTTAAAAAATCTGAAGCATCTTTCATGATATGCCAATCACTGTCACTTCCCATGACAATTGTTATTTTTGGCTGATGACTTGTATGTTTTGTTTTACCCATTTTGCTTTATTTTTCGCTTCTTCTAATGAATGATCTGTTACTGTTACATGCCCCATCTTACGGAAGGGCTTAGTTTTTCTTTTGCCATATAAATGTACGTGTACTCCTTCTTCTTGCATCAATTTTTCCACTCCATCATAGTGCACGTCTCCTTCATGGTTTGCTGCTCCAATCAAATTAAGCATGGCAGAAGGGAATATAAGTTTGGTGCTTCCTAATGGCAGATTTAATACACCACGCACATGTTGTTCGAACTGAGAAGTAATACTACTTTCTATGGTTTGATGGCCACTATTATGTGCCCTTGGAGCTACTTCATTAATGTATATTTGATTGGAAGGGTCTATTAAAAATTCGACCGCTAATAATCCGCAGATGGAAAATTTGTCGATTAATTGAATGGCAATTTCCTTTGCTTTATTGGTAATCTCCTCTGAAATTGGTGCAGGATAAAGTAATAACTCAAGCATATTGGCTTCTTCATGAAAATCCATAGAGACAGGATCGTAACAACAAATTTCTCCGTGGCTATTTCGTGCAGCAATAATGGCAATTTCTGTTTGAATCTCTATTTTCTTTTCAATGACGCTAGGGGTGTCCATCAGCATAGACAAGTCAGCTATTGCATGAATAATTTGAACACCTTTTCCATCATAGCCATCGGTTCTTGATTTTTGTACAAAAGGAAATTGAATCAAGCCCTGTTGTACAGCATCAAGAATTTCTTGCTTGTTGTTATATAGTTGAAATGGGGCTGTATTGAATTGATGTTCTTGATAAAATTGTTTTTGCAATCCTTTATCTTTAATAATCGCCAAAGCTTGCGGATTAGGATGTACGATTACCCCTTCTTTTTGCAATTGCAATAAGGCCTCCACATTTACATGTTCAATTTCGATAGTAAGCACCGAACAGTCTTTCCCGAATTGGTAAACCGTTTCGTAATCTTGTAAATTGCCTTGTACAAATTGATTACAAGCCAATCGTGAAGGGGCTTCCGCATCTGGATCTAATACTTTCGTATAAATATCCCACATTCGGGTTATTTGCAACATCATTTTGCCAAGTTGTCCACCGCCTAAAATGCCTAATTTATTACCACTAGAAAAGAAGGATTGATTCATAGAATGCGACAAAGCTAATGCGAAAAAAGTTGAATTTCAATGGAAACATCATTTTGATGAATGTCAATATTATTTTTTTTCGAAAACTTTTTTGCCGCCAATAAAAGTGAAAGTCACTTTTGCATTGTAAATTTCATTCGGACTAGCTTTCATCAAATCAACAGGTAGAATTACAAAATCTGCCAACTTCCCATTTTCAATACTGCCTTTCTGGTCTTCTTCAAATGCTGATTTTGCGGCCCAAATGGTAATGCCTTGTAGTGCATCTTTTCTACTCAATGCATTCTCCGTTTGAAATCCATTTTGTGGATTTCCATGCTCATCCTGTCGAAATACAGCTGTATAAAAGGTATGTAATGGATTGATTCCTTCTACCGGGAAATCAGTACCCAATGGGAGCCAATTATTTTGCAATAAAAGCTGTTGGTATGCATAGGCTGACTTCATTCGTTCAGCGCCAATTCTATCCTTTGCCCATGCCATATCACTAATAGCATGTGTTGGCTGTACGCTTGGAATAATTTGGTATTCTCCAAAATAGTGGAAATCACTAGGCGCAACTACTTGTGCATGTTCTATACGCCATCTGCGATTATTATTTGGCGGCAGAATATTGGAATAGATGCGTAATACTTCATGATTTGCGCCATCACCAATGGCATGTATACAGAGTTGATACGCAGAATGAAAAACTTCTGTTGCGATAGCTTGTATAGAGTCAACAGACTTGAGCATATGGCCATGATGATTTGGTTCGTCATCATATTCTTGCATCATATATGCTCCGCGTGAACCCAAAGAACCATCGGCAAAAATTTTAAATCCAAGAATATGCATTTGATTGGTACGTAAAGGTGATTGATGTAAAAATGTGTCAATATTTTCTTTATCGTCGGTCAATAAAATAGAAGTTCGTATCTGCAATTTATTTTTTTCTTGTGCAGCAATTAGCCATTGCGCAATTTCTTTTTTTACACTGCAATCAATCACACTGGTAAGCCCGTATCCAATACAATCTTGTTGTGCTGCGACAAAATCAATCGTACATTCTTGCTGCGTTCTTTTCGGCAATATATCTATTACAGCTTTACAAGCATTGTCAATTAATATGCCAGTTAGTTTTCCATTTTTTTGTTGAAACTCGCCACCAGAGCAAGTAGAAGTGATTGTAATTTTTGCTAAATCCAACGCCTTTTGATTACACAAAACAGCATGCCCATCTACACGCATTAAGAATATTGGTGTATTCGGAAATAATTTATCGAGTGTATCTTTGGTAGGGAATTCTTTTTGTGCCCATTGATTTTGATCCCACATTCTACCTTCTATCCATGTGCCATGATTTGTTTTTGCATAGGCGATTATTTTTTCAACACATGCATTAAAGGATGTACACCCATATAAAACCAGTTTGTATTTATCCATCGCATATCCTGTAAAATGGCAATGTGCATCCATGAATCCAGGATATATACATTGTCCTTTTGCATCCAATTTATTTTTTGCTTGGTATTGATTTAATAAGGTGTCGCCACCAACTGCAATGAATTTGCCGTCCTTAATAACTATGACAGACGCGGTATTCATGTTGCTATCTACCGTATAAATTTTTGCATGATGAATAATTAAATCTGCATCCATTTGATGGCAAGAAGAAATGAAAAACACTAAAATGGAAAAAATAAAAATACGCATGTGTTGCGAATATAATCTAGAATTTCAATTCAAGATATCGGAAGGAACGCATTTCATTTCTTGGCTATTTTTTTGTACAAGGATAGTATGGTAATCATTCATCAAGTATTATAGATGATATAATCTTCCGAAGGAAATAAATATTATCATCTGCAGTAATTGTGTAATTTCAGCATATTACACACTGCAATTATTTTCTTATTAAAAATTCGTCATGCCATAAAAAAATAATTGAGTATTATTGTGAACAAGAATATCTGTTACAATGTAAAATGCCAAAAAAAAGTAATTCGGCATGGTTACATGAATCTTAAAATAAAAGCATGTTCGAAGAGGGTAAATTTAAAGTGAGTATCCCATTGTATATAAGTTGGATCTTTATATTGTTTTTGTTGCAATTGGCTGCATATACTTTTTTTAGAATATTTATTTTTGAACAACATGGTAGTTTAGGTAATGGGTTTCAACAATTCTTTTCGAATGCATTTTTTCTTGGCTACCAATTGGATTTGCAAGTTTCGGCATACTTACTCATCATTCCATTTGTATTATTGATTATCAATTTTTTATTGCCTAAACAAAATAAACTCTTGTATTATACCGCTTATTCAGCAGCAAGTATAGGGATTACACTAAGTTTTATTATTTGTATTTGTGACCTGTATTATTATGATTTTTATAAAAATAGAATTTCCGCAGATGTACTTGTTTGGCTTTCTACTACTAAGCAATCTTTATTATTTTTAAAAAATGATTTTGTATTGTGGCCCTATTTGTTTGCTATACTTGGCGTCATAGTTTTACTATTATTTTTATTTAAATTCCTCTTTAAAAAAACGATAAGGAACCCTGAACCTATAAGAAACATACGAACTAAGTTAGGTTGGATTTTATTATCTAGTTTGCTTTTCTTGCATGCATTAAGAGGAGCAACCTACACTAGGCCAATTGGAATTCGAGATGCTTTTTGCACAAACAATGCATTTGTCAATAACCTTGCATTAAATCCAGCACTAAGCTTTTTTTTTACAATGTCTTTTTTTAAAATTAATTACTATTCCAGCGAAGAAGCATTGCAACAAGTGAGTACTGTTTTACATGAAAAGTTTGTTAGAAAAAATAAATTTTTGGCTCGATTTGTTGAACGAAGCGACAGTGCCCAAGTTCCTAAAAATGTAATCCTCATTGTCATGGAAAGCCTGTCAGCAAATCGAATGAAATATTTTGGCGACACGCATTCTGCAACGCCATTCTTGGATAGTTTAAGTAAACAAAGCTTATTTTTTGATCATATTTATTCTTGTGGAACCCATACACATAATGGACTCTTTGGTGTTTTATATGGCATGCCTTCTTTGCCTGGAATACATCCGTTTAGTAATGCTAAGACTTCAACACTTCATTATGAAGGCATCGCGAGTACTTTGAAAAAACATAATTATACCACTTCCTTTTATTGCACGCATAATGAAGAGTTTGATAATCTAGGTTTCTTTTTGCGATTTAATGGATTTGAAAATATATATGGGGAAAAAGATTATCCGCCTTCGTGGCATGAACATTATTTAGGCATTTCGGATGAACATTTATATGCGTATGCTTTGCAAAAGATGGATGAAAAGGCAAAAACAAAAAAACCTTTTTTCGATTGCTTGATGACAGTGACTTCGCATTTGCCTGGCATGATGCCATTACAAACAACCTATAAAAATAAGTTTGAAGATCAGGATTTGAATGTGATTTGTTATGCCGATTGGGCATTGGCAAAATTTATAGATTCCTGCAAACGGAAGCCTTGGTTCAGCAATACTCTTTTTGTAATCATTGGTGATCATGGTATTTATATGCCAGACGATTATGCAGCGCCATTGAGCTTAAACCATATTCCATTGTTTTTTTACAATTCAAATTTGCCACCTAAAATTAGTGCTAATTATGGATCGCAAACGGATGTGTATGCCAGTTTGATGGAGTTATTACATCTTTCGTATCAAAACTATTCGCTTAGCAATAATTTGTTTTTATCCCCAAATGCAAAAGCATATTTTATCCAAGACAATCAAATATGTTGTTTGGATAGTACCCATTATTTGGTGATGAATCAATATGGGCAAGACTTTATGTATGATATAAAAAACAAAAACAAGAATGTTCTTGGTGAAAATGAGTCTAAAGAAAACGAACTAAAAAAACATGTGTTTAGTTTTTTACAATTTGCGCAAGAAAAAATGGATGAGGCGCATTGATTTATTTTTTGTTTTTATTCTTTTCCTTATCTAAAAAATCGAAGAGCGTTTTTAAGTTGCTGTGGTCGAATCTCTTGCCAACAATAATGCCATTTCTGTCTACCAAATAAACAATTGGAGAACTGTATATCGCATATTTTTTTCGATAATCGCTGGTCTGTTTTGCGTCGTATAAATGAACCCAAGTATTTAAGTAATGACTTTCATTTACTAGCTTGCGCCACTCTTCTGTTTCTCTAAAAGCATCAATACCAACAATGACAATGTCGCGGTGTAAACTAGCAAATGCACTGTCTAATTTCGGAATCTCTTCTTTGCAATGACTGCAAGTAGGCGACCAAAATATAATGGCCGTATAATCATGTTTTGTATAAATACTTTGTAAGGTGGTCGGTTGATCTTTAATATCAAAGATATTAATTTCAGGGGCTTTCACGCCTATTACATTCGTTGCTAAATTACTGATTTTAGCTTTATAACTGTTGAGGAAACTGTCTGTCACCCAAGTTGCTTTTCCTTTCAAATAATAATTTTCTACCAAATAAATGAAGCAATCATCAGCAAATAAAACCTTCGCATTTTCTTGCGCTCTCAACATCCAATCCAACGTGAATTTGTATAATTCTTTTGATTTTTCCATTTTTTTTAATAGCAAATCCATGGCAAGATTTATGCTATCCGCAACCGGCGTTGTCAAGGATAAATAAGTTTCTAGCTTACCCTCATTAATGGGTGTAAAGGCTAGTCTGTCATCTGTAAAATCATAAAAATCCCAAATGTGTTTTTTGATAAATTCATCTCTTTCTTCATTGTTATTTTCTATTTTTTTCGGAATGTCGGTGAATTCTAATGCAGTAAAATAAGTTGCTAAAAAAGTAGAAGGGAATTTTTTAATGCACATCTTTCTATATTGTCTTATTTCATCACTTAATCCTTTTATTTTGTCGTTACAAATTGTCGAATCTTTTTTTGTTTTAGCGAGTGCCATTTCCTTTTGAATTAGCATATGCCTGTCATTGAATGGAGTCAAAAATTGAAAGTAGGCAAGATATTGCTTACTCTCTTCTGAGCCAATAATGGATGCACTTTCAACTGGTTTATCAAAATTATAATTCAATTGTAGATGAGCACCATTATTCAATATAAATTCAAATTGGGAACGTTTATTTTTAAACATAATTAAGTAAATACCACCGACAATGGCAGTGTCATTTTCAAAAGTGAATGTGACATCAGTTGACTTTTTGATGGTCTTGGTACTTACTATATTTACCATGCCTGCTTTGCCATAATAATTGCAAAGTTGTACTGTAGTATCTTGGCAATTGCTCACATGTACCTCAATTTTATATCCATTGGTTTTGCCAAGTCCGTATGACATTTGGTATGCAAAGAAACAAAATAGCAGTAGGGAAATTTTTAGTAAAAAGGATGCTTTATTCATGAACCAAAACTAATATTTATATTTTTTTTAAAAAACTTTTTTTGAGCTACTCAGGGCTTCCATTTGTAATTTGAAACCGGATTTAGATTCATTTATTGATAAAATCCAGTTGCGTATAGCCATGTAATCAAAGGGAGTTTTTATCCTATAAAAAAAGCGAGACAATAGCCTCGCTTTTTTTGATAATGAATTAAAATATTATTTTTTAGAATCTTTAGCATTTGTTGCTTCTTGTTTCAACGCACGCGTTGTTACTACAGCTGCAATTGGAATACGCTTGTTATGCATGATTTCTGTATTTGCCACTTGGATATCTTCAATACGAAGATTTTTACCAATTTCAAGATTAGTAATATCCACTTCAATAACTTCTTTTAAATTTTCAGGTGTAGTTCTAATTTTGATCGTACTCATGTTTACCACAAAACGTCCACCTTCTTTTACTCCTCTAGATTGACCAACAAATTTTAAAGGCACATTAGCATTTAATCTTTTGTTTTCAACCAATTCCAAAAAATCAACATGAGATACCTCATCGGTAATTTTATGCATTTGTAAATCTTTCAAGATGCAAGTGTATTTCTTGCCATCAACTGTGATTTCCGCTTTGTTAAATTCAGGTGTGTACACAACGCCTTTAAGTTCTTTATGCGTTGTTGTAAAATGTACGTTTGCTGACCCACCATAAATTACACAAGGCACTTTGCCCTCAGAACGAAAATGTCGGGATGCTTTTTTGCCAAATTCGCTTCTGAGTTGTCCTTCAATTGTAATTACTTTCATTGTATTTCACCAGTTATAGACATAGTAAGTCTTTTAGTTTTTTTAAGGAGTGCGAAAGTAAGGTTATTTTGTGTAGATTTTAAGATTTCATAGCAGAAAAATTATCAGGTATAACTAGATAGGCTGAAAGGACATTTGTGGTTTACGCTATTTAGCCTTGTATTTTTCCATCAAAACCAGCACAGTGTGCCGTTCGCAATGCTTATTATTTCGTTGTTTTAAGTCCCATGTCAATACCCATTTTTTCATACTGCACATCATTTGCTTCCCAAAGTTCCAGCTTATTTCCTTCTACGTCTAAAATATGAATGAACTTGCCGTAATCGTATGTTTCCATGGTATCTACTATCGTTACGCCTTCTTTTTTAATTCTTCAACCAGTAATTTCAAATTTTCTACTCTATAGTTAACCATAAAGTCTTTGGTAGATGGTTCAAAATATCTTGTAGTTTCCTTAAATGGACTCCATTGGGTAAATCCCTTTTTGCTAGAGTCATTCGCTTGCCTCCATTCAAACACAGATCCATAAGGATTGGTATTTAAACCAAGATGCGTTTTATACCATTCATTCATTTTCTTTGGATCTTTGCATTTGAAAAAGATGCCACCAATGCTAGTCACTCTTTTTATTTTAGTATTATCGCCTGATTTATTGATCAAATGGTTGAAAGCAAAACCAAGTCCAAATGACGTTACAAGGGCAAGTGTGATAAATAATGTTTTTTTCATGCTGCAGTTTTTTTAGTGCTGATTAATGTATAGCTTATCACTTTAGTGATAAGAACGCCAATCAACATACCACAAGCCAGTATTTGCAAAAGGTCTACAGCTCTAACAGTATGGAGAAAATTACTTCTGATCAATTGGGCAATGATTAAAAGAAGTAATAAAGCGAAGGCGCTGATTTGTGTTTTCTGATATTTCATATTGTTTGATTTATTTCAGATCCGAAATTTATTTCTGTCAACCATTTTGCGCGTGGTGTGTACACAAAAGTAGAGGTATATAATCTTATTTCAAATTATCAAATTACATTTGCCGAGCAAAAAATTTAATACAGCTATTTTGATTTACTACAAAACAAAAGACGAAATTGAACTAATACGTAAAAGCAATTTATTAGTTTCAAATACTATTGCCGAATTGGCTAAATTGATTAAACCAGGCATTACTACTATGCAGTTGGATGCGATTGCCGAAACCTTTATCCGCGATCATGGCGCAACTCCTGCGTTTAAAGGGTATCGCGATTTTCCATTCGCTTGTTGTATAAGCGTAAATGATGCGGTGGTGCATGGTTTTCCGACCAATGATGAATTGCAAGAAGGTGATGTAATTAGTATCGATACCGGTGCTACTTTGCAAGGTTATGTTGGTGATAGTGCCTATACTTTTGCGATAGGTGATGTGCCTGAAGATATCCAACGCCTCATGCGAGTCACGAAAGAATCGCTGTACAAAGGAATTCAAAAAGCAGTAGTTGGCAATAGAATAGGGGATATCGCATGGGCTGTACAAGAGCATACGGAAAAGAAAAATGGTTATGGTGTGGTGCGTGAATTGACTGGACATGGCGTGGGCAGGTCATTACATGAAGATCCAGAAGTGCCTAATTATGGTCGTCGTGGCAATGGGATGAAAATGTTAGAAGGCCTGGTTATCGCTATCGAGCCAATGATTAATATGGGTGCTAAAGAAGTGTATTGTGCTGATGATGCATGGACAATCAAAACTTCAGATGGCTCAGTTTCTGCGCATTACGAACATTCGATAGCAGTGCGTAAAGGCAAAGCAGATATACTTTCTTCTTTTACAGAAATAGAAAAAGCAGAGCAAGAGAATCCGAATTTATATTCAGGTTATTAAAATAGGCTTTCGATTGGTAGACAGCAATCGATAAAATGAATACAAATTATTTGGGCGGCAGACACGCTTTTCGCTACAATCTTTTTGTTGCAGAGCCAACAAAAAGGATTTTCGCTACAATCTTTGCCGCAATGCATCGACATAAAAAAAATCGTGCATAACATTTTAAAATTGTCTTCCTATCGGTTGGAGTCCCACCAACCGAAACGCAGAAGAACGACCTTTTGAATTGCAATATTATATAACAAAGTCCCATTTGTTTTTATATTTACTGAATGAAAAAAATGCTTGTCTATTGCTTACTTTTTTTATGTGTAGAAAATGCTTTCGCACAAACAAAAAAGACGAATACGGAATCTCTTTTTAATCTCGTTAATCCATTTATTGGTACTGGTGGTCATGGACATACTTTCCCTGGTCCAACCATGCCTTTTGGTGCTTGTCAAGTTGGTCCGGACACACGCTTAGAAGGATGGGATGGTTGTAGTGGTTACCATTATAGCGACTCTGTGATTTATGGCTTTAGTCACACACACTTGAGTGGCACGGGTTGCAGCGATTACGGCGATATTTTGTTGATGCCGGTGACCAAAGAAATGCAACTCGATAAATACCAATATGCTTCCCATTTTTTACATGTCAATGAGAAAGCACATGCTGGATATTATCAAGTGTTTTTAGACAATCCAAAAATAAATGTAGAGCTAACCGCGACTTTGCATGGCGGCATGCATCAATATACATTTCAAAAAAATGACGAGCAGTATGTTGTGTTGGATTTGAAACACAGAGATAAAGTTTTGGATAGTAAAATGGAAAAGGTAGATGATTATACCATTCGTGGCTATCGTTTTTCAAAAGCTTGGGCGAACAATCAAAAATTATTTTATGAAATAAAATTTTCAAAAAAAATTGAAGGCATTATTTACGAACCTGTAAAATCTGCAAGCCAAACTACATTTGTCAATACAGAAAAATCTCTTCACTGTTTAATCAAATTCCAAAAAGAAAATTCCAAAGGTCAAATTCCAAATTCCAAAAACAACAGTTTAAATTCTGAATCTCAAAATCCGAATTCCAAATTACAGGTTCAAGTTGGCATTAGTGGAGTAGATGAAGAAGGAGCACATAAGAATTTATTGAGCGAAATGCCAAATTGGGATTTTGATTTGTATAAAAATAAATGCGAACAAGAATGGGAGAAGGAGCTTTCTAAAATAACAATTAGCCAATTAGCAGATGAGCAGATTAGCCAATTAGATAATTCGGGAATTGAACAATTAAAAAATACAAATAATCAGCATATTGGCACATCTGCTAATCGGCACATCGTCTTCTACACCGCCCTCTACCACTGCATGATACATCCATCATTGTATAGCGATATAGATGGAAGATACAGAGGACGAGATGATAAAATACACAATACCGAAGGGAAATTTAATTACTATACTGTCTTTAGTTTATGGGATACTTATCGTGCATTGCATCCATTACTTGCGATTCTTGATAAAAAACGAACCAATGATTTTATCAATACTTTCATAAAACAATATGAACAAGGCGGACGATTGCCTATATGGGAACTTAGTAGCAATGAAACCAATTGTATGATTGGCTATCATGTGGTAAGTGTAATGTGGGATGCTTACAATAAGGGCATTAGAGATTATGATGTGAATAAAGCTTTTGAAGCGATGAAGTCTATTGCAACGCAAGCCTCTGATTATGTGAAAATTCCAAAGGGAGAAATTCCAAATTCCAAAGGGGGGAGTGCAAATTCCAAAGGGGATGATTTGGGATTTGGAATTTATGATTTGAAACTTTCTAACAAGGCACGAGTTAGATGCGCCGATGCGGATGCATTGGAAAGCTACAATCGTTATGGTTATGTACGTTCGGATGATGCCCATGAGAGCGTAAGCAAGACATTGGAATTTGCCTACGACGATTGGTGCATAGCGCAAATGGCAAATGCATTAGGCAAGAAAAAAGATTATGAATATTATACTCATCGTAGCCATAACTGGATAAATGTATACGACCCAACAACAGGCTTTATGCGCGCTCGAAAAAATGGTTGTTTGTACGAACCATTTTCGCCTTATACAGTAGACAATAATTTTACAGAAGCGAATAGTTGGCAGTATAGTTTTTATGTGCCGCATGATATTAATTCACTTATTAGTCATCAAGGAGGCAAGGATGGATTTGAAAAAAAATTAGATGATTTATTTGCCGCTAAAACAAAAACAGAAGGACGCGAACAAGCAGATATTACAGGATTAATAGGTCAATATGCTCATGGCAATGAGCCAAGTCACCAAATGGCTTATTTGTACAATTGGATTTTTAAACCTGAAAAGACAGAAAAAATTGTAAGTAAAATCATGAATGAGTTTTACAAAAATGAACCAGATGGTTTAATTGGAAATGAAGATTGCGGACAGATGAGTGCTTGGTATGTTATGAACCAAATGGGTATTTATCAAATGTGCCCTGGAGGTCATGCTTATTTTGAAAAAAGCAAACGTTCAATTGGTGTTCAAATTGAAGGCAAGAAATTAGAAACGATCTTAACGGATTTAGGAGAATTTGCGAATAGTGAATATAGTTTCAATGATGAGCTTCTCAAACAAGATTTTATCTATTCTCCATTTTTATTGAACGCAAAAAGAATTTTTAAAGACAGCTTAAAATTAGTATTTGGTAATAATGAGCCAATGGATTTCGATTTTATCATTCCTACGGATACAACTGACACTGTCCCCCAAATTTATTATTCTATCAATAATTCGGCCTATAAAAGGTTAGATAATAATCAAATAACAATTATAGAAAATAGCACTATTCATTTTTATAATAAGTTTAAAGTGAATTATGCGATACAACAGTTTAGAAGAGATACCCTTGTAAATACGGTGCAAATATTCACATCCCCAATCCAAACCGCTACCTTTACAAAACTCCCTACCAATCGGAAAATTATTTTAAAATCGGATTATAATAAATCCTATGGTGCAGGCGGGGCAGAGGGTTTGATGGATGGTATTTATGGTAAACTTAATTGGCGTGCTGGCGATTGGCAAGGCTACCAAGGACAAGATGTTGAAGTGATTATGGCATTTGATAAAGCAACCGAAATTAAATCAATAGGAGCTAATTTTTTAGAAGATCAAAACTCATGGATTTTTTATCCATCTGCTGTTTCATTTTATACCAGCAACGATTCTACACATTGGACATTGGTAAAAACCATTCCAACTAACAAACCAGACCATGATGAAAATGTAAGCATCTCAAAATGGCAAACGAGTATCACGCCGCAAAAAGTAAACTACATCAAAGTAATTGCAAAGTCATTTGGTAAAATGCCTGAATGGCATGAGGGTAGGGGAAATGATACCTTCATATTTATGGATGAAGTTGAAGTAAAATAATTTGAAAATTATTCAATTTGAAGATTTGAAAATGGAGTAAATGCTATCATCTTCAAATTTTCAAATTGTCACATCTTCAAATTGTATTAGCGAAGATCTACAACCTCAACTTTCGGATATTTTTTCGCATCAAAGACAAACATATTATCTGCTAAAACTGGATTCGGTGTATATCCTGAAACAGTATAAGCATACACGTTACCATTTTTTTCATACATCTTTCCACCCGCAACTACGCTACTGGCTTGGTCTATCATTAATTCCACTTTTGTATATTGTTTGGATTTATTGGTAGGCATCAATAAAATAACATCTACTTTTTTGCCAGCTACAGTTTGTACACCTGCATATTGATAGGTATATTCTTTGTCGTAAAAATTGGTAAATAATTTAGAAGGCGTAAATGCATTTTCTTTTGGATCTAAAGTATTCACTTGCACTTCATTACTTTCTTTCATGTAAGTCCAAGTAGTTTTGCCGTCACAATAAATTTCTTGTCCAGATAAGGTCACATAATATTTATCGCCTTTCATATTTACTGTTCCTTTTTTCGATTGTGGTTTTGCACCTTTGGCAGCAGTAATGGTTATAGAAAAATTAGCTTTCAAGGATTTCAAAGCTTTCACTTTTTTACTCACATTGTCTAATATGGTTTTTGCTTTCGCATCTTGTGCTTGTGTAGAGATGGTTACAGAAATGAGTAGTAAGGCAATCAGTAATTTTTTCATGTATTTTTTTGAGAGGGCAAAGATTAAAAACTATTTGTATTTAGCTACAATTCAATCAAATTTGTTTGTATGGCTAATGTTAAAGTTTTTGAATGGTATAGTAAGCACAAGTAGTAATAAAGTTTCGTATAAAAGGCACAGCACCCAATATCCAATACTGTTTGCGGGGTTTTAATCCAAATTTGAATTTATAAATTGGATTAAATAAGTACCATTGTTTCTGTACAATTTTATAGCCTGTTGTTTTGACTATTCGTTCAAATCGTTCGATAGATATTCCAGTTTCTTTCACATCCACTAAACTGGCAATGGTATTATCGTCTTCACCCTCTTTACGCAAAATCCATGTATAGATAGGCATTGGCAATAAATGATAATAAGGTACTTTAGAAGTCCATTTCTTTTTTGCAATTTGTTGATGTCCACCAAAGGGCATATACCAAGGTGGGAAACCAAAAAATATTTGCCCTTTCTCTTTTAATAGTATTTTCATGAAGGGCATAAATTTTTCCTGATCATGAATATGTTCTATCACATCTTTTAAAATGATGAGATCAAAATAGTTTTTATATTTTTCAATAAAGGATTCATCATACACATTTTGGTTTAGGATGGCAATTTTTCCAGCCTGGATTTCCTTTTGTAAAAAATCTTGCGCAAGGTCTATTCTCAGTTGATCTAAATCTACACCTAGGCAGATACAACCCTTGTCTACAAATGGTTTCAGCACGCCACCTTCGCCACAACCAATTTCCAATACACGAGTGCCAGTTTGGATGTTTACCGTTTTTTCAATAAATGGCAATACATAATTTAGCGCATTATCAACTTGTTGATCGAAGCGCATTTGGTGATTACTGTGGTGTTCTAAAGCCATTCAAACTGTTTGAGTGCGAATATAAATAAGATAGTTTATAAATCAGACTTCGATAAAAAATCCAATTGTGTTTGTATGCTTTGGTCATGAATCAGTTCAAATAATTTCAAAATGAAGCTGGCATCTAAATTATTTTTTTCGCCCCAGATAGTCCGTGAATCCACAATCTCACGCCAACGTTCTTGTTGAAAAATAGGCATGTTATTTTCCTTTTTGATGAGCCCAAGTCGCTCCACCAATTCCATACGTTTACCGATGATGTCTACAATTTCTGCATCCATCGTATCTAGTATTTGACGTACTTGTTCTATATCATTTTGCGTGCTTTCTTTACATGCATTTCTGATAATTAATTGGTCTAATAATATCGCTAATTCATTCGGTGTAATTTGTTGTTTCGCATCACTCAAAGCTGCATCAGGTGTAGGATGTGTTTCAATCATCAAGCCATCGAAGTCAAGATCTAATGCACGTTGCGCAATAAAAGGAATAAGGGTTCTGTTGCCGCAAATATGACTCGCATCACAAAAAATAGGCAAGTCTTTATATCTTCTTTTTAGTTCGATGGGTATCGCCCAATTGGGTTTATTTCTATATTTTGTAGTCGTATCATACGAAGAAAATCCACGATGTATAGCGGCTATATTTTCTATACCAACTTGTTGCATTCTTTCAATAGCACCGCTCCATAATTCAACATCTGGATTAATTGGATTTTTAATCAAAACCGCAATACCAGAGCCTTTTAGCGCATCTGCAATTTCTTGCACCATAAAAGGATTCACGGTAGTTCGAGCGCCAATCCATACGGCATCCATATTGTATTTCAATGCTAATTCTGTTTGTTCGCGGGTTGCTACTTCTATACAAACGGACTTACCTGATATCGCTTTTACTTGTTGCATCCATGGCAATGCTTGTTCGCCTCTACCTTCAAAAAATCCAGGTTTAGATCGCGGCTTCCATACGCCAGCACGTATCATGTGTATAGGCATATCTCGCAATGAATTCGCAATCGATAACATTTGCTGTTCATCTTCTGCACCACAAGGTCCAGCAATGATATAGGGTTTGTGAGAATGAAAAATTTGCATCGTAGTAATATGGTAATCCTTTTGGGAAGAAAGTTAGAGGCTGTAAATATAGGTTCAAAAAACTGCTTTGGTTTTGTTGAGCAAGAAATATTAGGATGGATAACTAAAGATGTTGTATGAAAATCTTATCAGGTTTTGAAAACCATTTAGGATTCGTTAAGATATTCATTTGCAGATGCATTGCGGCAACGATTGCAGTGGAAATCCTTTTTGCTGGCTCTGCAGCAAAAAGATTGGAACGAAAAGCGTGTGTGCCGCCCAATGGTGTAGCATTAATTTTTTTTTTCAAAAAAAACGCTACACCATTAGACTGTAGCATTAATTTTTTTTCAAAAAATGCCACTTAGACTCTTATACTAATTCTAGTAGAGCTCATGCCAGGGCATAAAAAAAGCCTTTAGTGTATAAAGGCTTTTTAAAAGTTGGGGAGAATAAAGGGGCTCGAACCCTCGACCCTCGGTACCACAAACCGATGCTCTAACCAACTGAGCTATACTCTCCATGTTTCTTTCTTGTTCGTTGAATTTCGAAAGGAGCGCAAATATATAATTAAAATGGAAGAGAAAAAATTATTCACTAAAATCATTTTCTTTCCAGAAATTTAAAAGCATGTTTTGTTCCGATGATGATATTTTTTTTGTGGCATAATGGTGCTGTAATTTTTTTTGACGATAGGCTTCATACAGGCTCACAGCGCAGGCTACAGAGATATTCAACGAACGAATGATACCAATTTGTGGTACAATAAAATTGCCATCACTATAAGAAAGTGTTTCTGGAGAAAGTCCTGTTCTTTCATTGCCAAATACCAATGCGCAAGATTCCGCAAGGTTTAAAGAGTATAAATCATTGGCTTCTTGGTCAAGATGGGTGGAGTAAATACGTTTATATTTTTGTCGAACATGATCAAAACAAGATTTTACATCACTGTATTGATGGGCTATCATCCATTTATTTGCACTTGAACTTTTGCGTGTATCAAAGTACTTTATTTTTTCAATATTGGTATTCAATACAAAAATCTCCATAACGCCCACTGCATCGCAGGTACGCATCACAGCTGCTACATTATGCGGATCTAGTACATTTTCTAATACTACCGTTAAATCATTTTGGCGATGTTGGATAAGATGTTGAAGTCGTGCAGTTCTTTCAGGCGTCATGCAAAAGGGGATAATATTAAAGTTTGATATGTATTTGTATACTAGATAATGTATGTTTTGTATTCCATTTGTTTGAATAAAGGAATAGGATGCTGCATATTAATTCAAGGAATTCTATTCTTTTTCTTTGGGTTGTAAATGTAAAAATAATTTTGTTTTAACAGAAAAGTGTTTGTAATCTTGCATTCGAATAAGAAAAAGGAATTTATTTTTTCCGTTTTTACCATCAAGATTTCTGATTTCCAAATTACATCTTGAACCCTCACTTTAATTTAAAAAACATTTAATTCGTTTGCAACGAAATTATTTCAAATTATGAATTTCGATATCATACAACTGAACGATATGATCGTTCCCGAACTACTAGATGTAGCCAAAAAATTAGCCGTCACCGAAACAAAGGAATTGAGTAAACAAGATCTAATTTATAAAATATTGGATGCGCAAGCTATCAACCCAATTGTCAGTAACGGAGATTCAGTTGCCAAGGAAAAAAAAGTTACAAAAAAACCAAGCAAGAAGCCGACTCCAGCAGCAATAGATGAACCAAAAGTGGAAGCTGTAATTGCCGCAGAACCTGTACAAGATGCAGTAGAAAAAGATATAAAGCCTGTTGTAAAAACAAAAAAAGCAGCGCCGAAAGCAAACAAATCTGCTGAGAAGGGTATAGAGAAATTGGTAGAGAAAATAACGGAGGAAAAATTGGTTGAGGCAGAAACGCCAATTGTTGTAGAAAGTACGGCAAAAATGGTTGAGCTTGAACCTAAAAAAGAAGTTCGTCCAGCACAGCAAAAGCAACAACAAGAACCACGACAATCTAATCCGAAGGATCCAAATCATCCAAAGCAACAACATCCAAAAGCGGAAGCGAGACCACATGCTGAAAAGCGTGAAACAGAGGTGATTAATCCACAAACTAAACTAGCATTGGATTCTACGACAGCACCAACAGAAATCGCAAACCCTGTCAAAGAAGTAGCTCAACCTAATCAACCAAATCAACGACAACAACATCCGCCTAGAACTCCACATCCTAGGCAAGATAACAACCCTAGAGAAAATCAAAAACAAGATTCTCCAAGATCAGAAAATAATCCAAGAGAAAATCAAAAACAGGATTCTCCAAGATCTGAAAATAATCCAAGAGAAAATCAAAGGCAAGATTCTCCAAGATCTGAAAATAACCCAAGAGAAAATCAAAGACAAGATTCTCAAAGATCAGAAAATAAGCAGAGAGAAAATCAAAGACAGGAATCTCCAAGACCTGAAAATAATACACCAATCGGAATTTCTGAAATAGAGTTAAATGCTAAGCCGAAGGAGCAAAATGCGCCTTTTGCAGAAATGGATTTTAAATTTAAAAAGACCCCCAAATTCAATCTGGAATTTGATGGACAAATTGAAACAGAAGGCGTTTTAGAAATGATGCCGGATGGTTATGGTTTTTTACGTTCGAGCGATTACAATTACTTGACTTCACCTGATGATGTTTATGTTTCTCATGCACAAGTAAAATTGTTTGGATTAAAAACCGGTGATACTGTATATGGTACAGTTCGCCCGCCTAAAGAAGGTGAAAAATATTTTGCATTATTAAAGGTGAATACCATCAATGACAAGTCGCCAGATGAAGTTAGAGATAGAGTTCCATTTGATTATTTAACGCCGCTATTCCCATTTGAAAAAATTAATTTGTGTACCACACCAACGAATTATAGTACGCGAATTATGGATTTGTTTTCGCCAATCGGAAAAGGGCAACGTGGACTAATAGTAGCGCAACCCAAGACCGGTAAAACGATGCTATTGAAAGAAGTTGCTAATGCAATTGCGGCCAATCATCCTGAATGTTATTTGATGATCGTGTTAGTAGATGAACGTCCAGAAGAGGTGACGGATATGGAAAGAAGTGTGAAAGCGGAAGTGATTTCTTCGACATTTGATGAACCTGCTGAAAAGCATGTAAAAGTTTCTGCCTTGGCTTTGCAAAAAGCAAAACGATTGGTAGAAGTGGGACATGATGTGGTCATATTATTAGATAGTATTACTCGTCTTGCCAGAGCCCATAATACAGTTGCGCCTTCATCAGGTAAAGTATTAAGTGGTGGGGTGGAAGCCAATGCCATGCAAAAACCGAAACAGTTTTTTGGTGCTGCACGTAAAATAGAAAACGGCGGTTCATTAACTATTCTAGCCACGGCATTAATCGATACAGGAAGTAAAATGGATGAAGTCATTTTTGAAGAATTCAAAGGTACTGGTAACATGGAATTGCAACTAGATAGGCGTTTAGCAAATAAGCGGATTTACCCTGCCATCGACATTGTGGCTTCTTCTACCAGAAGAGATGATTTATTGTTGGAAAAAGATACGATGAATAAATTATATATACTTCGAAAGCATATTGGAGATATGAATCCAGAAGAAACAATAAATTTTATTTTGTCGCAAATGAGAAATACAAAAAGTAATGAAGAATTTCTCGCTACTATGAATAAATAATATTATTTTCACAACTTAATTTTTAATTAAGTAAAATAATATGAAAAAAATACTATTCTCTCTGCTTATTGTTGTAATGACGGTTGTTAATTGCTTTGCCTATTTGCCAAGTTATAAATACACCATACAATTAAATAATACAGGCACAGCACTCACCAATTATAAAATGCAATTCACTTTTGCTGGAGCAATTTATATTGGGAGTGGTAATTTACAAGCCAATTTTAATGATATCCGTTTTTCTACCCAATCCACTTGCCCTACTACTTTCTTAAATCATTACGTAGAAAGTGTTACAGCTGGTAATGGAAAATTATGGGTAAATATTCCAACATTTGCAGTTGGAGCTAATACCATTTATATGTATTTTGGTGATGCCACTGCACCCAACGGGAGCAATTTCGCAGCTACATTTCCGAATTCTTTTATCGCTCCTGCTGGCTCATCTGTTTTAACTGGAACCCATACCCACGACTGGTTTGAGGTACCAGCTGGTTCCACTGTTGATGTAACACAAAGTACAACATTGACTATTAATGCCTCACGAATTAAAATTGCAGGCACAATAAACGCCCTTGGAAAAGGAAATGTACCAACTGGATTAAATTCAAATGGTACTGGAACTGGTGGTGGAACACAATCAGCACCTCAAAATTCTGGCGCTGGTGGTGGAAGCTATGGAGGAGTAGGTGGAACTGGTGGTTATGATTTAGGAGATACGCCAGGCGTTGGTGGCCCAACATATGGTACAACAAGTGGTAATGACGTAGCTTATGGAAGTGCAGGTGGATCATCGCAAAATACATTGGGAGGAAATGGAGGAGGAATAATCATTTTGAATTCTACTACACAAACTACCGTTACGAGTACTGGTTTGATTACAGCAGCAGGTGGAAATGCAACAACCCCTGGTAGTTCATTTGGTGCCGGTGGTGGTTCTGGTGGTTGTATCTTCTTGACTGGCGATTATATTGAAGTTTTGTCTGCTGGAACAGTAACTACAGCTGGTGGTAATGGATCAACTGGTGTGAGCGCAGCAAATGATAGCGGCGGCGGCGGCGGCGGTGGAAGATTAAAAATAAAATACGGAATCTCGTATAATAATGCAGGAATAGTAATAGCTAGTGGTGGAATAGGCGGACCTAATGGCGGTGCGGCACCTGGACAAAATGGTGGTACAGGAACTACATCAACAGCACAAGTTACTCCTAAAGCTAGTTTCACAACGACTAACTCCATCAACACAATTATTTGTTTTGCATTACCAGTTCATCTTGTTTCGTTTACTGCGAAAAAAGTAAATACGAATGCAGTTTTGGATTGGGTAACAACTGATGAAAAGAATAATTTGAAATTTGTGATTCAACGCAGTACAAATTCTATGGACTTTACAGATATTGGTGAAGTAGCAGCACAAAATTTATTGGCAGAAAATTATTATTCATTTGTTGATAATAATCCAGTACCAGGTGTTAATTATTATCGTTTGAAGCAAGTAGATATTTCTGGTCAATATGAATTTTCTGATATTAGAAATTTATTATTCAACCAAGAGAATGTTAGTATTTATCCTAATCCAACAAAGAATGAATTAAATATTGTTGTGAAAGATTTAAGTACTTCAACTAACGCAATATTGATGAATCAAATGGGTCAAGAGTTGAAAAAATATACAATCAACAACGCCAAAACAACATTACAAATTGGCGATCTTGCGAAAGGAATTTATTTCATTTTGCTACAAGGAAAAATGTATAAAATAGTAAAAGAATAAATTTAATCTTTGGAATAAAAAAATGTCGGACTAGAATTAGCCCGACATTTTTATTTTAATCTTCATTGTTTGCAAATTGCGTGCATACACAAAGCAGTTGGTTTAGAACTTCTCTAAGGCAGAGAAGAAAAAGTTTCCTTCAATCATTGCATTTTCATCACTGTCACTACCGTGGATTGCATTTTCACCAAGACTAGTAGCAAATAATTTTCTAATAGTTCCATCAGCTGCATCTGCAGGATTCGTACTGCCAATTAAAGTTCTGAAATCAGCTACTGCATTGTCTTTTTCTAGTATAGCTGCAACAATATGACCGCTACTCATAAATGCACAAAGTTCGCCATAGAATGGACGCTCTTTATGTACTTCATAAAATTGACCTGCTTTTTCTGCAGACAATTTGGTCATTTTCATGGCTTTGATTCTGAATCCTGCGCCATTAATTTTTTCTAAGATAGCACCGATATGCCCTGCTTTAGTAGCATCTGGCTTAATCATCGTGAATGTTTGATTCGACATTATGTTTGTTTTTTAATTTGCCGCAAATGTAATGCCCATGTTTGATATTTCAAGAAGGGAAGTTTATGAATTTTATAATCTACATTCAATGCAAATTATAAGGTTGCAAAATGTGCTATTTTAAAACAAAATAATACATTTACATTCCAAAAAAGTTATGTGTAAATGAGTAAAAATATAATAATACAAAGCGAAATAATCATGAGTAAATATACATGATTAGAGGGCAGAAAGTAATGCTAGATAGAGATCTAGCGGAAATGTATGAAGTAGAAACAAGAAGGTTAAATGAACAAGTAAAACGAAATATTAATAGATTTCCCATAGATTTTATGTTTCAATTAACACAGGAAGAATTGGGAATCTTGATGTCGCAAAATGCGACATCAAGTTGGGGAGGCATTAGAAAACTACCTTTCGTATTTACTGATTATGGAGTACTAATGCTATCCAGTATTTTAAATAGTCTCAGAGCTATACAAGTAAATATTCAAATAATGAGGATTTATACAAAACTTAGGGAGATATTATTGACCAACAGCGAAGTATTATTAAAGTTAGAAAATCTCGATAAGAAAATGATTAATCTGGGACAGGATGTAAAAATGCATGATGGCGAATAGAAACAATTTTCTCATTGATTGATGAATGGCCTAAGGAAAAAGAAGATGAAAAAAACAAAGAAAAAGCGTGGCTTGCAGCACCCAAAAATCCGATTTGGTTTAAACCAAAATCATCCGAAACATGAAGGCAAATTCAAGACATAAAATTATTGCCATTAAAAGAGTAAGTAAAATATCTTAAGAACCTGAAAATAAAACTACCACTACTTATATTTCTGCTTGTAGAATTTCAAATAACCTAATATATCTCTTGTCTTCAATAACTCTTCTTGATTCGCTTTGGAAATGATGCAGATTTCATATTCATTTTTCTGGAATTGGGTGAAGATATTTTTTTCTCCTTTCAATTCATTCATATATTGTTTTGCAAAAATATGATTGGAAAATTCCTGTACCGTAACTACTGCCTGTTGTGCGGTAAACAAATTAAGCCCGGTACTATATTCCGAAACGCCATGCTTCATTAAATTATAATCACTTAATGCAGATTTTAATGCCATTGTTCTACCATCCACATTTTTAATAAAAACTAAAACAAAATGCGGACTATTCGGTTCATATTCAAAATGTCCACTTCCTTCGCTTTTTCGTAAATCTGTAAATGAAACACTAGCTTCTAAACTGTCTTCAGATTTAGTATTGTCTGGATTAGTTATAATCGTTTTGAGTACTGTATTTGAATCAATTTTAGCCGTTAGTGAATCTGTATTGTGTGCTAATAAATAATTCAATATAGCCGTAGACCTAATTTGTTCGGGGGTATTCACATAATTTGCAATGATGCTTGTTAAAATTTCTTTACACTTCACAAAGTTCTTCAAACCTGCATAACTAATAGCTTCTACCAATAAGTACTTCGGCAATAAGGCATGATTTTTATACGTTGCTTTGGCAAATTCGACTTGACTCAATGCCTCTGTATATTTGGTAACTTTATATAATGCATAAGTGCTATCATAATGGTGAAGAATATATTTTTCCTTATTCTTTATTTCATTTAAATATTCAGGATTACTAGCAATTTGTGAAAATATAGATTCGCCAAATTCTTTATTTAAAAGATTTTTATATTTTGTGGCCTGTGTAGTTTCGCCTAACTTATTATAATCTAAATATAAGCCATAGTAGCTTTGTGCTTTATAACTTGTAGTTGGATATAGATCAATTAAAGTATCAAAAGCACCAATTGATTTTTTATAATCGGAAAGTTGTGAGAAGTAGGTTAAGCCCAAACCATAATAAGCATCCATGATTTTTATTTTTGCAGCATCTACTTTTGCTGGGGTCTTTGGGATATAGGATAACAACGTATATAAGTCAGTGCCAATTGCTTTTATATCTCCTGCATTTTGTTCTTGCTCTTCAATATTTTCCATTGCATTGGAATTAGAATTTAAAACTGCAATTCTTCGCCAATTATCTTCTAATTTTCTTTTACCCCACTTTTGTGTAAATTCTTTTGCCCCTTTTTCTATTAAGTCTGTTTTGTAAAAATACCAATTTGATTTGGTAGAGTTATTTGGTATTAACGTTTCTACTTTTGTTTCAGTTGATTTTTGTTCTTCCAACAATTTTTTGATTCTATCCAATTCTTTTTTAGCAATAGCTTTTTGTTCTTTTTCACTTTTTTGAGAAAGCATTAATAAACTATCTTGGGTATGAATGATATGTAAATAAGTGACGATGTCGCCCAAAACTGTTTTGCGTGTATTTACTTCATTGATATTCTCAATCGGTGGATTGCTACCATAAAAAGAGGCGCTATCATAGGCGGCTTTTGCAGGTTCATAATCAGAGTTGTTATAATATAATTTACCCAAATACGCAAAGGCGGTTGCTTTTTGAATCGGCTCTTTATTTTCAGGATCTGCAATACTTTTTTTCAACAATGTAATTGCTTTTTCTGGATTGTCTGTAGCTTCGATGGCGGCTAAGGCAATGAGGGCTTGGCTTTTAAATTTAGCGAATTTTGGATCTGAAATTATTTTCTCTAATTGTTTGATAGACTCTGCTTTCTCACCCCCACCATAGGCTGCGTTTTCAGCGATATATAATTTAGAAAAGAAATCCATTTCTGGTTTAGTCTTTTTATGTATCGATTTCTTTAAATGTTCAGTAGAAGATACATAGTCTTTTTCTTTACGATATAGCTGACCTAATAAAAATTCCAAGCGTGAACTTTGTTTGTGATCCAGTTTTTGTTTCAATGCTTCTGTCAAGGATGCAATAGCTTCTGTAGTATTTTTTTGTTCAATATCCAAAGAGGCTTTTGTAATATATAAATCTGGTTTCAGTCGCTTTGGAAAATTTCTATCCTTTTCTAGAGTACCTAATAGAGATTGGGCTTCACTATATTGTTCTGCCATGATATACGATTTAGCTAACCATATTAATGCTTCATTTCTAATGGGTTGATGTCTTAATTTTCTGATTCCTTTTCTTTTTTCGACGCTTGCAATACTTAAGTTTGAATCCAATGGCGCATTTTTAATCACCGATTTTTTAGGCGCATCTTTATATTCATTCGCTACGAATTGAAAAGTAGTAATTGCACTTTCGTAATCGCTTTTTGTGTAAGAGCCTTTACCCATTAAGAAATATAGATTATCAAACCATTTAGAACGAGGGTCATGAATTTGCGTACTAAATGAACATTTTTTTATGACTGAATCCATATCTGATGCGACTGTACTACCAGATTTTTGAACATCAAATGGATATATCGAAATAGGTTGACTAAAATCTTCATGATTATTTTTTGTCAAAGTTTTTGTAGATTCTCGATACTTTCTTTTAGCATTATAATAATAGTTATAACGGGTGACTGTGTTTTGATAGATTCTTCTTGGAAGACTCCATTTTCTTTTCAGCAATTTCTCATTTGTCCAAGCTTCCTTTTTGTCTTCATGTACTTTAACGGAGAGCGAAAGGTCATTTTTCTTTTTAGCTTTTGCCAAAGCTGCCTCTTCCGCCTCTTTTGCTTTGAGATCTTTTAATTTTCTTTTTGCATTTAAACTATCTTTTAATATATTTCTTGCTGTAACAACGCTATCTGTATAGGTTTTACGAAATGCTTTGGTACTATCTATTACATATCTTTGATGCGTTGCAATACTGTCATTGTGCTGATGCCTAACTAAAGTTAAACTATCATTATACATTTTTCTGGCAATAAAAATGCTATCATTGAAATGCTGTTGTTTTTCCTTTCGTATGGTAAGTTCTGTTTGCCTTTTTTGTTTGAGATTATCAGCTATCTCTTTTTTTCTAGCGGCTACACTATCTTTATAGTGTTTAGAATTTTTATATTTATTCCATTCGTCTCGCTGGGTTTTTGAAATTAACCTTGCTTCTTTTAAACTATCATTATAAGCTAATCGTACTGCTAATAAACTATCTTGAATTCGCCGTTTCTCAGCTGCAATTTTATTCGCTATGTATTGTTCTTCATGCTTAATACTATCCAATTTAAATTGGATTGCCGCAAGGCTATCTTGTGTTTTTCTTTTGACGGCTAAATCCGTACTATCTTTAATTCTTCTTTCTTCTATTAGTTTATTTTTTAATTCTAATCGAGCGATACTATCTGCTTTTCTTTTTGAAATACGAGCTGCGACCAAACTATCTCTATATTGTTGTAATTTTTGTTTTTGAATAATTCTTGCTAAACTATCAGCAGAACGTTTTTGACGCATGGCAGCAATCATGCTATCTCTGCGGGCATATTCATTATTAATTCTATTTTGAATTGCGCTACTGTCTATTTTATTTTTTGTATAAATACTCTGCGCTTCACTTGTAAAAGAGAAGAGCAGCGTAAAGCAGATGACCAAAAAAAAGGCTATATTTAGATGAATCTTCACGGGTTATGAAACTTAAAACAAACACTTTTATTGCATTTTTGCAAAAGTTTTTTTTTGAACCATAAAAATGTGATTTTATAATGAAGTTTTATATAAAAGATGGCACAAAAATAGGCGTAATTGCTTGAATTATTTATAATTTTCTTCCATTGATATTCTAGGAAAATAGGAGTGAAATTTCAGGAAAAGTGAGTAGTGTTGTAAAATTCGGCAAAGGTGTTACGCAAAAAAGAATCTTCACTTGTGTTGTAAGATTGAATATTTACACTAATTTTGACCGATTAAAAAAAAAAAAATCTATGTCCATTTTTTCAAGCAATAAAGAAACACCACCTACACCACAGATAAATAATATTCCACCAAGAATGGAGCCTGTTGTTGCATCCAGTATTTTGCCTACCTATGGTAACAGTAGCAGTAGCAGTTCTCCTTTAACGATTATTTCTGAAGGAACCATGTTAGAGGGGCAAATAAAAATTGAAGGAGATATAAAAATTGAAGGGAATATTAAAGGGAGTGTTACTTCTAAAGGGAAAGTAATTATTTCAAACAATGGAAAAGTAGATGGAGATATCATCTGTCAAAATGCGGAAATTTCAGGCTATGTAACTGGCAAATTGAAAATTGCGGATATCCTATTTTTAAAAGGCTCTGCAATTATTGATGGCGATATTAATACTGGAAAATTAGTCATTGAAAATGGCGTTAAATTTAATGGCAATTGCTCTATGGGGGCACCTGCACCTGCTGCTGCTGCTTACGTTGCACCCAAATTAGAAACATTAAAACCACCAATGAATACTAATTCATTAGGGGTGTCAAATGTGAATGCATAAGTAAATGATGCCATGATTTACATGAATTTGGTAAATTAGGTAGTACTAGTTTTAATTACTAACAATACTTCTTATTGATAAATAGCCATAAGTAGGCTTTTTGTCTTATTGTCTTCATCACAATTATATCTTCATTCCATGTAAAGAATGATTCAAAATGAAAAATAAATTTTACTTACTTCTATTTGTAGTCACCATTATTTTGTGTGGTACTGAATATTTTTTCTCTGCGCATTTTACAATGCAAGTCGTATTAATTGGAACTATATTTTTAGCATTGGTTACTTTGTTATCTTATTGGATTTCTGTGCGTTCGATTAATGATAAAAATCCGAACAAATTTGTACGAGGTGTAATGGGTGCTACACTCATTAAATTTTTATCTTGCATTATTGCGGCTGTTGTGTTTTTATACCAAGGTAAATTATTTAAACCAGATTTATTTTTATTAATGGGTGTTTATATCACCTACACTATATTAGAATCTTTATGGTTAGCTAGTTTGACCAAGCAAATGAAAACGCAAAGCTAAAGAAGCTTAAAGAATGATTGTTCTTTGTAGTAAAACAAAATTAATTTTAAGACTGCTGTCTTAATTGTTATTGGATTAAACTATTTTTACATTGCATGTTTACGCATAAAAATGAACTGTTACTGACACCCATAGAATACTTGAAAGGAGTAGGTCCGTTGAAAGGGGATATGTTGCGCAAGGAATTGAGTATATATACCTTTGGGGATATGCTTCATTTTTATCCATTTAGATACATGGATAGAAGTAGCTTCATTAAAATCAAGAATATTCCTGAAGAAAGCACTTTTGTACAAATTATTGGTCGAATTACTTATTCAGAACTTATAGGAACCGGACGAAGCAAAAGGTTGGTTGCTAATTTCAAAGATGAAACTGGTACCATTGAATTGGTCTGGTTTCAGGGTATCCATTGGTTAGAGAAAATGATTGCGAATGGAGGGGATTTTTTAGTCTATGGCAAAGCAACTCGATTTAATGGATACTGGAATATTACACATCCAGAATTAGAAAAAATAGAAGGGAATGCCATGGAGCAATTCCCATTGTATCAACCAGTTTATTCTTCAACGGAAAAGCTGAGATCTAAATCATTATCTGGAAAGTTCTATGTAAAATTAGTTCAGCAACTTTTTCTCCTATTATCTGAAAAAAATGTAGTAGAAATTTTGCCACTTCCAATTCTATCTCATTTTCAACTGATGCCTAAATATATGGCCATCAAAAATATTCATTTTCCAGAGAATATCCAACAACTAACTCAAGCCATTCATAGGCTAAAATTTGAAGAATTATTCATTCATCAAATAGGAATTTGTAAATTAAAACTGAATCACCAATTTATAAAGGGTTATGTATTCACTACAGTCGGTGATTTGTTTCATACTTTCTTTAAGCAGTTTCTTCCTTTTGAATTAACGGAAGACCAAAAAAAAGTATTGCGCGAAATTCGTAATGATACCCAAACAGGTAAACAAATGAATCGTTTATTACAAGGCGATGTAGGTAGTGGGAAAACAATAGTTGCGGTTCTGTGCATGTTGATAGCCTTAGATAATGGATTTCAAACTTGTTTAATGGCGCCGACTGAAATTCTTGCATGGCAGCACTTTGAAGGTATTTCGCAGTTATTAAAGGAACTCCCGATTCAAGTGGCATACCTTTCGGGGAAAACGAAAGCCAAACAGAAAAGATTATTACTTGAACAATTACTTCATGGTGAAATTCACATTTTAATTGGGACACATTCGTTAATAGAAGATAGCGTTATTTTTCAAAATTTAGGCCTAAGTATTATTGATGAACAACATCGATTTGGTGTTGAGCAACGATCTAAGCTTTGGAAAAAAAATACTTTGCCTCCTCATATTTTAGTAATGACCGCTACGCCAATTCCACGGACATTAGCGATGACCAGCTATGGCGATTTGGATGTGTCTGTAATCGCACATTTACCACCTGGACGCAAACCAATAACAACTATACATCGATCTGAAATTCATCGGGCTAAGGTAATGGATTTTATAAGGCATGAACTTGACTTGGGAAGACAAGCTTATATTGTATATCCATTAATCGAAGAAAGTGAAAAATTAGATTTCGAAAATCTTCAAGCTGGGTATGAACAAGTGAAACAATTTTTCCCAAGCCATTTATATCATATTGCCATGGTTCATGGCAAACAAACGCCAGCAGATCGTGAAAGCAATATGAATAGTTTTGTAAAAGGGAATGCGCATATTATGGTGGCAACTACAGTCATCGAAGTGGGCGTAAATGTTCCAAATGCTAGTGTTATGCTCATTGAAAGCGCAGAGAGATTTGGCTTATCTCAATTACATCAATTGCGAGGAAGAGTAGGACGGGGCGCTGATCAATCCTATTGTATTTTATTGACTTCTGAACAATTGACTTTAAACGGCAAGGAACGCATGCATACAATGATTACAGAATCTAGTGGTTTTGCGATTGCTGAAAAGGATCTTGAACTTCGTGGTCCAGGTGAAATTGATGGAACTAGACAAAGCGGTGCAGCAGATTTGAAAATTGCTGATATTATTAAAGATGTAGCATTAATGGAAACAACAAGGAATGCAGCTATACAACTGCTTCAGCAAGATCAAAATCTGGTTAAGTCAGAAAATGAGAATTTAAAACTCTTTCTGTTAAGTCGAAAAGATAAGGAAGTCTGGAGTAGAATCTCTTAAATTTAATTATTTATTGTCGTCCTGTAATAGTTGTTTAATCACATTGTCTATTTCTCCTAATCTTGAAGAACTAAGCGAATAATGAATGTTTTTACCATCGCGATTGGTTTTGACAATTTCAGCTCGACGGAGAATAGCTAAATGCTGAGAGGCGACTGATTGTTCAACTCGAAGTTTGACATATATTTCTGTCACAGTCAAGAAGTTTTTTTCTTCTAATAGTTTAATAATGGACTGTCTTAGTTTGTGGTTAATTGCCCTCAAAATAGCGGCTGCTTTTTTTACTTCAAGATAATTAATTTTAGACATCGAATTGATTTCATGAATTGAAATGATGTCTGAAGAAAGAATGTTTTGTTCCATTAGTTTCATTTTTAATATGTATTGAAAAGAGAGGATTATTTATGCGCACTTACTGAGATTGTTAATTATCTATTAACGCAAAATAATTCAAACGTAAATTTAATAATATTATCAAAAAAACAAATGTTTATAACATGTTTATTTGTTAATGTACACGTTTTTTAAGTAAAAAGGCTCGGAATAGAATAAGTCAGCCTCTTTTTTGGAAGAAATTTTCGTAAAAATATACGCTGCAATTTTTGCTGGCGTTAATTCTATTAGTTCAATCTTGGGAAAATAAGCGTTCAATTTAGCATCCACAGTTACAAGTTCTAATTTTTTTTCTTCGATAAATGAATCTAAATCACTTATTAAAATCAATGACGGGTCTTGAATTATTCCTTCTTGTGGATGATAGGCAGAAAAGAAAAATTCATTTTCTCTAGCAAATAATAAAATGCCTATAGGCCTATTTTTATTTGGAATGCAATAGTGTATTATTTCAAAATAATTAAATAGAAATAATGGAATGGAATGCACATAACAAATTCCTTTTGCGGCAGATAGTGAAATTCTTAATCCAGTATAAGAACCAGGGCCATTCTGTATCGCAATCGCGTGTATTTGATTCCATTTAATTCCTGCTTCTAACAGTAACTCATTTAAATGAA
This sequence comes from Bacteroidota bacterium, assembly GCA_947476825.1. Lineage (GTDB taxonomy): Bacteria > Bacteroidota > Bacteroidia > Chitinophagales > Chitinophagaceae > OLB11. The sequence goes on along the minus strand of CANJRV010000005.1, from coordinate 12,354 downwards.
TATGTATTAAATGACTATGATTTGTTTGTAGGGCACTTGTTTTAGTGGCAATAATTTTTTCATCTTGTGATAGAAAGAGAAGGGAATCAGTTCCGCTGGTATCAATATATAATATATAGCTCATTTATGCACGCAAATGTAATTCAAATCTTATTTTTGCAAGATGGTAAAAAAAAATATTCATTCGACAAATGCGCCTGCACCAATTGGCCCGTATAATCAAGCCATTGAGGCAAACGGTTTTATATTTATTTCTGGGCAAATTGCTTTGAATGCAGAATCGAATACATTAATACTAGATAGTATTGAAGAAGAAACAGAACAAGTGATGCAGAATCTAAAAGCCATCTTAACGGAGGCTGGAATTGATTTTGATCATGTACTAAAAACATCCATTTTCTTAAGTGATATGCAGCATTTCTCTACAGTGAATACTACTTATTCTAAATACTTTACAAAGGACTTCCCAGCTCGTGAAACCATTCAGGTTGCTGGCTTACCAAGAAATGTGAATGTTGAAATATCCATGATAGCTATCCGATAATTGGTCTTTGTTATCTAAACACTTAGATTTTATCCTGAAAAGGATCTTTTCATAATTGTTTTGTTCTATTCCAAGTTGGGTTATTGTATTTGTGAAAATCCAAATTGTTTATTTTGCCATTTATCCAAAATAAATATTTTTTTTTATACACAACGATATACATATTGATTTTGCTATGTGATGCCAAATAATATGCAGAATATACACAAACTGTGAATAAAGAAAATACCAAAACCAAGTTGTAAAAAATATCTTCGTCCTACAATCCACTCCAAAGAGGTTATTTTCATTTTAGTTTTAATTTACGACAATGGCAACATTGATTCATAAATTAATTGAGACGAGAATACACTCTGAAATAGAGGGAAACCCAATAAATTCGCACCCCCATGAGTAAAAAAAACACCCCAACATCTGGCTTATTATTTAGCCGATATTATACCACTGACACAATTAGTGTGTATGATCAATTTCAGTATGATTTGCGCACGTCAGTTATTCGCAATCCCAATGGAGAAGTAGTTTTTGAAATGAAAAATGTAGAAGTTCCTTCACATTGGAGTCAAATTGCGACAGATATCTTAGCCCAAAAATATTTCAGAAAAGCAGGAGTACCACAAGCTGATGGTACATTAGGACGAGAAACATCTATCAAAGAAGTGGCTCATCGTATGGCCGATTGTTGGAAGCAATGGGGAGAAAAACATAATTACTTCAATAGTCCATATGATGCAACAATATTTTATGAAGAATTAGTTTATTCAATTCTGAACCAAAGCTGTGCGCCTAATTCTCCTCAATGGTTTAATACAGGGTTGCATTCTGCATATGGCATTACGGGTAAACCACAGGGACATTATTATGTAGATCCAAGCACTGGAGAATTAAGTAAATCTACCAATGCCTATGAACGTCCTCAACCACATGCTTGTTTTATTTTAAGCGTTGATGACGATTTAGTCAATGAAGGTGGAATCATGGATTTATGGGTACGTGAAGCCCGAATATTTAAATACGGAAGTGGTGTTGGAACCAACTATTCTAACATTCGAGGTGAAGGTGAAAAATTAAGTGGTGGCGGTACTTCTAGTGGTATCATGAGTTTTTTGAAAATAGGCGATCGTGCAGCAGGGGCTATCAAGAGTGGTGGTACTACTCGCCGTGCAGCAAAAATGGTTTGCTTAGATTTAGATCATCCAGAAATCGAAAAATTCATCAATTGGAAAGTAGAAGAAGAGCAAAAAGTAGCCGCATTAATAGCTGCTGGTTATAGCCATGATTATGAAGGGGAAGCATACAAAACAGTAAGCGGACAAAATTCTAACAATTCTGTTCGTGTGCCGAATGATTTTTTCTATGCCTTACAAAATGGAACCGACTGGGAACTAAAAGCTCGTACCGATGGGCATGTCATGAAAAAAGTGCCAGCTAAAGATTTATGGGATCAAATTGCCTACGCAGCATGGCGTTGTGCAGATCCAGGAACACAATACGATACAACTATCAATGAATGGCATACTTGTCCTGAAGGTGGAAAAATTCGTGCTTCAAATCCTTGCAGCGAATATATGTTTTTGGATAATACAGCATGCAATTTAGCATCCATGAATCTTCGTCGTTTTTATAATCAAGAGACGAATCAATTTGATGTGAACGGTTATGAATATGTAACCAGACTTTGGACAGTTGTTTTAGAAATATCTGTTCTCATGGCACAATTCCCAGCGAAAGAAGTTGCTCAATTAAGCTATGATTATAGAACCCTTGGTTTAGGTTATGCCAATTTAGGGTCGTTATTAATGGTGCAAGGAATTCCGTATGATAGTGAACAAGCACGAGGTATTGCAGGTGCTCTAACCGCAATTATGACAGGTGTTGCTTATAAGACATCCTCGGAAATGGCACATCATTTAGGCACTTTCGCGAAATACGAAGAGAATAAAAAACATATGCTTCGTGTGATGCGTAATCATCGTGCAGCGGCTTACGATGCGCAAGACGCATTTGAAAGTATCGATATCAAACCACAAGGAATACAAGCAAAATATTGTCCTGATTATTTGTTGAAAGCTGCTACAAAAGCATGGGATGATGCTGTGCAAATGGGAGAAAAATACGGATACAGAAATGCACAAGCAACGGTAATTGCACCAACTGGAACAATAGGATTGGTAATGGATTGTGATACCACAGGCGTAGAACCCGATTTCGCATTGGTGAAGTTTAAAAAATTAAGCGGTGGTGGTTATTTTAAAATAATCAATCAGAGCATTCCTACAGCCTTAAGAAATATTGGTTATTCTGAAAAGGAAAATGATGCGATTGTAAAATATGCAAAAGGACATGGTACGTTTGCTGGTGCTCCCTTCATCAATCATCAATCATTAACTCAAAAAGGTTTTATTGCTGAGGAATTAAAAAAATTGGACCTAGCTGTTGAAAGTGCTTTTGATATTGCATTTGTATTTAATCATTATGCTTTAGGCGAAGAATGCTTGCAACGCATTGGTTTCAAGCCAGAACAATACATGAATCCTACTTTTGACTTATTGGAAGAATTAGGTTTCAAGGAGGAAGAAATAAATACAGCGAATGATTATGTATGTGGAACTATGATGCTAGAAGGCGCACCATATCTTAAACCAGAGCATCTTGCCATTTTTGATTGTGCCAATAAATGTGGTAAAAAAGGTGAGCGATATATTCACCATACTGGACATATTCGTATGATGGGTGCAACACAACCTTTTATCTCTGGAGCTATTTCCAAAACGATTAATTTGCCGAATGAAGCAACCATCGCTGAGATTAAAGAATGCTATCAATTAAGTTGGGAATTGGGGTTGAAAGCCAACGCTTTATATCGCGATGGAAGTAAGATGAGCCAGCCACTTTCTAATAAAAGTGATAAAAAAGAAAAGGTATCAGAACCTGAAAATATCAAAGAAGAAATCAAGCAAATTGCAGAGAATGTGATTCATGATTTGGACAAATTAACGATTGATGAATTATTGGAAGAAGTCAATAAACGAGTACAAGCGAGTCCAGATACAAAATTAAAACGTCAATTGTCTCGAATCGTTGAACGTAAAACATTAGCTGCAAAACGTAGAGGATATACTATTAAATCAAAAGTTGGTGGACAAGCAGTATTTCTTCGTACCGGTGAATACAGTGATGGTACATTGGGAGAAATATTCATTGATATGAGTAAAGAAGGTGCAACAATTCGTAGTTTGTTGAATTGCTTTGCGATTTCTGTCAGCATTGGTTTACAATATGGTGTGCCTTTAGAAGAATTTGTAGATAAATTTATCTTCACTCGCTTCGAACCGGCTGGAATTGTAGATCATCCAAATATTAAAAACGCAACTTCCATTGTCGATTATATTTTCCGCGCATTGGGTTATGAATACCTAGGGCGAACAGATCTTGTGCATGTCCAAGCTGCGGCAGGTAGCACTGGTCATGATGAGTGGGATCAACCAACAGAAGATCAAGAATTGTCTAATGTACGGATCACTTCGCTTTCAGCTCGACCAAGTAAACCAAGCCCTGTTTCTGAATTAGCTCCTCAAAAAGTAAATGTAGCTAGTGCAATGTCGGAATTGGATAAAAAGAAAATGATGGGCACAAGTGCTGACGCTCCGATTTGTCGCAGTTGTGGAAACATTACACTAAGAAATGGAACTTGTTATATGTGTCCAAATTGCGGCACCACAACAGGCTGTAGCTAGTTGGATGGATTGAGTTGGATACAATTATGATTCATTTCTAAAAATGATTTGCACTTTGTGCACTGCATATAAATCAAATGCAATTAAGCAATGGTTTATATGCAGATAATATAACAAGGAGTCAACATTCAATTAGTAGTTTAATATCACACCAACGTATGCTTTTTATCTAATAAAATATTATCTATTGTCCAAGTAATGGAATGTTCAAAATCTTTTTGGCGAAATTTACAAGGTTGTACGTTGCATAAACTGCATTGTTTAGGAAGGCATCCATCTATATGTACAAAAAATTCGACACGATCTTTAAAATGGCTTTTTAAAATGTCTGTGAGAGTATCCAAAATGTCATGCGATTCGGATACATTGATATAATAGGGGACGGTTAAATGGCAATCTATATGATAGAACCCGGCATAATTAATGACTCGCATATTGTGAACATCAATCCAATTGGTCAATCTTTTTTTATTTAATAATTGAATGATTTCTTCTATGATGGCTTCGTCCGATTCATCCATGATGCCAGAAATAGATTTTCTAATAATTTTATAGCCTGTGAAAATTATAATGAAGGCAAATACCATGGCAACAGCACTATCTAGCCATTTGTATCCAGTAATCCATACGATAAACAAGCCGACAATAAGTCCTATAGTTGAATAAGTATCTGATATTAGATGTGAGCCACCAGCAATTAATATTGGCGAATTTTCCTGATTACCCTTTTTGACACAATAAAAGCCTACAACATAATTTATGCAGGCAGTAATACCAATAAGTATTAAGCCAATATTTAATTTTTGTAGCGTATGCGGATGAATTAAATTAATGAGTGCTTCATAAATAATTATAAATCCTGCGGTACTGATTAATATACCTTCTACTGCTGCTGAAATAAATTCTACTTTGCCATGCCCATAAGGATGTTCTTTATCTTTAGGTTTTGCCGACAGAATAATACTGTATAATCCGATAAAACCAGCTACTACATTCACTGTACTTTCTAATGCATCCGTGAGAATAGCAACCGAACCAGTTATATACCAGGCAAAAATTTTACATACAAAAAGAACAATTGAAACTATCACAAGTAGTTTCTGGATTTGAATACTTTTTTGTTTCATGGTCTACTTAACTTCTCCCATTAGCTTTTTGACAAAAGGTGAAATCGCGATTAATACAACACCAGCTATTAAAGCATAGATTGCCAATTGTTTATAGCCATCTGTATACGCCATTAATTTTGTGATTAAGGATGCATGCTCATCGGCACTTGCCATGCCTGCTCCTAATATGCCTGCAGCGTATTGTCCATAAGCGCTTGCCAAAAACCACATGCCCATCATCACACCACTCAGACGAGTAGGAGAGAGTTTGGTCATGATGGATAAACCTATAGGCGATAAACTTAATTCTCCGAAGGTAATGATAAACCATCCGAAAGTGAATAGGTTAAGTGAAGTGACTCCATTCGCATCAGCAAAGAATCTTGTATAATAAAAAATATAAAAACCAAGTGCTAAAAATAAAAAACCCAATCCGAATTTAACTAACGTGTTTGGTTCCATTTTTCGCTTGCTCAACCACACCCACAATAAGCCTAATAAAGCAGCGAAAATGATAACAAATAATGAATTTGCAGAATTGTTTACGCCATTTGGATCTAACTTGATTCCTAATACATTACTATCCAAATTATTAGCTGCGAATAAGCTTAGGGAGCCACCACTTTGTTCAAAAAACGCCCAAAATAGAATGGAAAAAAGGATGAATACTAATGCCGCAAGTAATTTATTTCGTTCATCTTTATTGCATTTAGTCATTTCATAAAATAAATACAGAAGCACTAATGGTCCAATGGTATACATGAAGTAATCTGTATATTCCGTTTTGGATACCATAATCATGATTAATGGAATTATAGCTAAAGAACCTAAATAAACTGCCCATTCTATCATTTGTTTTTTATTGCCATCCTCCATGGAATGCATTGGTGAAAGTCCAATCGGCCCTAATGAATTTTTGGTAAAAATAAAAGTAACTAAACTGATAGTCATCACTATTGCAGCTAATCCGAAGGCGACATTCCAAGCAAGATGAGTAGGTATCGTATTTTGTAACATTTCTCCCTTGCCTATGGCAATACAAATATAACCACCAATTAGAGCACCGACATTAATTCCAGCATAGAATAAAGAGAATCCCGCATCAGTTCGTGTATCGCCGCTTTTATATAAGCTTCCTACCATCGTAGAAATATTCGGTTTGAAAAAGCCAGTGCCGATTATTGTGAAACTAATGCCTAAAAAGAAAAATTTCAGAGGATCATAAGCCAAAATACAACTGCCGATGATCATGAGTAATCCTCCCCAAAATAATGATTTTCGAAATCCTAATATTTTATCTGCAAACAAACCGCCAAGAAAGGTAAATGCATAAACAAAGGCTTGAGTGGCACCATACTGCAAATTGGCAACTTTTTCATTCATCATTAAATGATGAACCATAAAAAAAGTAAGCATGCCCCGCATCCCATAGAAACAAAATCGCTCCCACATTTCACTAAAAAATAGATACCATAATTGCTTTGGGTATTTTCCTTTAAAATCTTGTATTTGTTCGAGTGTGAGTTGTTGTTCCATCAGAAAGTAAATTTGTAAGGCAAGGTAATTTTTTTTTTGAATTTAATAGCAAGGGAAACCGAATAAAAAAGGGATGAGGTTAAAATTTTTATTTTGCTTACTCATTTTCCAGAAAATCATCCATATTTCGACGTTGTTGTTTGGTTGGTCTGCCTACTTTACTTAAACGTTTACCGGTGTAAAAACTGGAAGCCTGAAATTCATTTTCAACTTTATCACTTTCAGGGGTAATGTCAATATAGTTGGTGATAGCAACTTCGTAAGACACTCGATTCGAAATAATTCCAGTTACCTTAATCAGTAATTTTTTTGCTTCATTTCGCACCTCATATTCTTCATTTAAGATAACAGCTTTAGAGGCTTTTATCGATTCACCTTTCCATTTTACTTTCCCACTTTCACAGGCAGCACTTGCCAAAGTTCTCGTTTTGAATAATCTTATCGACCATAAATATTTATCGATTCTTACTTTTTCCATGATCATTTTTATAGCTCCTGTAAATTTATTTATGATTTAATCTTTTGATAATGTGTAGTTATTTGATACTTTGCTAAAGTGTTTAAACTAGTAGTTTGCAATGTAACTTCCATCAGAAAGTATCTGATTCAATTACCACAAATGCAATGGCATTAATTTCAGTATGCGAAATACTCACATGAATTGCCTTGCATTTTTGATTTAAAAAATTTTGTTTCGCATTGCCTAGTAAATGGATAAACGGTTTGCCATTTTCAAAATGTAAGGTTTCAATTTCTGGCAAGCGATGATTACCAATAAATTGCACACCAATTGCTTTGAGGTAAGCTTCTTTTACTGCCCACCTTGCGGCAAAATGAATATTCGGTTTTTTTTGTTTTTCGCAATAGGCAATTTCTGCCTCAGAAAAAACGTGAGTCTTGAAGCGTTCATTCTTTTGCAATTTCTCTTCGATTCGATATACTTCAACAATATCAGTTCCTATTCCAGCAATCATTATTTGATTATTATGTTCAAATATCATGAATCTATTTTAAATAGTGAAGCTTATTCATTTTTTTCTATCCTACGTAATTTCTTTTGCTTGCCTTAATGGTAAAATTATTTTTGAAAATAGAAGACGTTCATTACAAATTTCCGCTAAGCTCCGCTATCAATTAATTTGTTTAATTTCCACATTCTAAATTTTCAATTTAATAATGTTAAAACAATAACAAAAATGCGAATAATTGTAAAAAAATACTAAGCTTTTTTTTGTTTTATTAATTCTCTTTGTACCTTCATGCTAGTTCTTTATATTATTAACCCTGTAATTAAATTTTAGACAAATGAATATTCAAATTCGCACACAACGCTTTGATGCTGACAAGAAACTTTTAACGCATGTCAATGAAAAAGTCGATAAATTAAAAACCTATCATGATAACATTGTTGATGTAGAAGTTTACCTAAAAGTAGATAATGTGATACATCAAATCAAGGACAAAATTGCCGAAATAAAAGTGCATATTCCGAAGCACACTTTTTTTGTAAAACACGAATCTAAAAGTTTTGAAGAATCTTTTGATTTAGCACTAAAAGCTTTAATCACACAAATAAAAGGCTTTAAAGAAAAACAAGTAGAAGCTCATTAATAAAAAATACCCTTCGTTTTGGAGGGTATTTTTTTTGGTTTAGTTTTACCAATATGATTCAATTTCCAAATGGCAAAATAAATCTTGGATTGCAAATAATGGCGAAGCGCCAAGATAAATTTCATGATATAGAAACTGTATTCTATCCAATTCAGTTAGTAGATGCACTTGAATTTATTCCTGCGCACGCATTTCAAATGAGCAATTCAGGTATTTCAATGGATGTAAATCCAGCTGATAATATTATTGTGAAAGCTTATGATTTGGTGAAGAAAGATTTTCCGCAATTGCCATATTTAAATATCCATTTATTAAAGAAAATTCCTACAGGAGCCGGTTTAGGTGGTGGATCTTCTGATGCAACCTTTATGTTGAAGATGTTAAATGAGTATTTTAAACTGGAACTTACAGATGATAACCTACAACAATATGCCATTCAATTGGGTAGCGATTGCCCTTTTTTTCTAAAGAATAAGCCTTGTCGAGGTTCTGGAAGAGGGGAGATTTTGGAAGAAATAAAATTAGACTTAAGCGCCTATAGTTTTGTTTTAATTAAGCCATCGGTGCATATTTCAACAGCATGGGCATTTTCACAATTAACCATCGGTAAACCTGTAAAGCTTCCACATGAAATAGTCCAACAGCCAATATCCACTTGGAAAGATGAATTAATTAACGATTTTGAAATTCCTATTTTTAAAGAATTCCCTGATTTAAAGAATATTAAAAGCGAATTATATCAATTAGGTGGAATCTATTGCTCGATGAGTGGAAGTGGAAGTACCTTATACGGAATTTTTGAAACGCATTCTATTACCCAAATAAAAAAGACAATTCAAGAAAATAAGATGTTTAAACAAGAAGAAATTTTTTATCTGGATTAATTTTTATTGAAAAAAAATCGAAGGGAAAACGAGTAAGAAAATAAAAAAGGTCTAGCTAAAATACAAGATTGCAGCAATCAAAACAAACTCCAATGACATTATAAATATTATAGCTAATGAGATTCGATTGGATAGTTTTTTACTTGATTTTATTTCGTTATTACTAGTAGAAGAAATAGAGACATTGTCGAACCAAAAAAAGTTTTTGACATTAGAGCGTAACCTAGAGCTAGTCAAGGATATAATCAATTTCCATACAAATAAAATCCCAATAATAATTAAGGAAATATAAAACGAATTCTGAATAAGACCATTCATATAATTTAGTTTATTATTTTGACTATTTTAAAGAATTTTCTTTATGATATACTATCCTAAATGCTTTAAAAAATTAATTAGATTTCCAAGTTATGCTCTCTAAATGAAAATTTAACAAAAAAAAAGTATGGTACAAATATAATAGGAAATTTGACTTATTGTAGTAATTGAAAAAAAATATCCTAAAATGATAATAACTGGAATTAAATGCAAACGCACAATAGTTTTTAGGTTTCTTTTGAATCAAAATATTTTGGATGTATTTGCTTCCTTGCCTTTTAATCTTGGTCAATTGGATTCATCACATCCATAATTAAACATGTAATGTCATGAATTAAATTCGGGTTATGACATTTTAAAATTATTATCCTACATTTGAATTTAATCAATCTTATAAAGAATATGAACCCAAACGAATTTAATAAATATGCTGTGAAGCACCATGGCATCAGCAGTGCAACCTTGCACAACTTTACATCTCACATGAATAAACAAGTGACTAATTTAACGCCCTATATCATTGAAGAGCGTCCGATGAATGTTGCATCTATGGATGTTTTTTCTCGCCTAATGATGGATAGAATTATTTTTCTTGGGGAAGGTATTAATGATTATGTAGCAAATATTGTAACCGCACAATTGTTATTTTTGGAAAGCACAGATCGTACTCGTGATATTCAAATGTATTTAAATAGTCCTGGTGGTAGTGTATATGCTGGACTAGGCATTTATGATACCATGCAAATTATACAACCAGATGTGAGTACGATATGTACTGGTATAGCTGCTAGTATGGCAGCAGTGCTAATGTGTGCAGGTGTTAAAGGAAAAAGAACTGCATTGAAACACTCGCGCATTATGATACATCAACCCTTGGGTGGTGCTGAAGGACAAGCAAGTGATATTGAAATTACAGCTCGCGAAATAGGAAAATTGAAAAAGGAACTATACGAAATTATCGCATTACATAGCGGTCAAAAATTAGCCAAAGTAGAAAAAGATAGTGATAGAGATTATTGGATGACTGCCGAAGAAGCAAAAGAATATGGGATGGTTGATGAAGTATTGGTTCGAAATGCAAAAAAGGAACTTTAAATAAAGTAATACGCAGATGGATAAAAGTCGAATAGAAATGTTCGACTTTTGTTTTGTTGTCATTTCTACTTTGAAAGGTTGAATACGATGAATTACATTTGACCTACAAAAATTTTACCATGCAGAAAGATTCACGCATATTAACCATTCCAGTCATTGTTGCATCCTTAGGTTATTTCGTAGATATCTATGATTTAGTTCTATTCAGTATTGTTCGCAAACCAAGTCTGAAAGCTTTAGGTCTTAACCCTGAACAAATTGAGCACAGTGGATTATGGTTATTAAATATCCAAATGATAGGCATGTTGATTGGTGGTATATTCTGGGGTGTACTAGGTGATAAAAAAGGAAGGCTTTCTGTTTTATTCGGATCCATCATTTTATATTCTGTTGCAAATATTTTGAATGCATATGTCACCAATGTAACCGAGTATGGGATACTACGTTTTATTGCTGGAATAGGTTTGGCTGGCGAATTAGGAGCAGGCATTACTTTGGTTGCTGAATCTTTACCCAAAGAAAAAAGAGGGTGGGGTACTACTATTGTTGCTACTGTAGGTGTATCGGGTGCCATGTTTGCAAGCTTCATGGGTATTTACTTTCAAGATTGGAAATTGTGTTATATAGTTGGCGGTGTATTAGGTCTTTGTTTGTTATTATTAAGGATTGGAGTTTTTGAATCTGGAATGTATCAACTTGCGAAAGAAAAAGCGAACAGTTTAGGAAGTTTGAAGCTGTTATTTTTATCCAAGGCTAGATTGGTCACTTATTTGCATTGCATTTTGATAGGATTACCTATTTGGTATTGTATTGGAATACTAGTTACATTAAGCCCTGAATTAGGAAAAGAACTTGGTATCATAGGAATTATTGAACCACCTAAATCCATTTTATATTGTTATGCTGGTGTCACTCTTGGCGATTTATCATCAGGTATTTGGAGCCAAATTATACAAAGTAGAAAAAAAATCTTGCAATACTATATTGCTGCTACTATGCTGATGGTGATAGCCTATTTTTGTATGGCAAATAGAACAGTACAGGAATTTTATTTTTTATTTACCGCACTCGGTTTTGCCGCAGGATATTGGGCTGTATTAATTTCGAGTGCAGCGGAACAATTCGGCACAAATATTAGAGCAACAGTAACAACATCAGTACCTAATTTTATTCGCGCTTCCTTAATTCCTATCACATTATTGTATATATTTTTTCAATGGACAGGTATCACAAAATTAAATAGTGCCTTGGTAACTGGAATAATTTGTTGTGCTCTCGCATTTTATGGAGCAACCAAATTGCATGAGTCATTTCATAAAGATTTGGATTATCAAGAAGAATAGATAAACACAAATCTTGTTAAATTATTTTTCAATAATTTCTTGTATTTTTTTTGCAGTTAAAGGGTGATAATTATTCTTCGCCATATCAAAAATTTCTAATGCCATTTTTTTTCCTTTTTCTGTTTTAATCATTTCATGATATAGAGGTTCTAAAAATTTTTTTCGCCCTACAGTTGT